>JAIBBJ010000014.1 GCA_019694735.1 Gemmatimonadaceae bacterium | reverse complement strand
CGCGGCGAGGGCGAGCAGCGCGATCGCGGCGAGTGCGCGGACCGCGCGCGAGGTGCCCACGGCTCGCGCGGTGCGCGAGGCGTCCGCGGCGCGCGGCGTGCGCGGCGCCGGCGCCGCGGTCAGTGCCCGCAGTTGGCGCAATCCGGTCCCCGGTCCTTCCGCGCGCGCCACTGCCGTACCGCGCGCCACGCCAGCCACGCCGCCGCCGCACTGACGATCGCGAGCGCGAGGATCGTATCGGCGCGCATCAGGCGAACCCCAGCGCGCGGCCGGCCGTGACGGTCAGCCAGGCCGCCCCATAGGCCAGCGCGAGCATGTAGGCGAACTGGATCCCCGCCCACTTCCAGCCGAGCCGCCCGCCGCCCGCCTCGCGGATGGTGACGGCGATCGTGCTCATGCACATCAGGGCGAAGACGTAGAACACCATCAGCCCGACGGCGACCAGCGGCGTGTACGCGGGCGCCCCGTCGGCGCGGGTCTCGCGCCGCAGGCGGTCCTGCAGCGCCGCGTCATCCTCGGCGCCCACCCCGTAGATCGTGCCCATCGTCGAGACGAACACCTCGCGCGCCGCGAAGCTCGCGACGATGCTGACGCCGATCTTCCAGTCGTAGCCGAGCGGGCGGACCGCCGGCTCGATCGCGTGGCCGAAGCCGCCGAGCGCCGAGTGCGCGAGCTGCTGCTCGTGCTGCGCCTCGACCGGGAGCGACGGGTCCACCGCCGTCTTCGGGTAGGTCGCGAGCGCCCACAGGACGATGCTCAGCGCGAGGATCACGGTGCCGGCACGGCGCAGGAAGAGCAGGCAGCGCTGCCACACGGAGACCCAGAGCGACTGCGGCGACGGCCAACGGTAGGCGGGGAGCTCGAGCAGCATCGGGCGCACGGGGCCGCGCAGCAGCGTCTTGCGGAAGAGCGCGGCGACCGCGAGCGCGGCCACGGTGCCGAGCAGGTACATCGCGAGCATCGTCGCGCCCTGCAGGTCGAGGCCCGGCAACAGCGGGAGCGCCGGCACGAAGGTCGCGATGAGGAGCGTGTACACCGGCAGCCGCGCCGAGCACGACATGAGCGGCACGACCATGATCGTCGCGAGCCGCTCCTGCTGGTCGTCGATCGTGCGGGTGGCCATGATGCCGGGCACCGCGCAGGCGTAGCCGGAGAGCATCGGGATGAAGCTCTTGCCGTGGAGCCCCACGCGGCGCATCACGCGGTCCATCAGGAAGGCGGCGCGCGCCATGTAGCCGCTCTGCTCCAGCACGCCGATGAAGGCGAACAGGATCGCGATCTGCGGCAGGAAGACCAGCACCGACCCGACACCGGCGAAGACGCCGTCCACCACCAGCGACTTGAGGTCGCCCTCGGGCAGCGGTGCGGCGACGAGGGCGCCGAGCCAGTGGATGACCGCCTCGATGGCGTCCTGCATCGGCGCCGCCCAGCTGAAGACCGCCTGGAAGACGAGCGCCATGATCGCGAGGAAGACCAGCGGGCCGCCCAGCCGGTGGAGCACCACGGCGTCCACGCGGTCGCTCGTGGTCTCGGTGCCCGCGGCGCGGCGGCGCACGGTCCGCTGCATCACCTCGCCGATCCACCCGTAGCGCGCCTCCGACTCCTCGCGCTCCGGCGTGTGGCCCACCGCGCGGATGGCGTCGCGGGCCGCGTCGAGCTCGCGCGCCAGGTCGGGGATGTGCGCGAGGTGCTTCTCCCCGCGCCGCACGCCCAGCAGGCGCAGCGCCTCCATCTCGGCCGGCCCCCGCGCGAGCCCGCCGCGCTCCAGATGCGTCACGAGCGGCGCGAGCGACGCCTCGATCTCGGGCGGCAGCGTGAAGCGGCGCGCCGGCGGCGGCAGCTCGGCGGCCGTGAACAGCGCCTTCTTGAGCGGCTCGATCCCCTCGCCGCGCGACGCGACGGTCGGGACCACCGGCACGCCGATCGCGTGGATCAGCTCCGGCACGTCGATGGTGATCCCCTGCTCCGCCGCCATGTCGAACTGGTTGAGCGCGATCACGACCGGGAGGCCGAGCTCGCAGACCTGGCTCGCGAGGAACAGGTTGCGCTCCAGGTGGCACGCATCCACCACGACGAGCACCACGTGCGGCCGCCAGTGCTGGCCGTCCCGGTCGAGGAGCACCTCGAGCGCGATGCGCTCGTCGGGCGAACCGGCGGAGAGCGAGTACGAGCCCGGGAGGTCGAGGACCGCGACGCGGCGGCCGTCGGGCATCCTGAACGCCCCCTCGACCCGCTCGACCGTGACGCCGGCGAAGTTGCCGACGCGCTGCCGGAGGCCGGTGAGCGCGTTGAACAGCGTCGTCTTGCCGGTGTTCGGGTTGCCGATGATGGCGACCCGCAGCGGCTCGGTCGCGGTCGGCCGCTCCGGCCCTGCCGTCGCGGTCATCTCAGCTCGCGATGCGTCCCTGCGGCCGGACCGTGATGCCCTCGGCGAGATCGGCGCCGAGCGCGAGGCGGGTGCCGCTCACGTCCACGAGGAGACAGTGGCGCTTGCCGACCACCGAGACCTGGGCGCCTTCGTAGAGGCCGAGCGCGCGGAGGCGGCAGGCCTCGCTCTCCCCGCACTCGATCGCGACGACGGTCGCGGCACTCCCCGTCTCGCTGTCCACGAGCGGGCAGGTGCAGACCGGCAGTTCGCGCGAGTTGGGGGCGGTCATCGCAGGAGGTCGAGAGTCGTTCTCACGCGATTGAGAATGGTTCTCAATGCGTACATGTGTAGTGTAATCCGGCCCTTGGGGGACGCACAAGGGAAGGGGAGAAAAAAGCTCAGGGTTCTCGCGCACCACGGAGCGGAGGGCATTCCCCCGCTCCGTCGTGTCAGGGCCGTCGGACAGCCCGGCGCGTCAGTGGAAGGTCAGCGGACCGCCGCGCTCACTTCCAGCGCGCGATCTCGAGGCGCCCCTTCCCCTCGGTGTCGCGGAACCCGAGGTAGACGATGCCGCCCTTCCCGAAGCCGGCGATGAGCCGGCCCTGCGGGACCTGCACGCGGTCGATCACCTCGTTGTCCTTCGAGATCACGTAGTAGAGCGCGCCGCCATTGTCCGTCGGCGCGGTGGTGCGCACCCAGAGGTGTCCGTCGAGGTCGCCGAGCGCGGCCGCGCCGGCGAACGGCGGGCGGTAGTCCGGCATCTCGGTGGCGGGGATGAGGTTCACCGCCGGGACCTGGAAGCCGCCGCCAGGGCCGCCGGGGCCACCGCCCTGACCGCCACCGTTGCCACCGTTGCCGCCCTGCTGGCGCTGTGGCGGCGCACCGCCGCCGCCCGGGCCACCACCCGGGCCACCGCCGGCGATGATGACAGGGCCGCCGCCGCCGAGCGCGCCGGCCATCAACCGCTCGCCGCCGCCGCCCTGGATGAAGGCCGCCGGTCCGCCGGCCGCGTTCATCATCCGCTGGGCCTCCTCGCGCTGCTTCTCGATCGCGGTGCGCGTCGAGTCGAGCACGAACTGCTTGTCGTCATCGGACATCCGCTGCCAGTCGAACGGGAGCTTCGGCCCCGCGGTGACCGTGCCGTCGGGCGCGCGCCAGTCCACGTGGAAGTCGTGGCCGCGGACGAGCGCGATGGTGCCGTCGCTCAGCAGCGCCCACTCGTCGATCATCGGCATCGGGTTGAGCGTCGTCTGCACGTTCGGCCGGCCGTCGGCGCCCTGCGTGACCTTCACGTCGGGGCGGTTGATCTTGAGGCTGCCGAGCGTGTCGAGGCTGCGCGTGGCGAGGTCCACGCGGAAGATCGGCGCGGAGTCCGGCAGGGTCGGCATCTGGAAGGTGAAGCCGCCGGGACCGCCGCCGAAGCCGCCGCCCTGCCCTCCCTGCCCGCCCTGGCCGCGCTGCCGCGGCTGCGCCTCGCCGCCGGCGCGCGCGCCGTCGCGGCCACCGCCCTGACCGCCACGGCCGCCGCCCTGCCCGCCGAACCCCGGGCGGTTCTGGCCGCGGTACACGAGCCGTCCCTGCGGGTCGAACCCGGGGCGCCCGTTGGCGCCCGAGAAGAGGTTGATCTCCTGCGCGCGCGGCACGGCGCGCACGGTCGTGAGCTCCCCCCTGCCGTTGATCACCATCATCGAGAGCGAGGCGGGATCGATGAAGAGGGCCGAGTCGCCGCCGTAGCCGATG
Organism: Gemmatimonadaceae bacterium; assembly: GCA_019694735.1. Taxonomy (GTDB): domain Bacteria; phylum Gemmatimonadota; class Gemmatimonadetes; order Gemmatimonadales; family Gemmatimonadaceae; genus Pseudogemmatithrix. Next base: position 5,057 of record JAIBBJ010000014.1, on the reverse strand, counting down.
AGACCGCCGCCGCGCGCGCCGTACGCGTTCGCGGTGGCGCTCGTGGAGTCGGCGACGACGGTGACCTGCTTCAGCGTCGAGTCGAACATGATCACCCGGCGCTGGAGCACGTCGTTGACGAGCACCTTGCCGTCGGGGAGCGGCACGGCCGCGGAGATGGAGGTCATCGGCTCGTCCGAGCGGGCGAGGATGGTCTCGAGCTTCCGGACCGGCGGGAGCTTGGGCTGCTGCTGCGCGGCCGCCGGCGCCGCGAGCGTGGCGGCGGCGAGGGCGAGGCGCGGGAGGGTTCGCATCGGGGTCATCGGTGGGTCCTGGTGTGGGGCGCGGTCAGCGGCGGATCTCGAAGGCGCCGCCGCCGGCGATCGCCCCGACGTTGAAGCCGCCGGGGACGCCGAAGCCGGTGCCCGCCGTGCCGTTGCGGACCGACTTCAGGTAGCGCTTGTCGAGGTAGCTGGCGATGAAGGCGGGGAGCTTCCGCTTCTGTTCCTTGGTGAGGAGCCGGTTGAGCCGCGGCTCGAGGGCGAGCAGCAGGTCCACCGAGCGCTGGCGGGCGTGCACGTACTTCTCGTACACCGCATCGCGGTCGTAGGCGTCGGGGAGCGCGGCGAGCTCGGTCGCGATCGGCGCCCAGATCGAGTCCAGCCGGATGAGGTACCAGCGGTTCATCGTCGCCAGCGAGTCGGCCTGCGGCGTCGTGAGCTTGAGCGTGTCGGCCGAGCGCAGCATGGTCGCCATCGGGTTGGGGAGCCCGGCGTTGCCGTACTGCGCCTTGAGCGCCGCCGCGGTCGGCTTGTTCCCCTCGAGGGCGCGGCCGCGGTCGAGCGTCTGCAGCAGCATCTGCCGCTCGCGCGTCGGCCCGAGGTCGAAGCGGAACTGCAGCGTGACCGCGACCGGCGCGCGGATCGCCGACAGCTGCTGGTTCGTGTTGCCGAAGCGCTGGTTCACGTCGTACACGTAGCGCTGCGTGCCGGCGTCGAAGCCGCGCACGTAGAGCAGCGTGGTCTCGGGCGTGCGGGCCTGGCCCCAGCCCTTGATGCCGTCCTCGCCGTGCAGCAGGAGGTCGGCGGCGCCGAGCGGATTGGAGACCGCGAGCGACACGGTCGCGCGCTGCGGCAGGTGGAACTTCACCGGGTTGAGCGAGAGGCTCAGCACCGCGGTCTGGATCCACGGCGCCTGGCAGCTGTTGCGGCCCGCGATGCGCCCCATCTGGGCGCGCAGGCAGTCGGCCGCCGCGCCGTCGGTGCTGGCGAGCAGCGCCGTCATCGCGCTCGCCACCGCCGGCGTGGTCGTCCCGGAGGCCGGGTCGAAGATGAACGCGCGGTCGTTGCCGTAGCCGTCGCCGTTCACGTCGCCGCTGACGCCCGGCGTGTACGGGTTGCCCGACCGGAACGAGCCCGACCAGTTCACGCGCACCGCGTCGAAGAAGTTGTAGCCGAGGTTGTAGCTGATCTGGTGGCGTGTGTCGAAGCCGGCGCGGGTCCACTCGATGAGGCGCGGGTCGCCCGCGGTGCTCTGGAAGCCGCGCACCTGCTCCTTGTTGCTCGTATAGACGTACGCCGCGCTCCAGCTGAACCCGGTCGAGAAGCGGGTCGGCGAGATGCGCAGCGAGACCTGTCGGCTGAGCCCGGCGAGGTCGGAGACCTGCTGGCTCACGCGGTTGTACGCCGTCGAGATGCGGTTCGCGCCCGGCGCGATCGCGCCGGTGGCGGGGAAGATGTCGCCCGGGGCCACGTACACCGGCCGGCCGCCCTCATTGGCCAGCGCGAAGCCCTGCGTCGGGTCGAAATTGAGGTCCACCGCGCTCTGCTGGTTGGTGTTCCAGCTGTAGGTGACCTCGAGCGTCGCCGCGAGGCGGTTGTCGAGGACCGGGCCGGTCCACTGCAGGTTGGAGCGGATGGAACGCTGCGGCGCGAAGTCCTTGGAGAAGAGCGTGACGTTGGGCAGCGAGTTCGAGAACACGCCGCCCCCGCCGACGCACGCGGCCGGGATCTGCGAGAGGTCGGTGCCGTAGAGCGCCCAGTCGGGGATCGGCGCGGCCGCACCGGTGCAGATGAGGCTCTGCAGGCCGGAGCCGAGGCCGGTGTTGTCGAGCGCGTTGCTCGTGAGCCGCGTGCCGGGCGTGTTCTGGAAGACGCCGATGCCGCCGCGCACCACCGCGCGGGGCCCGCGCACCGCCCCCTCGAAGCCGGGGATCTGCGGCGCCTCGCCGTAGGTCCACGAGAAGCCCATCCGGGGGCTCACCAGGACCGTGTTGGGCAGCACGTCGTTCCGCGCGCCGAAGGTCGCCGTGACCGCCGGGTTGTACCCGGGCACGTCATTGAAGCGGTTCGCATCCACGCGCACGCCGTACTGCAGCTGCAGGTCCGGGTTCACGCGCCACGAGTCGCCGAGCGAGGCGCCGGCCACCCACTGGCTCGCGTCGCGCTGGCGCGGCGAGAGCAGGCGCGAGTAGCTCGACGCCAGCCCGTTCTCGAGGTCGCCGAGCGAGTTGAAGCGGAAGGTGCCGAGGTAGTTGCCGTTCTGCTCCAGCCCGTACGCGTCGCGGCGCAGCTCGGTCGTGAGCTTGAGCCGGTGGCGGTTGTTCTGGCTGAACCAGTTGAGCGTGTTGTTGAAGCCGAAGTTCGCGGTGGTCTGCGTGTTGTTGACGTTCGGGTTGCCGCCGAACGCGATCGTGCTCGTGCCCGTGGACCCGTCGGCGAACTGCGACGTGACCAGCACGCTCCCGCTCGGCAGCACCAGGTACGGGTCGCCGTTGTTGCGCGAGGCGCTGAGGCCGATGTTCGTCTCGCTGAGGAAGATCCCGTAGAAGTTCGTGTGCCGGAGCTGGATGCCGCCCGAGCCGTTCGTGCGCTCGCCGCTCCACGCCGGCATCGCGCTCGTCAGCCCGGTCACCGGCGCCTGCTTGCTCACCGACCCGTTGAAGGTGACGTTGAGCGCCTGGCCGGTGAGCGAGCCCGGCGGCGCCCAGTCGAGCGCGCCGAAGACCGAGAGCTGGTCGTTGTCGCGGTCCGACGGGATGCCGCCGACCACCGCCGGGATCCCCTGCGCCTGCAGGATGGACAGCAGCCGCGTCACCGAGTCCTGCGCGATCCCCGACGCCTGCAGGCCGATCGCGTTGGTGTTGAGCAGCGTCGTCAGGTCGTTCGCCCGGCGGCCGACCTGGTACGAGAGGTTGTAGAACGCCTTGTCGAACTGCAGCGGGCCCGAGATCGAGCCGCCGAGCGACAGGTTGGAGTACTCCTGGTTGAGCGCGCGCCCGGCCGGGTCGGTCCACTGGAGGGCCGGGTTGTCCACGTTCAGGCTCGCCGAGCGCACGAGGAAGTTGGAGCCGGACCGGCTGCGCACGTTGAACTGCCCGCCGCTGAAGCCGCCACGCGAGACGTCGTACGGGGTGGTGACGAGCGCGCTCGAGATCGCCGCGTCGCGCGGCAGGTTGCTCGTGCTCGTGTTGAGGCCGTTCAGCGTGGTCTGGTTCTGGTCGCTCGTCAGGCCGAGCACCGAGAAGCCCGACGGGTCGCCGTCGGCCCCGGGGATCAGCTGCACGCCGGGGAGCGACGCCGCCATCGCGGCGAGGTCGCCCTGCTGGTCGGGCGAGAGCGCGCTCGCGTTCACCGCGCGCTCGGTGCCGGAGATGTCCTGCTGGTTGGTCGAGTTGCGATTGACCCGGTTCCGCTCGCCGGCGATCTGCACGGTGTCGAGGTTCTGCGCCGCGAGCGCGAGCTTCGCGTCGGCGACGAGGATCTCCTGGTCGGCGGTGCGCTTCACCTGGAAGCGGCGCGGCGCGTAGCCGATCGCCTGCACCATCACGAAGTAGTCGCCGTCGCCGCCCGGGAAGGCGATCGTGTAGCGGCCGTTGCGGTCGGTGCGCGCGCGGCGCGAGACGTTCCCGCTCACGGAGGTCGCGGTGACGATCGCGCCGGAGATGGACTCGTTCGTCGGGCCGGTGACCTGGCCGCGGATGATGTCGGCCCCCTGGGCGCGGGCGCCGGCCGGCAGGATGGCGAGGCACAGCGCGCCGGCGACGGCGAGGAGATGACGCAACTTCACGGTGGGCTCTGCGGTGGTGGGAACGGGTCGTCCGGAGGTGAGACCCATGGACCCGTGTGACGGTTGGTGGGGCTGGCCGTTAGTACGTGCGGCGGCGCCAAAGGGTTTGTCCGCGAGGGCTCAACGCCCCGCCGTGGCCCCGCGTAGCGCAGGGCCCGCCAGAGGGGACGAGGGCCCGGCCGCTCGCGCGACCGGGCCCTCGTCCGCCCAGCGGATGACGACCGGCGTCAGCGCTTCGTGACGACCACGATCACGCCGTTCGCGCCCTCGGCGCCGTAGAGCTTCTTCGCCGCCTCGCCCTTGTGGACCGTGATCGAGGCGATGCGGTCCGGCGAGATCGCGCGCAGCGCCGCGTCGTCCGCACGGACGCCGTCCACGATCACGATCGGCTTCGCGCCGGCCGGGGCGGCGGCCACCTCGGCGGCCGAGCGGCGGATCAGCGCGCCCGCCGGGGGAACGGCCGCGCTGCTGTCGCGCCGCACGATGAACAGGGCGCCGGCGCTGCTGTCGAGCGGCATCCCCTCGACGAGGCGGCGCTCGGTGACGGTGCCCGTCGGCGTGCCGGTCGTGATGAGGATGCGCGGGTCGGCGCTGCCGCCCTTCGCGACCTCGACGCTCGCGATACGGTCCGCCGGCAGCGCCTTCGCCGCCTCGGGTGTCGTGCGGACACCATCCACGTAGTACGTCACGTTGTCCGGGACCGCCACGAAGCCCTCCACGCGCCGCTCCACCATCGCGGCATCCATCGCCTCCACCTCGGCCGAGGTGGGGAGGCGGGACTCGCAGGCGGTCGCCGCGGCGGCGATGGCGAGGGCCACGACCAGCGCGCGGCGGGGCAGCAGGTGACGGACGGGACGATCGGTCATGGCGAGGATCCTCCGGGCGAGGTGCGAGCGATGATGGGTGAACATCGGATGGATGGCGGGGGCCACGAGGCGCGGGGTCGCCGCGCCGGCGAGCGAGATGAGGAGGTCCCCGTAGGCGCGCGTCGGCGTGCCCGCGCGCAGGAG
>JAIBBJ010000214.1 GCA_019694735.1 Gemmatimonadaceae bacterium | reverse complement strand
CGGCTCAGCAGCGCGGCGCCGAGGCCCGTGGTCACGGCGACCCACGCCACCGCGAGTGCGACGACCCGCGCCAGCAGCGCCGCGAGTCCGGTCCCCTGCAGCGCCGCGGCGATGAACCACGGCGCCATCAGCAGCACGACGCCGGCGAGGAGCGCCCGCACGGCGTCCCCGCGCGAGGCGCCCTCGCGGGCGCCCTTCGTCAGCACGCGGCCGGAGAGCAGCGCGAGCGCGAGCACGCCGAGCGTGACGACGCCGGCCAGCGCCACCGGCGCCGCGACGAGCACGAACGGCACGAGGAGGATGCCGATCACGGTGACCGTGAGCGCGACGCAGGCCAGCAGGAGGGCCGGGAGGAAGCCGAGCTGGCCGACGACGCCGAGGAAGAACGCCCGGCCGAAGTCCTGCTCGAGCACCCGCGCCGTCCGCTCGACGTTCGGCGCCAGCAGCACCAGGACGGCGAGGCCGATCACGACGAGCATCGCGGTCCAGCCGCCGGCGAGGCCGAGCGCGCGGCCGCGGCTCATCGGGGCGGACGCGGGGGCGGCCGTGGCGGGCTGCCACGATCCCATGGGGCCGCGCACCTGTCCGCCACGGAGCACGACGGCTCCGCGGTAGGCGCTCGCGCTCCCCTTCACCTCGCCGCCGTCGGCGACGAGGACGTCGCCCCAGAGCGCGTGGACGTTGCCGAGGACCACGCCGAGGATCTCGGCGTTGCCGCCGACGACCACCAGCGGGCCGCGGACGGTGTCGCCGGCGGGGATGCGTGCATCGCCCTTGACATAGCGACCGTTGAGGCGGACCGCCGCGTCGCTGACGCCGAGCGCGCGCATCGCCTCGACGACGGTGTCCTGCGCCGCGGTGGCGACCTGGGCCGCGACGGAACGCGGCGGTACCGCGAGCGCGAGGAGCGCGGCGGTGGAGAAGAGGGCCGTGCGCCGCATCGGATTACCCTCGCGCGGCGCGGGCGGTGGCGGCGAGTCGGCGGAATCCGAGCACCGCGCCCGCCGCCGCGGCGGCGAGGACGACGGTGCTGATGGCGAGGGTCGCCAGCCCGCCCGACGCGAGCGCGGAGGTCGCGTCGGCGCCGAGGGCGCTCGAGGCCACCTCACCGGCGCCGGTCACGATCGTCTGGCGGGTGCGGTCCACGAAGAGGTTGACCACCCAGCCGGCCAGGTCGCCGCGGAATGCGAGCCATGCGGCGCTCCCCGAGATCGCCAGCGCCGCCGCTCCCGCGCCGGCGCCCGCCAGCACGCGCATCGGCGTGCTCCGCGGGACGAGCCGACGGGCCCCCTCGGTGAGGGCGACGTGCCACGGCTCCACGACCTGCACCTCGCGCATCACCGTATCGGCGAAGCGGAGGCTCGGCGTGAAGTGCGGGAGCGCCTCGAGCGACTCGGCCACGATCCGCAACTCGTCGTACCGCGCGCGGCAGTCGCCGCACTCGGCGAGGTGCGCGCGCAACGGGGCGACGCCGAATCCGGCTTCGCCGTCGACCAGGAGGTCGATCTCGTTGGGGAGGAGGTGGCGGTGGTCCATGGTGGTCTCCGGTGGGGCGTACGAGGGTGGGGGCCCTGGGGTTTCAGCGGGGTCGTGGCGGGGGTTCCGGGAGGGGGGCGGGCGGGGGACCGGGTGGGGTTCGGACTGTGTTCGGCCAGGTCCGGGGCGCCGCGCCGCCTCGACTATTCCCGCAGGTGCTGCAATGCCTCACGCAACTGGTGCCGCGCGCGGTGGATGTAGGTCTTCACCGTGCCGAGGGGCAGGTCGAGCGTGGCGGCGATCTCCTCGTAGCTCCGGCCTTCCACGTGCCGGAGCATGATGCAGTTCCGGTACTCCGGACGGAGCTTGCCGATGGCCTGCTCGATGGCGCTGCCGAGCTCGCGCGCGGTGAGTTCATCGAGGGCGTTCTCGCCCTCGTCGGCGAGCTCGAACGAGGTCGCCTCGACCTCGGTCGCGGACACGGCGTTGGGGGAGCCGTCCATCGAGATCGTGTCCACCGTGCGCTTGCGCAGGTGATCGATCGCGATGTTGTTGGCGATCTTGAAGAGCCAGCTCGAGAACTTGAACTCGGGCCGGTACTTGTCGATGTGGTTCAGGACCTTGATGAAGGCATCCTGCGCGAGGTCCTCGGCCGCGGTGCTGTCGCGCACCATCCGGTAGATGAGCGTGAAGACCGGCCGCTCGTAGCGGCGGATCAGCTCGCGGAACGCCGCCTCCTTGCCCTTCTGGGCGAGCGCGACGACGTCGGCGTCCGGGAGGTTCTGGAGGTCGAGGGGCGGGGCCATTCGCTGTCCGGAAACTTGCCCGGGGGATGGGCGCCGGGCAACTTTCGACTCTTATGCCGCACACGCTCGATCCGGAGGCACTCGAGGCCCACGCGGCCGCCGCGGGCGCCTCGGCGGCGACCAAGCGCACGTACGTCCGGCGCATCTTCTCCGAGATCGCGCCGCGCTACGACCTGCTGAACCGCCTCCTCTCGCTCGGCATCGACCGGTCTTGGCGGCGCGTGGCGCTGCGGCGCCTCGGGTGGGACCGGGTGCCCGCGGGCACCTACCTCGACCTCTGCGCCGGCACGCTCGACGTCGGGGCGACGCTCATCCGCACGGCGGGCTTCGGCGGCGCGGTGGTCGGCGCCGACTTCGCGGAGCCGATGCTGCGGGCCGGGAACGGCAAGGCGCCGCGCGCGGTTCTGGCTCCAGTGGTCGCCGATGCGCTGCAGCTGCCGATCCGGGACGACGCCTTCGATGGCGCGATCGTGGCCTTCGGCATCCGCAACGTCGCCGACCTCGGGGCGGGGCTGCGCGAGGTGCGGCGCGTGCTCCGCCCCGGCGCGCGGTTCGTGATCCTCGAGTTCTCGACCCCGCGCGTGCCGCTGGTCCGCGCCTCGTACCTGTTCTACTTCCATCACATCCTGCCGCGCATCGGGCGGCTGATCAGCGGTCACAAGACCGCCTACACCTACCTGCCGCGTTCCGTGGCGAACTTCCCCGAGACGGGGGTCCTCGCGCAGGCGATGACCGACGCGGGCTTCCGCGACGTCCGGTGGGAGACGCTGACGTTCGGGATCGCGGCCGTGCACGTGGGCACCAAGTGAGCGACGCGTTCGACACCCTGCAGGACCTCCTCGCCGCGGTGGAGCGGGCGGGGGAGCTGGTGCGCATCGGGGAGCCGGTGAAGGTCGAGCTCGAGATGTGCGAGATCGCCGACCGCGTGATGAAGATGCCGGGCGGCGGGCCGGCGCTGCTGTTCGAGCGCCCCGTGCTGCGTGACGGCACCGTCTCGCGCTTCCCGGTGGCGATCAATGTCTTCGGCTCGATGTCGCGCATGGCGATGGCGCTCGGCGTCGCGCGGCTCGACGAGCACGGCGACCGGATCACCCAGTTGCTCGACCTCAAGGTCCCCGAGGGCTTCCTCGGCAAGCTCCAGCTGCTGCCGCGGCTGCTCGAGGTCGCGAAGTTCCCGCCGCGCACGCAGGCGTCGCCGGCGCCGTGCCAGGAGGTCGTCTGGCAGGGGGACGAGATCGACCTCGACCGCATCCCCGTGCTGACCACCTGGCCGGAGGACGGCGGCCCGTTCATCACGATGACCGCGGTGGTCAGCAAGGACCCGAAGCGCGGCATCCGCAACGTGGGGATGTACCGCGTGCAGCAGTTGGGGAAGCGCCACGTCGCGATGCACTGGCAGCGCCACAAGACGGGCGCCGAACACTGGCGGCAGATGGCGGAGCGGGGCGAGCGGATGCCGGTCTGCATCGTGGTCGGGGCGGACCCGGCGTCGATGTACTCGGCGAGCGCGCCGCTGCCGCCCAACGTGGACGAGTTCATCTTCGCCGGCTTCCTGCGGCGGAAGCCGGTGAAGCTGGTGAAGGCGATCACCTGCGACCTCGAGGTGCCCGCCGAGGCGGAGTTCGTGATCGAGGGCTACATCGACCCCCAGGAGGCGCTGGTCGTCGAGGGGCCGTTCGGCGACCACACCGGCTTCTACTCCGAGGCGGACCTCTACCCGCGGGTGCACGTCACCGCGGTCACGATGCGGAAGGCGCCGGTGTACTGCGCGACGATCGTCGGGCGGCCGCCGATGGAGGACTTCTACCTCGGGCACGCGACGGAGCGGATCTTCCTGCCGCTGCTCAAGCTCACGAACCCCGAGATCGTGGACTACCACATGCCGGCCGAGGGGGTGTTCCACAACCTCGTGCTGGTGTCGATCCGGAAGCAGTATCCGGGGCACGCGTACAAGGTGATGAACGCCCTCTGGGGCGCCGGCCTGATGTCGCTCGCGAAGGTGCTCGTCGTGGTGGACGACTGGGTGAACGTGCGCGACCCGCAGGAGGCGTGGTGGGTGGCGCTGAACAACATCGACCCCGAGCGCGACACACGGTTCACGATGGGCCCGATGGACGTCCTCGACCACTCGAGCCGCGCCTTCTCCTACGGCTCGAAGATGGGCATCGACGGCACGCGGAAGTGGCCCGAGGAGGGGTTCACGCGCGACTGGCCGAAGGTGATCACGATGGACGCGGCGACGAAGGCGCGGGTGGACGCGATGTGGCCGAAGCTCGGGCTGCCGGTGCCGCGCCGGTGAGCGCACGCGAGGGGCAGACCTTCGCCGGCGAGTCGGGGCTCGCACGCTGGGCGAGCTTCGTGAAGCTGCCGCACACGGTCTTCGCGCTGCCGTTCGCGCTGGTGGGCGTGACCTTCGCGACGCGCACGGCACCGATCACGCTCGCGATGGTGGGCTGGGTGGTGCTCGCGTTCACCTGCGCGCGGTGGGTGGCGATGGCGGTCAACCGCATCGTGGACCGCGAGTACGACGCGAAGAACCCGCGCACGGCGCAGCGCGAGATCCCGCGCGGCGCGATCCGCGTGGCCGACGCGTGGGTGACGGTCGCGATCGCGGCCGGGCTCTTCCTCGTCGCGGCCGCGATGCTCAACCCGCTCTGTCTGCGCCTCGCGCCGGTCGCGCTGGCGTGGGTGAGCTTCTACTCGTTCACCAAGCGGTTCACGCGGTACGCGCACCTCGTGCTCGGGCTCGGGCTCGCGATCGCGCCGGTCGGCGGGTACCTCGCGGTGACGGGGCAGTGGAGCGACCCGTGGTGGGCGCTGCTCACCATCACCGTGGCGGTGATGACGTGGTCGGGCGGATTCGACGTGCTCTACGCGCTGCCGGACGTGGCGTTCGACCGGTCGCAGGGGCTGCACTCGATCCCCGCCGCGATCGGCGTGCGCAATGCGATCCTGGTCGCGCGGGCGCTGCACGTGGTGACGGTGCTCGCGCTCGCGGCGACGGTGGTCGCGTTCGGCGCCGGCACGCTCGCGTGGGTCGGCGTGGGGCTCGCGGCCGCGCTGCTCACCTACGAGCACTCGCTGGTCTCGGGGGACGACCTCTCGAAGCTCGACGCGGCCTTCTTCACGATGAACGGCGTGATCTCGATGGCCTTCTTCGGCTGCGTGCTGGCCGACCGGATCCTCGCATGACGCGCGGCCTCGACGCGGCGGCGCCGGTGGTGCTCGCGATCACGGGCGCGAGCGGCGCGCCGTACGGCATCCGGCTGCTCGAGCAGCTGCTCGTCGCCGAGCGGCGGGTCTCGCTCATCGTCAGCTCGCACGGATTCCGGCTGCTCCGGACGGAATCGGACATCGCCGACCTCGCGCAGCTGCGCGAGGCGGTGGGCCCGTCGCGCTGGGATGGCCTCGTGACGGTGTACGACGACGGCGACCGCGGTGCGGCGCCGGCCTCGGGCTCCCACCTCGCCGGCGGGATGGTGATCTGCCCGTGCTCGATGGGCACCGTCGCGAGCATCGCGGCCGGGACCTCGCGGTCGCTGGTGGAGCGCGCGGCGGACGTGGCGCTGAAGGAACGCCGGCCGCTGCTGCTCGTCACGCGCGAGACGCCCCTCTCGCTCATCCACCTCGAGAACATGCGCCAGGTGACGCTCGCCGGCGCGACGGTGATGCCGGCGGCGCCCGGGTTCTACCATCGCCCGACGCGGATCGAGGAGCTCGTGGACTTCATCGTCGCGCGCGCGCTCGACCACCTCGGTGTCCCCAACACCCTCGCGCCCCGCTGGGGCGAGCCGCGCGAATGAGCGGGGCGCCCGTGCGGATCGGCCTCATCAGCGACACGCACGGCCTGCTCCGCCCGGCGGTGCACACCGTGTTCGCGGGCGTCGCGCAGATCCTGCACGCCGGCGACGTATGCGGGGACGAGATCCTCGACGAGCTCGCGCTGATCGCGCCGGTGCGCGCGGTCCTCGGGAACTGCGACGCACCGGACGACCGGCGCCTCGCCGAGGCGCTCGACGTGGTGGTGGGCGGGGTGCGCATCCACGTGCAGCACGGCCATGAGCTGGGGCGGCCCGGGGCGGCGAAGGTCGCGGCGGCGTACGACGCGGACGTCTGCGTCTACGGGCACACGCACCGGCAGCTCATCGAGCGCGTGGGCGGGCGGCTGGTGGTGAACCCGGGCGCGGCCGGCCCTCGGCGGTTCGACCTCGAGCCGAGCGTCGCGATCCTGACGATCGCGGACGGCCACGCGGAGGCAGCGCTCGTGCCGCTGCCGGGCTGACCGCGGCGCGGCGAACCGGCGGCGCGCCCCGGTCCCCGCTCAGGCGCTCCGCGCCGGTGCCGTCTGCGCGGTCACTGCGAACGCCTCGGTCCGCTTGAGCTCCTTCGGGTGCTTCCTGAACCAGGCCGCCACCAGCAGCACCTCATCCACCTCATGCCCCGGCACGGTCGCCGGCGCGCGCTCGGCGGGGGCGAGGACCTCGGCGATCCGCTGCTCGAACGTGCGCCGTTCCGCGGCGTCCCGCGGGGCCGGGCCCTCGTGCCGCACGCGGCCGCGGCGGATCACGTAGCTCCGCGCGTCCTCCGGCCGCTCGCCGGGGATCGTGTACGTGAACGAGAGCGACTCCAGCGCGAACCGGATCCGCCCGAACTGTTCCTGCAGCGACTCGAGCCGACGGATCTTGTCGCGCATCAGCGCCGCGCGCTCGAAGTCGAGCGCGTCGCTCGATGCCTCCATCGCCGCGCGGAGCGGGGCGAGCGGCGCGTCGTGCCGTCCCTCGAGGAACTCCTTCGCCGCCCGGAACCGCGCGAGGTACTCCTCCTCGCGCACGGCGCCGACGCACGGGCCGAGGCACTTGCCGATCTCGTGGCGGATGCACCCCGGCGTGCGGGTCGGCAGATCCAGCAGGTCGGGCTGGTCGGCGAAGTGCATCGGCTGGTCGAGCCGGCAGTCGCGGAGGCCGAGCACGTCATTGAGCTCGCGGAGCGCCTCCTCGAGCTGGAGCGCGCCGCGGAACGGGCCGTAGTAGGTACCCGTCTCGTCGGTGCCGGCGCCGCGCACCACGTGGAACCGTGGCGCGGGCCCGCGCGAGACGCGCACGAAGGCGTGGTACCGCGCGTCCCGCTTCATCATCACGTTGTAGCGCGGCCGGAGCAGCTTGATGAGCCGCAGTTCGCGCAGCAGCGCGGCGAACTCGCTCGGCAGCACCTCCCACTCGAGCGTCGCCGCCTCGTGCAGGATGCGCGCGCCCTTGTCCCTGGGGTAGGAGGCGCGGAAGTAGCTGAGCAGGCGCGTCCGCAACGCCTTCGACTTCCCGACGTAGATGACCTCGCCATCGGCGGAGGTCATGCGATAGACGCCCGGCACGTCGCGTGCGGTGTCCTTCACCACGGCGAGCATGGTGTCGATCCGCATCTCGACGTCCTTCGGTGGCGCGAGCGGCCCGCGGCGGCGGCGACGGCGGGCCATTCAGCGCTGGCAGCCCGGGCACCAGACCGTCTGGCGCCCCTCGAGGCGGTGCGTGCCGACGAGCGTGCGGCGGCATCGCATGCACGGCGCACCCGCGCGACCATAGCATTGCAGGCGCGCGGCGAATCCGCCGCGGCCGCCGTACGCATCGCGATAGTCGCGGAAGGTCGTGCCGCGGAGCGCGATGGACTCCTCCAGCACGCCGCGCAGCGCGGCGAGCAGCCGCGCGCCCTCCGCGAGGCGCACCGAGCGGCCGCGGCGCGTCGGGCGCAGCCCCGCCCGCCACAGCGCCTCGTTGGCGTAGATGTTCCCCACGCCGGCCAGCCGTTTCTGGTCCATCAGGATGCTCTTCACGGCGCGCGACGACCCCCGAATGAGTCCCGAAAATCGCTCGGCGGTGAGGCCCGGGTCAAGCGGCTCGGGGCCGAGGGCCGCGTCCCAGGCCGCGAACGCGGTGGCGTCGAGAAGCGCGACGGTGCCGAGCCGTCGCACGTCGTGGTAGCGCACGGTGCGGCCGTCGTCGAGCGCGAGGCGCAGGCAGGTGTAGGCCTCGTCCGGGGCGCCGTCCACGAGCAGCGCCCCGGTGAAGCGCGGCGTCACGACGAGGCGGCCGGCCGGCCCGAGGTCGAGCACGACGCTCTTCGCACGGCGGTGCACGCCGAGGACCCGCGCGCCGGCGAGCGTGCGGACGCCGGCGGAGTCGCCGCGGAGCACATCGGCGCGCTCCACGGCCACCGAACGCACGACGGCGCCGCGGAGGGCGCCGTCCAGGTCGCGCGCGATCGTCTCGGTCTCGGGGAGTTCGGGCACGCGGGCGCGGCGCGGAGCGCGGCTAGCGGGGACGCGCCAGCTCGCGCCAGCCGATGTCGCGCCGGAACTGCGCCCCTTCGAACCGCACCGCGGCGGCGGCGGCCGCACTGGCCCGTTGCGCCTCGGCGATCGTCGGGGCGAGCGCCGTGACCGCGACGACGCGGCCGCCGCTCGTGACGAGGGTCCCGTCCGTGCGCCTGGTGCCCGCGTGGAAGATCGTCACCCCATCGGGGACCGTGGGCAGCGTGATCGCATCCCCCGCGCGCACGGTGCCGGGATAGCCCGCCGCCGCGACGACCGTGGTGACCGAGGCCCCCGCGCGCCACGCGATCGGCGCCATCCCGGCGAGCGAACGCCCCTCGGCGACGGCGCGCATCGGCTCGAGCAGCGACGACGCCATCAGCGGCAGCAGCGCCTGGGTCTCCGGGTCGCCGAAGCGGCAGTTGAACTCGACGACCCTGGGGCCGTCCGTCGTGAGCATGAGGCCGGCGTAGAGCAGGCCGGTGAAGGGGCAGCCGGCGTCGCGCATCGCGCGGAGCGTGGGCGTGAGGACCCGCGCCACCACGTCGGCGACCAGTGCGTCGGTGCACGTCGCGACCGGGGCGTAGGCTCCCATGCCGCCCGTGTTGGGGCCGGTGTCGCCCTCGCCGATGCGCTTGTGGTCCTGCGCCGCGGTGAACGGGAGCACGTGCGTGCCGTCGGTGATCGCGAAGAGCGAGAGCTCCTCGCCCTCCATGAACTCCTCGACGAGCACCTCGGCGCCGGCGGCGCCGAAGGTGTGGTCCACGAGCATCGCGTCGATCGCCTCGTCCGCCTCGGCGAGGGACATCGCGATGATGACCCCCTTCCCGGCGGCGATGCCGGAGGCCTTGATGACGACGGGCGTCCCGAGGCGCCGCGCCTCGGCCTTGGCGTCGGCGGGCGCGGTGAAGCTGCGCGCGCTGGCGGTGGGCACCCCGGCGGCGAGCATCAGTTCCTTGGCGAAGCGCTTGCTCGTCTCGATCCGCGCCGCGGCGGCCGTTGGGCCGAACACCGGCAGGCCGGCCGCGCGGAAGCGGTCCACGAGCCCCGCCTCGAGCGGCGCCTCGGGGCCGACGACGGTGAAGTCCACGCGCTCGCGCGCGGCGAGCGCGACGAGCCCGTCGAGGTCGGTGGCGCCGACCGGCTCGCAGCGGCCGAGTGCCGCGAGCCCGGGGTTGCCGGGTGCAGCGATGATCTCGCACGACGGGTCGTCGCGGCGGAGCTTCCAGGCGAGGGCGTGCTCGCGCCCGCCGCCGCCGACGACCAGGATCCTCATCGCGATCCGCCCTTGAAGGCGTCGGTGAAGGCGTTGCGCGCCCGCGAGAACGAGTCGGTGACCTTGCTCGCGGCCTCCTTCGCCCGCTCCTGGTAGTAGGTCGAGGCCTCCTTCATGTCGTCGCCGAGCCCTTCGCCGGGCTTCACGTCGGCGCGGCGCTTGTAGTCGCCCGCCACGATGCGCGCGTACGCGACCGACTCGACCCAGCGCTGCAGCTCGCCGGCGCGCACCGTGAAGAACGGGTGCTCCTGCAGCGCGGTGTTGAGCGCCTTGAGCACCGCGTCCCAGGCGCTCGAGTCGGTCTCGTACTCCTTCGCCTGCTCCTTGAACGCGGCGAGGTCGAGCCGGTCGCCGAACTCGCGGCCGCCGGCGAGCTTCATGAAGGTGGTGAGGACGAGGTCGGGATCCTGCACGCCGAGCAGCGCGGCCCGGTCGCACGAGAGCTCGCTCTTGCGGTACCACTCGAGGAGCGCGAGCTGGAACGGCAGCAGCGCGACGCCGGCGAGGAAGGGGAGGTTCCCGAGGCCGACGTAGAAGATGATCTTCGCGATCGTCCGGTAGGTGACGTGCCCGCTCATGATGTGGCCGAGCTCATGGGCGAGGAGGACGCGGACCTCGTCGCGCGAGAGGTGCTCGAGCACCGCGGAGTTGATGACGACGAACGGGTCGGCGAAGCCGACGGCGCCGGCGTTCATCTCCGGCGTCTGCGTGACGTAGAGCTGCGGGCGCGTGGGCCAGTCCATCACCTGCAGGACCTCGGTCCACAGCGCATCGAGGTCGGGGCGCTGGGTGGGCCCCACGCGCACCGCGTTCGCGGTGAAGAGGTGGCGGATGCCGCGCTCCCCGAAGACGCCCGCCACCTTGTTCACGACCTGCTGGAACCCCGGGATCGCGCGCAGCGCATTGAGCGCGGCACGGTCGGCGGGGTGCTCCCAGGAGAGCGAGGAGATGTCGGTCAGGGTGGTGCGCATCGGGTGCTCCGGGTATGGGTGCGCTCCCTACGGGCGCGGCACGGGCGGGGTTCCGGACGGCGGGTCGGCGCGTCAGAGTCCCCGGAAGGCCTGCTCGAGGTCGGCGAGCAGGTCCTCGACGTCCTCCACGCCGCACGAGAAGCGGAGGAGCCCGTCGGTGATGCCGATCTCGAGCCGGCGCGCCGGCTCGACCGACGCGTGGGTCATGCCGGCCGGCTGGCAGACGAGCGACTCGACGCCGCCGAGCGACTCGGCGAGCGTGAAGACCTTGAGCCGGGTGACGACGGTGTTGGCGTTGGCCTTGGAGCCGGTCTCCACGGAGACCATGCCGCCGAAGCCGCGCATCTGCCGCTTGGCCAGCTCGTGCTGCGGGTGCGAGGCCAGCCCCGGATAGAAGACCTCCGTCTCGCCGACGCGGCCGGCCAGCCACTGGGCGATGGCGCGGCCGTTGGCGTCGTGCTGGCGCATGCGGAGCGCGAAGGTCTTCGTGCCGCGCAGCGTGAGCCAGGAGTCCATCGGCCCGGGGACGGCGCCGGCCGAGTTGAGGTTGAACTGCAGGCGCCGCGCGAGCTCGTCGTCGTTGCAGACGGCGACGCCGCCGATCACGTCGGAGTGGCCGTTCAGGTACTTGGTGCTCGAGTGCCAGACGATGTCGGCGCCGAGCTGGAGCGGGTTCTGGAAGAACGCCGTCGCGAAGGTGTTGTCCACGACGGTGAGCGCCCCGTGCCGCTTCGCGATCTGCGCCGCGGCGGCGATGTCGGTGAGCTGCATCAGCGGATTCGTCGGCGTCTCGAGCATCACCGCGACCGTGTTGGACTGCATCGCGTCGGCGATGCGCTGCGGGTCACGCGTGTCCACCCAGCTGAACCGCATCCCGAAGTTCTGCAGGATCTTGTCGAACAGCCGGTAGGTGCCGCCGTAGACGTTGGCGCCGACGACCACATGGTCGCCGGCCTTGAAGAGCTTCATGATGGAGTCCACGCACCCCATCCCCGACGAGAAGGCGAATCCGTGCTGCGCCCCCTCGAGGGCGGCGACGTTCCGCTCCAGACACTCGCGCGTGGGGTTCTTGCCGCGGGCGTACTCGTAGCCCGTGTTGACCCCGAGCGCCTCCTGGGCGTAGGTCGAGGTCTGGAAGATCGGCGGCATGATGGCGCCCGACGTCGGGTCGGGGCGCTGGCCGGCGTGGATGGCGCGGGTGGAGAACCCGCCGCCGTGCTCGTCAGGGAGGACCTTGGTCATGCCGGAATCTAGGGGCCCGAGGGCGGACGGCAGAAGGCGCCCGATGCCGGATCGGGCGGGTGCCGCGGGGCCCGCGAGTCCCCGCGGATGCCCGGGCGACCTCAGTACTGCGTCGTCGCGGGGTGGAAGGTGCGCCAGCTGTGCCAGAACTCCTGGCTGGCCACCAATGCGTCGAGGCGGCCCGTCGGGCCGATGCCATTGAACGCGAAGGCGCGCGTTCCCGAGCGCAGGGAGTCGCCGGCGAGCGTGAACCGGGTCGCCGCGTCCGGCCGCACGAACGCGAAGAAGCTCGCGCTGTCGGCTGCGACCGCGAGCACCACGGGCCGGCCGCCGAGCGTGTCGTTGATGGCGCGCTCGGTGAGCAGCCGGTTCCAGTCGTAGGCGCGCGCCGCCCCATTCACCGCGAGGCCGACCACCCACGACTTCTCCTGCCACGAGCGGCGGTCGGTGCCGGTGAGGCGGCTCCGGCTCGTGCCGCGCTCGTAGGCGTAGTCCTTGGCGTACTCGCGATCGAACGTGGGGTCGCCCTGCATGATCAGGCTCGTCGGGTAGAGCGCGAGCCACTGCCGCAGCGTCACCTGACGGCTCGGCAGCTCCGTCATCGCGACCCCCTTGAGCGGCCCGGCGACCGCCTCGCCGTTCGCCTGCCGCCACCAGCTGCCCGTCGTGCGGTCCTCGAGCATGGCGTTGAAGTGGTCCATCCCCACGAGGCGGAACCGCTCGACCGCGCCGCCGATGCGCGGGTCGAAGACGCGGCCCGTGCGGCAGACCGTGCAGTACGTGACGAGGACCTCGCGGCCGGCGACGGTGTCGCGGACCTGGTGGTGGTAGCCGATGAAGCGCAGCGGGTACGCGCGCGCCTGCCCGTCCATCGCGATGCCGACGACGAGCCGATCCAGCTCCACGGTGTTCCGGGCCGCCGGGACCATCGCCATCCGGGTCGGCATCCGGAACATCGCATCGGCGGCCATGACGAAGTTGAAGACGTACGTCATCGCCCCGACGAGGAGGAGGCCGGCGACCGTCCCGACCTGCTGCAGCCGGCCCGCCGCCCAGGCCCGCGGCAGGCCGACGGCCACGAGCGCCGCGAACAGCCCGCGCAGCGGCCAGCGTGCCGCGTGGATCGCATACGCGAGCTCGAGGCTGCGGATCCGCTGCGACCCGGGCAGCGGCATGATGAACCAGACGTTCGCGAACTCGAGGAGCGCGAACAGCAGGAGGCCGGGCAGCAGGGTGGGGCGGCGCATCCGGTCAACCTGTCCTGCGGGATCGGTCGCCGCCACCCGGGACGCCCCGGGAGGCGGCGGCCGATCCGCCGGGCGCGCGCTCCTCAGAAGTCGAACCGCAGTGCGGCGAGCACGCTGCGCGGCGGCTCCGGCCGGAAGAACGAGGTATTGGACGACTCGGCATAGAGCACGTTGGCGAGGTTCGTCACGGCGAGCGTGAGCGTGGGCCGCACGGCGCCGAGCGGCGGCAGCACGACCTCGCCGCGGACCGCCTGCACGGTGAACGCGGGGAGCGCGTCGCCGACCGGGCTCCCCGCCAACTGGATGTCCTTGCGCTCGCCCTGATGGCGGACCTCATAGCGGACGCCGTAGCGGCCGCGAGCCTCGCGCCAGCCGAGCTCGCCGCCGAGCTTGCTGCCGTAGCTGTCGCCGACGGGGTCATTGGAGCGCGCGTTGCGGCTCCGGAGCGTCGCCGCGTAGGCGAGCGCGGTGAAACCAGCGGGGAGGCGGACCTCGCCGAGCGCCTCGATCCCGCGGTCGCGGAGCCGGTCGACGTTCTCGTTGCGGTAGGCGTCGAAGCCGCCGATCGTGGTGTCCATCGGGGCGATGCGGATGCCGTCGCGGATCGCGTTGTCGAAGTAGGTCACCTCGGCGTAGAACCGGTCGCGGCGTACCTTCACGCCGACGTCCACGTTCAGACTCGTCTCGGGCGCGAGGTCGGCGTTCGCCACCTGGTAGCCGTTGCCCTCAGCGGTCGCGCCCTCGAAGTAGCGCTCGATCAGGTTGGGCGCACGGAAGGCGCGGCCGACGGCGGCGACGAGGTGCCATCCGCCGCCCACCGCGTACTGCGCGTTGGCCTGGCCGACGAGCGCGCGGCTGAACGCGGTCACCCCCGCGCGATCGGCGGGGAGCCCGGGGGTGTCCTGCGTGCGGCTGCCGATCAGCTGGCCGCGCACGCCGGCGCCGAGCTCGAGGCGCGGGGTGACCGTGACCTGCGCCTGAGCGAAGACGCCTCCCGTCGCGAAGGTCGCGTTCGGCAGGTTCGGGGTCGTGGAGATATCGGTGGACGGCGGGCCGAAGCCGTACATGCGCGTCTCGCTCGAATCGCTCCCCAGCGAGCGGTCGCGGTACCAGTCGGCGCCGTACGTGATCACGTGGCCGGCCGCGAGCACCTTGGTCGCCTCGGCGCGGAGCCCGAGCCCGTGGATGTCGGTGAGGTTCTCGGAGCGGATCGTCATCCCGGCGGTCGGTGTGAACGGGATGTCGATCGCCTGCCGGAAGGTCCGTGCGTTGCGCGACGAGGAGGCGGTGAGGGTGAGCCGGTCGGCGAGCGGCGTGCCGAGCGCGGTGTGCGTCCAGCTGAGCGTGGCGCGGTCGACGGTCTGGTCGGGATAGAGCAGGCGGACGAGCGTCCCGCTGGAATCGCCCCAGGCCCGCGCATCCACGTACCCGAAGCCGGCGTCGGCGGCGGCGTAGCGCGAGAGGCGGAGCGCGACGCGCTGGCGGGCGGACACGTCCACCGCGAACTGCGCGGCGTAGCTCGCGTCGCGGACGCCGGCGTCCCGCACGGTGGCAGGGGCGTCGAGCCGCAGGGCGCCGAAGCGGCCCGCGGGCGCCTCGTAGTTGCGCGCCTCACGCTGCGTGCCGGAGAGCGCGAAGCCGAAACGGCCCTCGCGTCCGGCGACGCGGAGGTGCGCGGCGTCCTGCGAGTCCGCCGCGTTGCGGCGGTAGAACGACGTGCCCGAGATCCCGTCGCGGCCGAGCGCCGGCACACCGAGGGTGAGCTGGTTCACCACGCCGCCGATCGCGTCGGTGCCGTAGAGGACCGATGCCGGGCCGCGCAGCACCTCCACGCGCGCGAGCGTGTTGAGGTCGGTGAGGGACGAGAGCTCGCCGAAGTCCGACTGGCGCCGCGCGTTGTTGAGCCGCATGCCGTCCTCGGCGAGGAGGATGCGCTGGCCGCGCTGGCCCCGGATCATCAGGCGCACCTGGCTCGCGCCGACGCCGGTGACGTCCACGCCGGGGAGGTTGCGGAAGAGGTCGCCGACCGCGTTGGGCAGCTCGCTGCGGACCACCGCGGAATCCACGACGAGGAGCGGCATCGCGGTACGCACCACGGCGGTCTCCCAGCGGGTGGCGGTGACGCCGACGGGCGCGAGACGCGTGACGCGGGTCGTGGTGTCGGGGGTCGGTGTCGCCTGCTGGGCGGCCAGCGCGGCGGGGACGAGGAGCGCCAGGACGAGGGCGCGGGGGAGCGAACGGCGCATCGGGACGGGATCGGATGAAGGGGACCGGGGCGGCTCGCGCCGCACGCCGAACGGTCATCCGCCCCCGTGTGCCCGGGCACCGCAAGGGTACGGGGGCGCGGTCCCGTAGTTCTACGGCCCGCGCCGGACGTTCACTGCCCGAGCAGTCCCGACTCCAGGGCGAAGCGCGTGAGCCCCGCCGTGCTCTTGATCCCGAGCTTGCCCATCAGCGTCTCGCGGTACGACTCGACGGTGCGCACGCTGAGCTCGAGCCCCGCCGCGATCTCCTTGTTGGACCGGCCGCTGGCGATGCCGACGAGCACATCGCGCTCCCGCCGTGTGAGGAGCTCGAGCCGCTGCGCCGCGGCCGCGAGCACCGGCGCCGTCACCTCGGCCGTGCCGCTCCGCCCCGCCTGGAAGTGGGTGCGGCCGCCGTGCACCTCGCGGACCGCCTCGCGCAGCGCCGCCGGCAGCGAGTCCTTGCGCAGGTAACCGCTCGCGCCGGCACGGACGCTCTCGAGCACGTACTCGGGATGATCGTGCACCGAGAGCATCAGCACGCGGGTGCCCGGGCGCTCGCGGCAGAGCGCCTCCGTGGCCTCGATCCCGCTCATCCCGGGCAGCGTGATGTCCATGACGACCACATCCGGCTGCTCGGCGCGCGCGATCGGCAGCGCTTCCTCGGCGCTCCCGACGTCGGCAACGACCGTGAAGCCGTCCACCGAGAGCGCGTTGCGGATGCCTTCGCGCACGAGCGGATGGTCGTCCACGACCAGGATGCGGATCACGGGCCCGCTCATGCGCGCCTCACGGGGATGGTGATGGTGACACGGAGGCCGGGGGCGGCGGGGGCCAGCGTCACCGTCCCGCCCGCGGCGGCGACACGCTCCCGCATCCCGACGAGTCCCGAGCGTCCCGGTCCGCGCGAGAGCCGGGCGACGCTCGCGGCGTCGAGCCCCTGCCCGTCGTCGGCGACGGTGAGCGTCGCCTCGGAGGCCGAGGCGGCGAGCGTCACCTGGACGCGCGTCGCGCCGGCGTGGCGCGCGGCGTTGCTCAGGGCCTCCTGGAGCGCACGGAAGAGCGCGACCTCCGCGGCCGGCGAGAGGAGTCCGCGCCCGGGCACCGGGAATCCCGCGGCATCGAGGTCCACCGCGAGTCCCGCCCATTCGCGCACCTCGGCGCAGAGCGCGCGCAGCGCGGGGACGAGGCCGAGGTCGTCGAGCACGGCCGGCCGGAGCCCGTCGGTGGCGCTCCGGATGCTGGTGCTCCCGCGGTCCACCCACGCGAGCAGGCGGTCGAACCGCTCGTGCAACTCCGGCGGGGAGCCCTCGCGCAGGGTGCCGAGCTGGAGCTTGAGGGCCGAGAAGACCTGTGCGGTCTCGTCGTGCAGCTCGCGGCCGAGCCGACGGCGCTGCGCCTCGTGCTCCTGCAGCATGCGCACGGAGAGCCGCTCGAGCTCGTCGGTGCGCTGGGCGAGTCCGCGGCTCAGTTCGGCACGGTCGAGTGCGTGCCCCACCTGCTCGCCGACGACGCGGAGGATGTCGTCCTCGAGCGCGGCGAAGGGCGCCGCGACGTCGCCGACCACGAGCAGCACCGTGTTGGCGTCGCCGGCGGCCGCGAGCGGGAGCGCCGCCGCGAACGGCGGCCCGTCCGGCCCCGATTGCCCGGCGAGGCGTGAATGGCCGGTCCGCGCGGTCTCGCGCACGAGCGGGCGCAGCGCGGCCGGGAGGGCCTGCGCCGGCCAGCGCGATGCGACGCCCACGGCGCGCTCGACCGTCTCGGCCTCGCCGGCGACGCGCACGAGCGCCGCGCCGCGCACCCCGCGCAGCGCGAGCGGGCGCGCGAGCAGTGCGTCGCGGAGGTCGGTCTCGGGCGCGCCCGGCAGCTCGCCCGAGAGTGCGGTGAGCGTGCGGAGCCCCTCGCGCTGTTCCTCGATCACGAGCAGCAGCACGCCGGCGCCCATCGCGAGCGTGAAGAGGATGTCGAGGTAGTAGCCCCACGGGTCCCAGGCGCCGCGCGCGCGCAGGATCGGGTAGTCGAGATGGTGCAGGGCCCAGAAGTACATCACGCCGGCGAGGAACGCGGCGGCGGGCGAACCCGTCCGGTGGCGGTACCGCAGGAAGACGACGCCGGCCCAGAGCGTCGCGAGCGCGAGGAAGACCACCGCGAGCCCCGCGGCCAGGGCGAACGAGTCGAGCACGAAGATCGCGAACGCCGACCAGACCACGGGGAACGCCACGAAGCCCCAGAAGCGCCGGTCCCAGGCGAGCTGCCGCGCGAAGACCTGCGCCGCATAGAGCAGCCCGAACGCGGTCCATCCGAGGAAGACCTGGTGCAGATAGAGGAACGGCTGCCAGCCCGTCACGAGGAAGCTCGCGATCGCACCGACGCTGAGCACGCGCGCGAAGAGCGCGACGGCCCACCACCGGAAGTGCGCCTTCCGTTGGCGGGCATGGAGGTGCCAGAGCAGGAGCGCCAGCCCGAGCGTCACCACCGCCTGCAGCAGCGGCGCGCCGAGCGACGGCGGGCTGGCGGGCTCGAACCCGTTCATCCGGGGACGATGGTGAGGCGCGTGGGCCGCTTGTACGCGGAGAGGTGCGCCTCGGCCCACGCCTTCACGTCGGCCTCGGAGACCGAGCCGGTGACCGTGGCCGCGACCTCGTGCTCGCTGGCCGGATCGGGCTCCCCCGTGACCGACACGGCGCGCACCCCCGGGAGCGTCCCGAGCACGCGCTCCACCTCGCGCGGGTACACGTTGAAGCCGTTGCGCGTGAACATCGGCTTGCAGAGCCCCGTGAATCGCACGACGCCGTCCGCGTCCGCGATGCCGAGGTCTCCCGTGTGCAGCCAGCCGTCGCGCACCTGGAGCCCCAGCTCGCCACCGCTGACGTAGCCGCGGAACACGGTGTCCCCCGCGACGCAGATCTCGCCCTCGATGCCCGTCGCGCGCTCGGCCCCCGACGCCGGGTCGCGCACGGAGACGCGCACGCCGGGGAAGGGCAGGCCGAGGGTGCCGCGACGATTGGGCCGGTCCACGCGATTGAAGAGCGCGACCGGCGAGGCCTCGGTGAGGCCATAGCCTTGCCGGAGCTCGACGCCGGTCGCCTCGGCCCAGCGCGCCTGCAACGCCGGGTCGAGCGGGGCGCCGCCGCAGATGCAGAGCCGGAGGGCGTGCGCGGGGAGTCCGCCGCGGCGCTCGATCGCCTGCAGCAGGGCCGCGAACACCGCGGGCACGGCGATGAGCGTCGTGATCCCCTCGGCCGCGACGCGGTCCACCGCCGTGAGCGGGTTGAAGCGCGCCATCGTGCTGACCCGCGCCTTCACGAGCAGCGGCGCGATGCCCGAGACGGTGAGGCCGAACAGGTGCGACCACGGCAGCATGGCGAGCACATGGTCCTCGGGCGTGAAGGCGGCCGCCTGCACCGTCGCCCGGGCATTCGTGATCAGGTTGCGGTGCGTGAGTATCGCGCCGAGCGCGCGGCCGGCCATGCCGGAGGTGTAGACGATGGCGCACTCCTCGTCGCGGCCCGGCGCGTCCGCCTCGCCCTCGACGTCGAGGCCGAAGTGCGTGCCGAGGTCCACGCGCGTGGCCGCGCCGTCCGCGGCCACCACGGTCGCGGCCGCCGGCGCCTCGTCGAGGAGCACCTGCACGAGGCCGGGGGGCAGGCGCTTGGCCATCGGCGCGATGGTGAGGATCGCGCCCACGCCGGCGTCCGCGCACTGGTGGGCGACCTCGCTGGGCGCGGCGAGCGGGTTCACGAGGACCGCGCCCCGGCCGTCGCACGCGGCGAGCGCGACGAGGAATTGCGGCGAGGTGGGGAGGAGGATCGCGGCGCGCGTCCCGGCGAGGGCGCGCACCAGCACCGGGCTCCGCTGGAGCAGGGTGAACCCGGCCGCCACGAGGGCGGCCGCCGGATGGCCGTCGATGGTGCCGCCGCCGGCGGCGGCGCGAAGCGTCAGGAGGTCCACGGGAGGCGCACGTTGGGGGCGTCGGAACGACCCCGGAAAGATAGTCCGTGACCTGTCTCACACCGCCGGTGCGACGATGCGTCCCGGCGACATCGATCGTCCTTCCGGAAGCGGTTGGTTGCCGCCACCGGCCCCCCTAGCTTCCCGGCATGTCCGATCCACGTCTCATGATCAGCGTCTCCGGCATCCGGGGACGCGTCGGTTTCGGCCTCACGCCCGAGGTCGTCGCGCGCTACGCCGCGGCGTTCGGCGCCTGGGCCATCGCGAAGGGGCCCTCCAGGGCCGTCGTCCTCGGGCGGGACAGCCGCGTGACGGGGCCGCTGTTCCATGGCATCACCCGCGCGGCCCTCGAGAGCGTGGGGGCCGACGTCATCGACATCGGCCTGACCACCACGCCCACGCTGCAGCTCGCGGTGGAGCACCACCATGCGGCCGGCGGGCTCGGCATCACGGCGAGCCACAACCCGATCGAGTGGAACGCCCTCAAGTTCATCGGCCCGGACGGGCTCTTCCTGAGCGCCGCGCAGGGGGCCGAGATGCGCGCGCTGGTGGAGCAGGGCATCCCCTACGCCACCTGGGACGCGCTCGGGACGACGCGCTTCGACGGGGACGCGATCGCGCGGCACCTCGACGCCGTGCTCGCCCTGCCGTTCCTCGACCTCGCCGCCATCCGGGCGCGCCGGTTCAAGGTCGCGTACGACGCGTGCCGCGGGGCCGGCGGTGCGGTCATCCCGCGGCTCCTCGAACTGCTCGGCTGCGAGGTCCACGCGATCGAGCTCGAGAGCGACGGCCGCTTCCCGCGGCCGCCGGAGCCGGTGGCCGAGAATCTCGGCGCGCTGGAGCGGCTGGTGCAGCAGGTCGGGGCGGACATCGGCTTCGCGACCGACCCGGACGTGGACCGCCTGGCACTGGTCTCGGACGCGGGCCGGGCGATCGGCGAGGACTACACGCTCGCGCTCGCGACACGTGTCGTGCTGCGACATCGGACGGGTCCGGTGGTGACCAACCTCTCGACGAGCCGCATCGTGGACGACATGGCCGCGGACCGCGGGGCCCGCGTGATCCGGGCGCCGGTGGGCGAGGTGAACGTCGCGCTCCGGATGCGGACCGAAGGGGCGGTGATCGGCGGCGAGGGCAACGGCGGGGTGATCCTGCCGGAGCTGCACCTGGGGCGCGATGCGCCGCTCGGGGTGGCACTGCTCTTGCAACTGCTGGTCGAGGCTGGGGAGCCGCTGAGCGCCGTGGTCGGTCGGTTCCCCCGCTACGCGATCATCAAGGACAAGCTGGACCGGCCGGCGAAGCCCCTGGACGCGGTCTATGCGGCCCTCACGGCGGCCTTCCCGGACGCCGAGGCGGACACGCAGGACGGCTTGCGGCTCGGGTGGCCCGACCGCTGGGTCCATATCCGGCCGAGCGGCACGGAGCCGATCGTCCGGGTGATCGCCGAGGCCCCCACGACCGCCGACGCGAAGGCGCTGGTGGAGCGGGGCCGCGAGTTGCTGGCGAAGTTGGCGTAGGTCGAGCGGGAGGCGGCGAGCGCCGCCGTCCCCGAGTCTCCCATCCCCATCTGCTCATGTGCGGCATCGTCGGCTACATCGGCCCCAAGCAGGCCACCCCGATCCTGATCTCCGGGCTCAAGCGTCTGGAGTACCGCGGCTATGACTCCGCCGGCGTCGCCGTGTACGACGGCGAGACGCTCGAGACGCGGCGCGCGGCGGGGAAGATCGCGAAGCTCGAGGGCGCGCTGAGCGCCGACCCGGTGACCGGGCGCGTCGGCATCGCGCACACCCGCTGGGCCACCCACGGCCCGCCGACGGAGCGCAATGCGCACCCGCACCTCAGCACCGACGAGTCGGTGGCCGTGGTGCACAACGGCATCATCGAGAACTCGGACGTCCTGCGGAAGCAGCTCATCGCCCTCGGGCACACCTTCCGGTCGGACACCGACACCGAGACCATCGCGCACCTCGTGCAGGAGCTGTACGAGGGGTCGCTCGAGGAGGCGGTGATCGGGGCGCTGCGGAAGGTGGAGGGCACCTTCGGCCTCGCCGTCGTCTCGAGCCGCGACCCGGAGAAGATCGTCGCCGCCCGCAAGGGCAGCCCGCTGCTGATCGGCATCGGGGAGGGCGAGTACTTCCTCGCGTCCGACGCGTCGGCGATCCTCGCGCACACCCGCGAGGTCGTGTACCTGAACGACGGCGACCTGGCGGTGCTGACGCCCGACGGCTACCGCGTGATGGACATCAACGCGTCGCCGATCCGGCGCTCGGTCGAGCGCATCGAGTGGGACCTCGATGCGATCGAGCGCGGCGGGTTCGACCACTTCATGCTCAAGGAGATCTTCGAGCAGCCGACCACCATCGAGAACACGATGCGGGGCCGGCTCATCCTCGAGGACGGCACCTCCAAGCTCGGCGGCATCAACCTGAGCCACGAGCAGCTGATGAACATCGACCAGGTCGTGCTGACCGCGTGCGGCACTTCCTGGCACTCGGCGCTGATCGGCGAGATGATGATCGAGGACTTCGCGCGCATCCCCTGCGAGGTCGAGTACGCGTCGGAGTTCCGCTACCGGAACCCGATCGTCACGCCGCGGACGCTCTGCATCGTCATCTCGCAGTCCGGCGAGACCGCCGACACGCTCGCCGCGATGCGCGAGGCGAAGCGCCGCGGCGCCCGCACGCTGGGCCTCGTCAACGTCGTGGGGTCCACCATCGCGCGCGAGGACGACGGCGGCATCTACCTGCACGCCGGCCCCGAGATCGGCGTCGCGTCCACCAAGGCCTTCACCAGCCAGGTGGTCGCGCTCGCGCTCTTCGCGCTCAAGCTCGGACGCAAGCGCACCCTCTCGGTGATGCGCGGGCGCGAGATCGCGCAGGCGCTCGCCGAGCTGCCGCACCAGATCCAGCACATCCTCGACCGCGCGGCCGAGATCGAGCGCATCGCCGACTCGTACAAGGACGCGAAGAACTTCCTGTACCTCGGGCGCGGCTACAACTTCCCGGCCGCCCTCGAGGGGGCCCTCAAGCTGAAGGAGATCAGCTACATCCACGCCGAGGGGTACCCGGCGGCGGAGATGAAGCACGGCCCGATCGCGCTGATCGACGACCAGATGCCCGTCGTCTTCATCGCGCCGCACGACGCGGTGTTCGACAAGGTCGTCTCGAACATCCAGGAGGTGAAGGCGCGGCACGGCCGCACGATCGTCATCACCAGCCGCGACGAGCCCGCGCTCCAGGGCCTCATCGACCACGAGATCCGCGTCCCCGAGACGATCGACATGCTCACGCCGATCCTCGCGTCGATCCCGCTCCAGCTCCTCGCCTACTACATCGCGGTGAAGCGCGGGGCCAACGTGGACCAGCCGCGCAACCTCGCGAAGTCGGTCACGGTCGAGTAGGCGCCGGCGCCCGCCGGCGCGACGAGGGCCCGGACGCGGCAGCGTCCGGGCCCTCGCGCGTCCATGGCGGCGCACCCCGCGCGCGCTCAGGACGCGGCCGTGACCGGCCGTGTCATCACCGTCGCCGAGGCCGGGCAGGCGCCCTGGAACTCCCGCGTCGCCCGCACGTCCGCCGGCACCGCGTCGCGCGCGATCGGCGTGAAGCCGAAGCTCGGGAAGTAGTGCTCGGCGGTCGTCGTCAGCAGGTACAGCGCGCGGATGCCGCGCGACTCGGCCTGTGCGATCGCCGTCGTCACGAGCTGGCGCCCGAGCCCGCGCGACCGCCAGTCCCCCGCCACGGCCACCGAGCGGAGCAGGGCATTGTCGCAGCATACCTCGAGCCCGGCGACGCCGACCAGCGCGCCATCGTGCTCCGCCACGACGAAGTGGGCGAATGCCTCGGACACGCCGTCGAGCGGCAGGGCGGAGGCGGTGAGCAGCGCCTCGACCCGCGGGAGGTCGTCGGGCCGCGCGGGACGCACGGTGGCAGCGGTGGTCGTGGACATCGGCAGGCTCCGGTCCGGAGGGAGGGGCGCGGGGATCACGAGCAGCAGTCGTCCGCGCAGCCGCACGCGCGGCTGCCGGTCGTCGTCGCACCGAGCGTCGCCAGTGGGCGCGCGGGCTTGGCGGGACGTTCGCCCGCCTCGCGCCCCACCGCCACCGCCCCGGGGGCTGCGGTCGCCGTGCGGCCACCGGGCTTCCGGGCCCGCACGAAGGCGCTGAGGATGCGGCCTTCGACGCCGTCGGCGAGCGCCGGGTCCAGACCGGTGCCGGCGATCAGCGCCAGCGCGTCGTCCCGCGTGTACTCGCGCGTCGGCTCGATGCCCGCGTCCTCGAATCCGGCCTCGCGCAGCAGCGCGACGAACTCCGTCTCCTCGAGTGCCCCGGCCACGCAGCCGGTCCAGAGCGCCATGCTCTCCTTCACCGCGGCCGGGAGGCCGGCACGCGTGATCACGTCGCTCACCGCGAAGCGGCCGCCGGGCCGCAGCACGCGGAACGCCTCCTGCAGCACCTTCCGCTTGTCGCCGGAGAGGTTGATCACGCAGTTCGAGATGATCACGTCCACGCTGTTCGAGGGGAGCGGGATCGCCTCGATGTGGCCGCGCAGGAACTCGACGTTCGTGGCGCCGGCCTTCGCCTTGTTCTCCTGCGCCAGCGCGAGCATCTCGTCCGTCATGTCGAGGCCGTACGCCTTGCCCGTCGGCCCCACGCGGCGGGCCGAGAGGAGCACGTCGATGCCGCCGCCCGAGCCGAGGTCGAGCACCACCTCGCCCTCCCGCAGCTCGGCGAGCGCGGTCGGGTTGCCGCATCCGAGGGAGGCGAGGAGCGCCTCCGCCGGCAGTCCCGCCGTCTGGCCCGCGTCGTAGAGGTCAGCGGTGATGGGATCCCAGGTCTCGTTCGTCGCGCCGCAGCAGCCGCTCGACTCGCCCGCCGGGCCGCAGCAGCTCGCGGTGGCGGCGCCGTCGGCGACGGCCTTCGCGGTCGCACCGTAGCGCGCGGCGACCGTCGCACGGATCTCGTCGAGCGTGGTGGGCATCTTCGTGGCCTTGCTCATCATCACTCCCTGTTGGGGCTGATCAAGAAAAACTGATGGATTGAGCGAAAAGAATCTCAGGTGCAGCAGCCGGTCGTGCGCACCGGCAGGGTGCCTTTGCGGGGCTGCAGCGCGACGGCGAGGTCGTGGACCTCGGTGAGCGCCTCCGGGACGATGCGGTAGTACGACCAGCGCCCTTCCTTCCGGTCCGCCACGAGGCCGGCCTCGCGGAGGACCTTGAGGTGGAACGACAGCCGCGACTGCGCCGCGTCGAGCTCGTCCTGGAGCTCGCAGACGCACCGCTCGCCGGCGCGCAGCATCTCGAGGATCTCGAGGCGCGTCGCGTCGGAGAGGGCGTGGAACAGCGCCACGGAGCGGTCGGTGTCGGGGCGGGCGGTGGTGGTCACGAGGGGTAATCTATCAACAAATCTTGTTTGGTCAACCCCCCACCCCTTCCGGGGGTCGGGCCGGTACCTTCCACGCCATGAGACTCCTCCTGCAGCGCGTCTCCCGGGCCGAGGTCCGCGTGGATGGCCGGATCACCGGCCGCATCGGCACCGGCTTCCTCCTGCTCGTCGGCTACACGCACGCGGATACCGAGGCGCAGAACACGTGGATGGCCGACAAGGTCGCCGGCCTGCGGCTCTTCGGGGATGCGGAGGGGAAGATGAATCTGGCACTGGCCGACGTCGGTGGGGCGGTCCTGGTCGTCAGCCAATTCACCCTCTACGGCGATGCGGAGAAGGGGCGGCGGCCCAGCTTCGTCGATGCGGCACGGCCGGAGGTCGCGATCCCGCTCTACGAGGGGTTCCTCCGGCTGCTGCGCGAGCGCGGCCTCACGGTGGAGACGGGCGAGTTCGGCGCGATGATGGATGTCGAGCTCGTCAACGACGGGCCGGTCACGCTGTGGCTCGAGCGATGAGCGCGCCCGTTCCCGTGCGGGTCATCCTCGCCTCGCAGTCGCCTCGGCGGCGCGAGCTGCTCACGCTCGTCGGCATCGTGCACGAGGTCCGGCCGGCGGACATCGACGAGTCGGTGATGCCGGACGAGCGGCCGGTGCCGCACTGCGAGCGGCTCGCCCGCGCCAAGGCGCACGTCCTCGCGACGCGGCACCCGGAGGCCGTCGTCATCGCCGCCGACACGATCGTGGTGCTCGACGGCGACATCCTCGGGAAGCCGCGCGACGAGGCCGACGCCCGCGCGATGCTCGCGCGGCTCGCCGGGCGCACGCACACCGTCTTCACCGCGATGGCGGTCGCGCGCGACGGGCGCACCGAGAGCGCGGTGGAGGAGGTGCAGGTGACCTTCCGCGCGCTCACGGCGGAGGCGATCGCGGAGTACGTCGCGACGCGCGAGCCGATGGACAAGGCCGGCGCGTACGGCATCCAGGGCTTCGGGGCCACGATCGTGGAGCGGATCGAGGGCGACTACTTCAGCGTGATGGGGCTCGGGCTGCGGCGGCTCGTCGCGCTGCTCGAGCGCGTCGGGCTGCGCTACGACTTCGCCGAGGGCGTGACGCGGGCGGGGTGAGGGCGCGCCGTCAGTGCGCGTCCGCCTGCGGGAGCGTCGCGAGCGGACGCCCGCCGCGCGCCTGCACCGCGCGCATCGGGCTCGCGTCCATCGTCCGCCAGAGGTTCACGACGAAGCAGGCGGCCCCCACCGCCGACGCGAATCCGCCGGCGCCGATCGCCGCGCCGGCGAGCGGCCAGCCGTTCACCCGCGCGACGAAGCCCGCCGCGAGGAGCGTGAGCCCCGCCTGCGCCGCCCAGAACTGCACCTCGGCCAGGCGCCGGTGCACCAGCGGCTGGCCGAAGAAGCGCGGGACCACGTGGAGCGCCACTCCGTAGATCATCTGCGTGACGAAGCCGAGCAGCGCGAGGTGGAGATGGGCCGTCCGGTAGACGGTCAGCATCGGCAGCACGGCCATGAGGAGCGCGAGGCCGACGGCGAGCGAGAACCAGACGAGGCTGGCCTTGAGGAAGGCGCGGACGAACCAGTCCATGGGCGTGGGCGGGTGGGGCCGTGCGGCGGCGGGGCCGCCGCGCGTCAGGCGATGAGGAGGCGCTGCAACGCGCGCGGCTTCTCGGTGAGCTGCGCGAGCGTGTAGCGGTCGAGGACGGCGAGGAAGGCGCCGAGCGCCTCGTCGAGCGCGGGAGCGAGCGCGCAGGCCGGCGCGATGGGGCACCGGTTCGCCTCGGCGTCGAAGCACTCCACGAGGTTCAGGTTGTCCTCGGTCGCGCGCACGACCTGGCCGATGTTGATCTCGGCCGCGGGCCGCGCGAGCCGCACGCCGCCGGCGCGGCCGCGAAGGGTCGTGACGAAGCCGAGTTCGGCGAGGCGGGCGATCACCTTCGCGGTGTGGTCCTCCGACATGCCCATGCGTCGGGCGATGTCGGTGATGCGCGAGGGCGTGTCGTCGTGGAGTCCGATGTAGATGAGCGCGCGCAGTGCGTTGTCGGTGTATCGGGTGAGTCGCATCGGTTCGCGGAGGGTGAGGGATTGCCCGACGTGCCTTGCGAAAGTCATCCGACTTGTTAAGGTGCAAGTAAAATGCATCTTTTGGTCGTCCGGGGCAAGTCCCCCCGGGCCGGCCGACCGCCGAACCGTCCCCCGCTGGTCCCGAGGTTCCCATGTCCCTCCTCTCGCGATCCCGAATCCTCTTCGGTGCCGGTGCCCTCACCGTGCTCGGCCTTGGCTACGCCTGCGCGGGACGCGGCTCCGGCTCGCTCGCCGGCACCGCCGAGATGGCGCAGCGCGTCTACGTCGCGCCCGGCGAGAAGGATGAGCTCTACGCCTTCCTCTCCGGCGGCTTCGGTGGCCAGCTCGGCGTCTATGGCCTCCCCTCCGGCCGCCTCCTCCGCACGATCCCGGTCTTCTCGCAGCACGCCGAGAACGGGTACGGCTACAACGAGGAGACGAAGGCGATGCTCGAGACCTCCTACGGCTTCGTGCCGTGGGACGACCTGCACCACACGGCGCTCTCGCAGACCGAGGGCGACGACGACGGTCGCTGGATCTTCGTGAACGGGAACAACACGCCGCGCGTGGCGCGCATCGACCTCGCGACCTTCGAGACGACCGAGATCCTCGAGATCCCGAACGCGAGCGGCAACCACGCCTCGCCCTTCGTGACGGGGAACACCGAGTACATCGTCTCGTCGACGCGCTTCTCGATCCCGGTGCCGAACCGCGACGTGCCGATCGACGAGTACAAGAAGTTCTTCAAGGGCCAGATCTCCTTCATCACGGCGAACCAGCCGGGGAAGATGGACATCGCCTTCCAGCTCATCGTGCCCGGGTTCAACTACGACCTGGCCCGCGCGGGCAAGGGGCCGTCGGACGGCTGGATGTTCTTCACCTCGTACAACTCGGAACAGGCCAGCACGCTGCTCGAGGTGAACGCCTCGCAGAACGACAAGGATTACATCGCCGCGGTGAACTACCGCGCCGCCGAGGCGTGCGCCAAGGCGGGGAAGGGGGTCCGCGCGCCGGCGGAGTACCGGCACAACGTGTTCGACGAGTTCTCGCGCGTCGCGCGCTCGGAGCGGATGACCAGCGTCCTCCAGATCACCGCCGCGCAGTGCCCCGGCGCGATCTACTTCCTCCCGACGCCCAAGTCGCCGCACGGCGCCGACGTCGACCCGACCGGCGAGTACATCGTCGCGGGCGGCAAGCTCGCCACGGTGATCCCGGTCCACTCGGCCACCAAGATGCTGAAGGCCATCGCGGACCGGCAGTTCGAGGGTGAGCTCGAGGGGATCCCGGTCCTCAAGTACGAGAGCACGATCGCCGGCGAGGTGAAGGAGCCGGGCCTCGGCCCCCTCCACACCGAGTTCGACGGCAAGGGCTTCGCCTACACCTCGATGTTCATCTCGTCCGAGGTCGTGAAGTGGAACGTCGAGACCCGCGAGGTGGTCGATCGCGCGCCGACCTTCTACTCGGTGGGCCACCTGATGATCCCCGGCGGCGCCACGCGCCACCCGTACGGCCGCTACGTCCTCGCGATGAACAAGATCACGAAGGACCGCTACCTCCCGACCGGCCCGGAGCTCACGCAGTCGGCGCAGCTCTACGACATCACCGGCGACAAGATGAAGCTCCTGCTCGACTTCCCGACCCAGGGCGAGCCGCACTACGCCAACGCGATCGACGCGAAGAAGGTCGTGGACCGCCAGGTGAAGTTCTACAAGATCGCCGAGAACCGGCACCCGATGGTCTCGCGCAGCGAGCGCGAGACGGGCGTCAACCGCGAGGGCCGCACCGTGCACGTCCGCATGACGGCCATCCGGTCGCACTTCGCGCCCGACAACATCGAGGGCGTGCAGGTCGGCGACACGGTGCTCGTGCACGTCACCAACCTCGAGCAGGACTGGGACGTCCCGCACGGCTTCGCGATCCTCGGCGCCAACACCTCCGAGCTGCTGATCATGCCGGGGGAGACGCGCACCCTGCGCTGGCTCCCGAAGAAGCCGGGCGTCTACCCGATGTACTGCACCGACTTCTGCTCGGCCCTCCACCAGGAGATGCAGGGCTACATCCGGGTCTCGCCGGCCGGCTCGACGGTGGCCCTCACCGCCAACACCCGCCGCGGCGCGCAGGCCCGCGGCTCCAACTGAGGCGACCATGACGGCCCGTTCACGCTGGCTCGTGCTCGCGGCGGTCGCGCTCCTCGCGACCGGGTACTTCCTCCCCCTCTGGCGCGTGGACCTGATCGCGCCGCAGTACCCCGAGGGGCTGGGCATGCTGATCCGCATCGACGGCGTGGACGGGCTCAAGCCCAATGACCTGCAGTCGATCAACGGGCTGAACCATTACATCGGCATGAAGACGATCGAGCCCGAGTCGATCCCGGAGCTGCGGTTCATGCCCTGGATCCTCGCCGGGCTCATCGTCGCCGGACTCGCCGTCGCCGCGCTGCGGCGGCGGGTCCCGCTCTTCCTGTACGGCGCGCTCCTGATCGGGGTCATGGGCGTGGGGCTCTGGGACTACTGGCGCTGGGGCTACGACTACGGCCACGACCTCGACCACGAGCATGCCATCATCAAGATCCCCGGCATGAGCTACTCGCCGCCGGTGATCGGCCGCAAGAAGCTGCTCAACTTCACCGCGACCTCGTGGCCCGCCGCGGGCGGCGTCGCGCTCGCGCTCGCGGGGGGGCTCGTGCTCTGGGCGTCATGGACGTCGCGGCGCCGCCCGGAGGCGGCCTGATGCGCGCCGGAGGCCGCACCGGGTGGTCGGCCGCACCGCGCCGGCTCGGCGTGTCGGTGCTCGTGGTCGCCGCGCTCGCCTGCGGCGGCACCGGCCCGCGCCCCGTGGCGCTCGGCGAGGACGCCTGCGCCTACTGCCGGATGACGGTGACCGATCCGCGCTTCGCCGCGGAGGCGGTGACGCGCACCGGACGCGTGCACGTGTTCGACGGCATCGACTGCCTCGCGGGTTGGGTCCGCGCGGCGGAGCCGGGCACGGCGCGCGCGCTCTGGGTGACCGACGCCTCGGCGCCGGGGACCTTCGTCGCGGCGGAGCGCGCCGGGTACCTGCTCGACGCCTCGCTGCGCGGGCCGATGGGGCGCGCGGTGGCCTTCGCGTCCATCGAGGCGGCGCGGGCCGCGCAGGCGCGGCTCGGCGGCACGGTCGCCGACTGGAACGCGGTGCTCGCGGACACGCTCGCGCACGCGCATGGGGACCGCTGAGATGGTCGCCGTCCGCCGGGTCATGCTGGGCCTCGCGGTGCTCGCCGCCGCGGGGGAGCTCGCCGCCCAGGGCGCGCCGCCGGCGCGGACGCTCCTGGTGCGGCCGGGCTCGGCCCTGCCGACGCTCGCCGCCGCCGTCGCGCAGGCGACGCCCGGCTCCACGATCCGCGTGGCCGCCGGGCGCTATCGCGAGCCGACGGTCGTGGTGACCGTCCCGCGCCTCACGATCGTCGGCGAGGAGGGCGCGGAGTTCGACGGCGAAGGGGCGCACGAGGTCCTCGTCGTGCGCGCCGACGCCGTGACCGTCCGCGGGCTCACCTTCCGCAACACCGGCGTGAGCCAGATGCAGGACCGCGCGGCGCTCCGCGTCGCCGAGGCGCGCGATTGCCGGGTGGAGTCGAACACGTTCCGCGACGCCCTCTTCGCGATCTACCTCCAGCGCACGACCGGCTGCGTGGTCCGCGACAACGACATCCGCGCCGCGGGCGCCGACGAGACGAGCAACGGCAACGGGATCCACCTCTGGTACTCCCCCGGGACGCGCGTCGAGGGGAACACGATCCGCGGCCAGCGCGACGGCATCTACTTCGAGTTCTCCGACGGCTCGGTGGCGACGGCGAACGTGAGCGAGGGGAACCGCCGCTACGGCCTGCACTTCATGTTTTCCGACTCGTGCCGCTACGAGCGCAACACCTTCCGCGCGAACGGCGCCGGCGTCGCGGTGATGTACAGCAAGCACGTCGTGATGGACGGCAACGGCTTCCTCGACGCGACCGGGAGCGGCGCCTACGGCCTCCTGCTCAAGGAGATCACCGACGGCGCGCTGCTCCGGAACCGCTTCGTCGGCAACTCGGTCGGCCTCTTCCTCGAGGGGGCGTCGCGCCTCGACATCCGCGACAACGACTTCCGCCGCAACGGCTGGGCGGTGCGCCTCATGGCCGACGCGGAGGACAGCCGGTTCCGCGGCAACATCTTCTCCGGGAACGCGTTCGACGTCGCGACGAACAGCCGCGCGCTGCGCAGCGACTTCGTCGGCAACTGGTGGGACGCGTACCGCGGCTACGACCTCGACCGCGACGGCACGGGCGACGTGCCCTTCCGCCCGGTCCGCCTCTTCGCGCTCGTCGCCGAGCGCCATCCCGAGACGCTGCTCCTCCTCCGCGCGCCGGTGACGGCGGTGCTCGACGCGGCCGAGCGCGTCTTCCCGGTGCTCACGCCGCAGGTGGCGGACGAGCGCCCCCTGATGAGGGCCCCGCGATGATGACGCTCGATGGCATCCGCAAGGCGTACGGCGCGCGCACGGTGCTCGACAGCGTGTCGCTCTCGCTCGCGCCCGGCCGGGTCGTGGCGCTGGTCGGCCCGAACGGTTCCGGCAAGACGACGCTGATCAAGCTCCTCCTCGGCCTCGCGCGCCCCGACGCGGGCCGGCTCCTGCTCGACGGCGTCCCCTGCGACGCCGAGGGCGCGTACCGTGCGCGCATCGGCTACGCGCCGCAGGCGCCCCGCTACCCGGAGCACCTGGCGGTCGGCGAGGTCGTCGCGATGCTGCGCGCCCTGCGGCCCGGCGCCGCGGTGGACGAGTCGCTCATCGACGACTTCGGCCTTCGCGGCGAGTGGGCGACGCCGGTCGGCACGCTCTCGGGCGGATGGCGCCAGAAGGTCGCCATCGCCTGCGCCTTCCTCTTCCTGCCGGACCTGCTGATCCTCGACGAGCCGACGGCGGGCCTCGACCCCATCGCGTCGGGGCTCCTCAAGTCGCACCTGCGCGCCGCGCGCGCCGCCGGCCGGACGATCCTCATCAGCTCGCACATCCTCGTCGAGCTCGAGGAGCTGGCCGATGACGTCGCCTTCCTCTGCGCCGGCCGGCTGCGCTTCGCGGGGCCGGTGGACGCGCTGCTCCGCGAGACGGGGACGCGGCGCCTCGAACCCGCCGTCGCCGCGCTGCTGCGCGGCCTGAGGATCGCATGAGCACCGTCTCGCTCGTCCTCCGCGCCGGCATCCGCGACCTCGCGCGCAGCCGCTGGCTCCTCGCCTACGCCGCCGGCTTCTGGGCGGTCACCGAGGCGCTCTTCCTCTTCGGCGGCACCGGACCGCAGGTGGTCCTGAGCCTGCTCAACGCGATGCTGCTCGTCGTGCCGCTGGTCGCGCTCGTCTTCGGCACGGCGCACGTCCACGCCTCGCGCGAGTTCACCGAGCTGCTCCTCGCGCAGCCGCTCTCGCGCCGCGCCGTCTTCCTCGGCCTCTACCTCGGACTCGCGCTCCCGATGACCGGCGCCTTCCTCGCCGGCATCGGCCTCCCGCTCCTGCTCCACGGTGCGGCGGCCGACGCCCCGCGGCTCGCCCTCGCGCTGCTCGCGGTGGCCGGCGCGCTCCTCACGCTCGCCTTCGCCGCCGTTGCCATGGTCATCGCGCACGGCGTCGACGACCGCCTCCGCGCCATGGCGCGCGCGATCGGCGTCTGGTTCGCGCTCACCATCGCGTACGACGGCGCGATCATCGCCGCGGTGAGCGCCTTCGGCGACTGGCCGCTCGAACGGCCGATGCTCGTCGCGATGCTCGGCAACCCCGTGGACCTCGCGCGCGTCCTCGTGCTCACCGCGCTCGACGCCACGGCGCTCCTCGGCTACACGGGCGCGCTCTTCCGACGGCTCCTGGGGACCGCGCTCGGGCCGGCCGTCGCGCTCGTCGCCCTCACGGCCTGGGCGGCCGTGCCCGTGCTCCTCGCCCGCCGCCGCTTCCTCCGGCGCGACTTCTGATCCCTTCCACCCCGACCTCTCGAGGCCCTGCCATGCGCTCCCCCCGTCGTCTCCTCACGCTCGCGTCCCTCCTCCTCGCCGCCTGCGGCGGCGCCGACTCGGATCGTTCCGCGGCGTCCGGCGACGCGGCGCCGGCCCCCGCGGCCGCCGCGGTGCCGAGCACCGGCACGGTCATCGAGATCACGATGCACACCGACGAGAAGGGCAACTACTTCTCGCCCGCCGAGATCGAGGCGCACCCGGGCGACCTGCTGCGATTCAAGCTCGTCCAGGGGGTGCACAACGTGCACTTCCTCCCCGACTCCAACCCGGGGCGCACCGGCCTCCCCGCGGCGAGCGCCTTCGCGCAGCTCCCGGGGCAGACGATCGACGTTCCGCTCACCTTCGGGACGGGGAAGTTCTACTTCCAGTGCGATCCGCACGCCGCGCTGGGGATGGTCGGGCGCGTCGAGGTCGAGCGCTGACCCGCGCGGCCGGCGACGGGCGGGCCGCTACCCGAGCGCGGTGACGGGGCGGCTCGCCCGGAAGTAGGTGCTCCGCCACCGCTCGACGCGGTCGAGCACCTGCTGCACCGTGATCCGCGGCATCCGGTCGAGGCGGTTCTCCATCGAGATCGGGTAGTCCTCGCCCGGCTCGCCGTAGGCGTCGATCATGAGGTCGCCGAACTTCCGGTACGGCCCCACGCGCTTCGGATTGGAATAGCCGATCAGCGAGATCACCGGCCGGTCGAGCGCGACGGTCATGTGCAATGGGCCGGTGTCGGGCGTGAGCACGAGTGCCGACGCGGCGATGATCCCCGCGAGCCCGCGCAGTCCGCCCTGGCCGAGCGCGCTGTACGGCTTGGTGCGCGTCCGCTCGAGGATGACCCGCTCCGCGTGCACCTCGCGCGGCGACCGCGCGCCCACGAGCACGGGCTGCAGGCCGAAGTCGTGGTAGAGGGCGTCGCTCACCTCGGCCCACCGCTCCGGGAGCCAGTCCTTCTGCGGCTTGCTCGTCGCGACGACGATCGGCGCGATCGGCCGGTCGAAGCGGGCGAGGAAGTCGCGCTGCCACTGCCGCTCCGCGTCGTTCCACGGGCCGAGGTCCCACGTGACCGGTTCGTGCGGCACGCCGAGCCAGTCGCAGAACTCGAAGTACTGGTCCTGCACATGCTGCATGGCGTGCGGCGGGATGCGGTGCGTCGTGAAGAGCCAGTTGGCATCGCGGGCGCGGGCACGGTCGAAGCCGAGCTTGACCGGCGCGTGCGCGAACGTCGTGATGATCCCCGCCTTGAAGTAGACCTGCAGGTCGATGACGAGGTCGAAGCGGCGGCCGGCGAGCGCGCGCCGGATGTCGAGGAACCCCCGCAGCCCCTTGGTGCGGTCGAAGAGCACGATCTCGTCCACGCAGCGGTGGCCGCGCACGAGCGTGGCCGGCCCGGGCTGGAGCACCCAGGTCACGTGCATCGCCGGATGATGCCGCTTGAGCGCGGTGAGCACGGGCAGCACGTGCACCGCATCGCCGACGGCGGACATCATGACGATGCAGACGCGGTCGAGCGGGACGCGGCTCACGCGTCCCCCGCGGCCAGCGTGGCGAGGCGTCCGAGCGCCGCGTCGTCGAGGTGGAGCGTGGCGCGCTCGCGGAGCTTCCGGAGCGAGCGCTCCAGGCGGGCGAGGTTCTCCGCGCCGACCTCCGCGTCGTTCGGCGCGCGGAAGACCACGCGGTCCACGTCGAGCACCCAGGCCTGCCACCGGCCGCCCTCGCGGGCGAGGTAGAGGTTCTTCGCGTTGAGGTCGGCGTGCCGGGCGCCCGCCGCGCGCAGGTCCCGCAGCAGCGTGCCGACCGCGACGAGGTGCGCCTCGCGCGCGGCGGCGTCGGCGTCGCGCCAGGCCGCGGGGAACTCGGCGCCGGGCGGGAGCCGCCGGGTCGCGACGTCGCAGCGGCAGAGCGCCGGACCGGCGGGGTAGAGCACGTACGCCACGACGTCCGGCGTGCGCACCCCGGCGTCGGTCAGGCGGAGTGCGGTCTCGAGCTCCCAGGGCGCGCGCCCCGGCCAGACGAAACGGTCGCCGCGCACGCGGCCGAGGAGGCCGCCGCGCCGCGCGTGGCGGATGACGACGTCGAGCGCGGTGCCGGGGAGCCGGACGCCCCACGCGGTCGCGCGCCCCTGGAAGCCCTCGGCGCCCGGCACCGTCGCGGCCCAGTCGTGCAGGGAGGGCGCGCCCTCGAGCGCACGGCGCAGGCCGGCGGCGGCCGCGACGCGCGCGACCACCACGGCACTGCCGACCTCGAAGCGTTCGTACCCGGCGGGGGCGGTGACCGCCGTGCGGGTCACCGCTGGACGCGGAAGACCGGCATCGCCTGGCTCTTCCCCTTCAGTTCCATCGGCGGGAGCGGGACGAGCGGCGGTGGCGCGCCGAGCGCGTTGCGGAAGGTCTCGGAGAGCAGGATCTCGCCCGGGCCCGCGGCGCCGCAGAGCCGGCTCGACACGTTCACGGGGTCGCCGATGACCGTGTACTCGAGGCGCCGGTCCGACCCGATGTTGCCGGCGAACACGTCGCCGACGTTGAGCCCGATGCCGATCTGCAGCGTCGGACGGGCCTCCGCCGTCCAGCGCGCGTTGAGGCGGTCGAGCTCCTCCATCATGTCGAGCGCCGCCTGCATCGCCCGGTCGCAGTCGTCCGGCTCGCCGATCGGCGCGCCCCACTGCGCCATCACCGCGTCCCCGATGAACTTGTCGAGCGTGCCGCCGTGCCGGAACACGCACTCCACCATCTCGGTGAAGTACTCGGTGAGCAGGCGCGCCATCGTGTCCGGGTTCATCGTCTCCGAGAGCGCGGTGAAGCCGCGGATGTCGGAGAAGAGCACCGCCACGCGCCGCTTGTCGCCGCCGAGCTTCACCGCGTCGGGGCTCGACGCGATGCGGGCCGCGAGGTGCGGCGTGAAGAAGCGCTCGAAGTTCGACCGCGCCAGCGCCTCCTTCCGGATCCGCTCGGCCAGCTGGCCGTTCTCGATCGCGACCGCCGCGATGCCCGAGAACGCGATCAGGAAGTCGAGGTCGCTCTCGTTGAAGCGCTTGAGCGAGAAGTTGTCCACGTAGAGCACGCCGAGGACGCGGTTCTCGCTGCCGATGAGCGGCACGCACATCGCGGACTTCACCTTCTGCAGCACGACCGACTGGCCCTGGAACCGCTGGTCGTCGGCGGCGTCGTCGGAGAGCACGGCGACCTTGTCGTCCACCGCCATCCGCGCGATCGACTGCGGGATGTCGCTCGACGCGCGCTCGCCGCGCCGGTCGCGCGAGATCTTCGGGTGCAGCAGGCCGAAGTCGTCGGTCAGCTGGATCGCGACGCGGTCCGCCTCGAGCACCTGGAAGGCGTACTCGGCGATCTTCTGCAGCAGCGCCTCGATGTCGGCCGAGCGGGTGAGGCCCTTCGAGACCTCGAGCAGCATCGCGAGCCGGCGCCGGTCGCGCTCGGTGGCATCGGCGCCGGGGAGCGAGTCGCCGATCTTGCCGGCCGCGTGCCCCATCGCGAGGGCCTCGCCCGTCTTCGGGATCTGGCGGACGATGGTGGCGCCGCCGGGCTTGCCGGCCGGGGCAGGCGGGGCCGCCGGCCGGGCCGGCTGCACCTGCTCGAGCTTGAACACGACCTTGCCGAAGGTCACCTCGTCGCCCGCGACCATCAGCGAGCGCTCGATCTGCACGCCGTTGACGTACGTCCCGTTGCTGGACCCGGCGTCGATGACCTCCACGCCCCCGGGGGTCACCTTCAGGTCCGCGTGCTTGCGCGAGATGGTCGGGTCCACGATCGCGCAGTCGTTGGTGACGGCGCGGCCCACGCTCAGCGGGGCGCTCCCCGAGAGCTCGAACGTGTAGGTGTTCCCGACCC
This sequence comes from Gemmatimonadaceae bacterium, assembly GCA_019694735.1. GTDB lineage: Bacteria > Gemmatimonadota > Gemmatimonadetes > Gemmatimonadales > Gemmatimonadaceae > Pseudogemmatithrix. The sequence continues at coordinate 6,369 of JAIBBJ010000214.1, read as the reverse complement.
CGATGAGGCGGTAGTGCATCACAGGAAGTTACCCGGCTAGCCGGGAGTCTGCGACACCCGGGCGGCCGCCCGCACGCGCCCGATCGCCGTCAGCATCGCCCGGGCCTTGTTCTCCGTCTCCGCCCACTCGGCCGCCGGGTCCGAGTCCGCCACGATGCCGGCGCCGGCCTGGACCGAGGCCTCGCCGCCGGCGAGGACCGCCGTCCGGATCGTGATCGCGAGATCCATCCGCTGGTCCCCCCAGGCCACGTACCCCAGCGCACCGGCGTACGGCCCGCGGCGCTCCGGCTCCAGGCCGTCGATGACCTGCATCGCCCGCACCTTGGGGGCGCCGGTCATCGTTCCCGCCGGGAAGACGGCGCGGAAGGTCCCCAGGGCGGACCCATCATCGCGCAGCTCCCCCTCGACCTGCGAGACGATGTGGTGCACGTGCGAGTACCGCTCGACGGTCATCAAGTCGGTCACGCGTACCGTGCCGTAGCGGGCGACCCGGCCCACGTCGTTCCGGCCGAGGTCCACGAGCATCACGTGCTCCGCCCGCTCCTTCTCGTCCGCCAGCAGTTCCGCCGCGCGCGCGGCATCCTCCTCGGGCGTGCGGCCGCGCGGGCGCGTCCCGGCGATCGGCCGCACCACCACCCGGCCGTCGGCCACGCGCACCAGCAGCTCCGGCGAGCTGCCGACGATCTCGAGGCCGTCGAGCACGAGGTGGTACATGTACGGCGACGGATTGAGCGCGCGGATCGCCCGGTAGAGCGCGGTGCCGCTGAAGTCGTGCGGCACGCGGATCCGCCGCGCGAGGAGCGCCTGGAAGACGTCGCCGGCGAGGATATGCGCCTTGATCCGGCCGACGTCGGCGAGGAACCGCTCGCGGTCGTACGTGGAGGTGCCCGTCGCGGGCGGCGCGTCCGGGTCGAGCTCGAGCGGCGGCAGGGCGGGGCCGCCGCGCAGTTGCGCGAGCGTCGCATCGATCTCGCGCTGCGCCCGCTCCCAGGCGGCGCGGCACGCCGGCTCATCGGCCGGGTCGGGGGCGACCACCGGCGCGACCACGCGTGCCTGCGCGCGCAGGTTGTCGATGATGACCACGCACCCCGTGATCAGGAACAGCGCGTCCGGCGCCGCGACGCCGCGGGGCGGGGGCGCACCGATCCGCTCGATGTGCCGGACGACGTCGTACGCGAAGTAGCCGACCGCGCCCCCCCAGAACGCCCCCAGCTCGGGTGCCGGGACCGGCGGGTGCGCCACGAGCCGCGCGCGCAGGTCCGCGAACGGGTCGTCGGGCGTGCGCGCCCCGTGCCACCCTGCGGCCGCCGACCAGTCCTCCACCACGCCGTCGGTGAGGCGCCAGGCGGCGCGCGGCGCGGTGCCCAGGAAGGTGTACCGCGCCCAGGTCTCGCTCCCGGCAGGGGCCGACTCGAGCAGGAAGGCGAACGGCGGCTGCCGCAGCCGGTGGAACGCGCCCACCGCCGTGTCGGCGTCGAGCAGGTGGTCGCGCCACACCGGCACGAGATGGCCCGGCACGCACCGCGCGCGGAACGCCTCGTACCTCATCGCGGTCTGCCGGTTGTGACCCGACGGGCGGGCGTGGAAATTCCCCTCATGCGTTCCCTGCGCGCCCTCGCTGCGGCGGCTCTGCTCGTGATGGGTCCCGCCACCCACGCCCTCGCGGCGCAGGACGGGTGGAACGACGAGCGCACGCGCGCCCTCGTGATCGCCGCCACCGCCCGCCGCGCCGCGCAGCTCGCCGACACCGGGCTCACCGACTACACGGCCCGCGCCCACGGCTACGTCACCTTCCTCGCCCAGCTCGGCGACGGCTTCCCGCTGCCGCCCGTCGTCATCAAGTCCGACGAGCTGATGCTCGAAGTCTATTGGGGCGCGCCCGACCGGAGCAAGCAACGCATCGTCGGCCGGCGCGACACGCTGCTCCTCCCCACCGACATCAACTACCACCGCGACCACCTCGGCATCGTCCAGAACGACTTCCCGGCGATCATCCGGCTGGGGGACGGCGACGAGGTGCGCGACGTGCCGCACCCGCTCTCCGCCGCCGGATTCGAGGCCTACGACTTCCGCATCGTGGACTCGCTCACGATCCGTACCCCGGACCGCACGCTGGACGTGCTGCAGGTGAACGTGCGGCCGAAGGACGACACGCAGGCGGCGGCCGTGGGCGCGGTCTTCATCGAGCGCGGGACGGCCGCCGTCGTGCGGATGACCCTCTCGTTCACGCGTGCCGCGCTGAAGGACCGCCAGCTGGAGGATGTCTCGATCATCCTGGAGAACGGCCTGGTGGACGGCCGCTTCTGGCTCCCCCGGCGCCAGGAGATCGAGATCCGGCGCTCGGCCACGTGGATGGACTTCCCGGCGCGCGGGATCATCCGCGGCCGCTGGGAGGTGTGCTGCGTCGAGACCAACCGCGGGCTCGCGCCCCGCACCTTCGTCGGGCCGGAGATCGCCGAGGTGCCGCGCGCCCAGCAGCGCGCGTATCCGTTCGAGGGGGAGCTGCTCCGGACCCTCCCCGAGGAGGTCCGCGCCCTCGATGCCGCCGAGGTGCGCCGCGTGCAGGAGGAGGCGCGCGCGCTGGTCCGCGCCGGCGCGCTCGCCCGCGCGCGCAACACGGCACCGGCGGCGCGCGCCGTGAGCGACCTCGTCCGCGTGGACCGCGCGGAGGGGCTCGCGCTCGGCGCCGGGATGACCCAGTCGCTCGGCGGGGGATTCCGCACGACCATCGCCGGCCGCTACGGCTTCGGCGATTCGCGCTGGAAGGGCCGCGGGACCCTCACGTGGGAGGCGGCGGCCGGGCATCAGGTCACCTTCGAGGGCCGCGACGACTTCGCCGACGCAGGCGACGTCGCGGAGGTCAGCGGGTTGCGGAACTCGCTCGCCGCCCAGGAGTTCGGCAGCGACTGGACCGACCCGTACGGTGTACGCGGCGGCGCGCTGCGGATCGTCCGTGGCGCCGTCGGGCGCCAGCGATGGAGCGCCGAAGTCGCCCGAGAGGCGCAGCGCGCCCTGCCGTTGCGGGGCGTCCCGACCTCCGGCCGCTATGAGCCCCTGCTCCCGGCCGACGCAGCGACGGTGGACCGCCTCGCGGTCCGTTGGTCGCTCGCCCCGTCGGCGCAGGTCGCAGCGCGGGGGATCGCCGGATGGGTGCAGGCGGGCCTGATCCGCGCGCGGCCGGACGCGGGTGGCCGCACGACGGACGCCCTGCGGGTGGCCGCGGAGGTCGAGTCCTTCGCCGCCGGCGGCGGGGGGCGATTCGCCCTCCGGACGTTCGCGGCGGCCGTCGGCGGCGGGGCGGTCCCGGTGCAGGCCCTCCCGGTGCTCGGCGGCCCGGTGACCGCGCCGGGGACCGCGTTCCACGCGCTGCGGGGTCGCGTCGCGATCGCCCAGCGGCTCGAGTGGCAGCGTCGCGTGCCGTTCCTGCCGCTGGAGCTGGGCCGGTTCGGCCGCGTGCCGTCCTCACTCGTCGTGGCCCCGTACGCCCACGCCGCGCTGGTGCGCGGGACGGACGGCGCGTGGCGCAGCCGGCCGGCCGTCGGCCTCGGGGTGCTCGGCCTCTTCGACCTCTTCCGGCTGGACGTCGCGCGCCCCGTGCGCGGGGGGGGCTGGCTCCTCTCCGTCGACGTCGCGCGGGAGTTCTGGAAGGTGCTGTGACGCCGGGACCTGTTCGGTCGTAGCCCGAGGTCGTGGACCGCTGTCCGGACGTCCCGTAGGTTTACGGGGCGGACGGACCCGCTGAGAACCTGCACGAGGCCAAGGAATGGGAAGCTCTGCGAAGCCGGCGCGGGACGAGTGGCTGCACGCCACGCTGGAGGGGCTCCTGAGCCCCGAACAGCTGGAGCAGCTGCGCGCGCAGCCGGTCGAGAGCCTGTGGGATGAGGTCGTGAAGCGCGGCTGGGTCTCGGACGAGGCCTTGGCCGAGCAGGTGGGGAAGCGCTTCCGGATGCGCGTGGCCGACCTCGCCAACGTGAGCCAGCAGGCGAAGGAGCTGGTCCCCGAGGCGCTCGCCCGGAAGTACCGCATCCTGCCGCTCTCGATCTCGGACACGGCGCTCGACGTCGCGACGTCGGACCCGCTGGACCTCGACTGCGAGCGCACGCTCGCCTTCGCGCTCGGCCGCACCGTCCGGATGCAGATCGCCGGGCCCAGGCGGATCGCGGACCGCATCGACGAGGTGTACCGCCCCGAGAACGTGTTCGAGAAGATCCTCGAGAACGTCCAGGGCACGTACGACGTCGAGAACATCACCGAGACACAGGACACCGAGGACCTGAACCTCAGCGCCGCGCAGGGCAACGCGCGGCCGGTCATCGCGCTGGTGGACAGCATCCTCGCCCGCGGCATCCAGGCGCGGGCGTCGGACATCCACCTCGAGCCGGAGGAGTCGGGCGTCGCGGTGCGCTACCGCATCGACGGCGTGCTGCGGCAGGAGATGGTGCTGCCCAAGCCGGCGGGCATCCCGCTCGTGTCGCGCATCAAGATCATGGCGCAGCTCGACATCGCCGACCGCCTCCGGCCGCAGGACGGCCGGGCGCGCGTGGCGGTGAGCGGCAACCGCGTGGACCTGCGCGTGTCGACGCTCCCCGCGTCGCAGGGCGAGAAGGTCGTCATCCGCATCCTCGACCAGCGCTCCACGATCCTCGCGCTCGACTCGCTCGGCCTGCTGCCCGACGAGCTGAACGGCATCAACGAGCTGCTGCAGGCCCGCGAGGGCGTGGTCCTCGTGACCGGTCCGACCGGCTCGGGCAAGACGACGACGCTGTACTCGATGCTGCGCCAGATGCAGGGCCGCGGCGTGAACATCGTCACGGTCGAGGACCCGGTCGAGTACCGGCTCCAGGGGATCGTGCAGGTCCAGGTCAACGAGAAGGCGGGGCTGACCTTCGCGTCGGCGCTGCGCTCGATCCTCCGCCAGGACCCCGACGTCATCCTCGTCGGCGAGATCCGCGACAAGGAGACGGCGTCGATCGCGATCCAGGCGTCGCTCACCGGCCACCTGGTGCTGTCCACGCTGCACACGAACGACGCGGCCTCGGCCGTGACCCGGCTCGTGGACATCGGCGTCGAGAGCTACAAGATCGCTGCCGCACTCAAGGGCGTCGTCGCCCAGCGCCTCCTGCGCCGCATCTGCCCCCACTGCCGCGAGCTGATGGTCGGCCAGGTGCCCGACCGGCTCAAGAAGTGGTTCCCCGAGGGCGGGTCGCTCTATCGCGCCGTCGGGTGCGCGGAGTGCTCCAATACCGGGTACCGCGGCCGGCTCGCGGTGGAGGAGGTCCTCCGGAGCAACGAGGAGGTGGAGCGCCGGATCGCCGCGAACGAGAGCGTGGACCGCCTCAACGACGCCGCGCGCGAGACCGGGATGCGCTCCCTGTGGGAGTCGGGCGTGCAGCACGTGCGGCAGGGCGAGACGACGATCGAGGAACTGTTGCGCGTGCTCGAGGCGCCGTCCGAGACGCCGCGCACGTCCTCCGCCGCGATGCCCCGCGTCCCGACGGGCGAGGTGCCGACCGTGCGGCCGTCGCGGGCCTCCGCGCCGGCGGTCGAGGAGGAGCCGGGCTCGGGGCCGATCACCGCGCCGTCGTCCCGCCGCGGGACGCGGCACTCGGTGCCCCCGACCTTCAGCGCCGACTCGTTCGAGCTCGTCGAGGATCCGTCGAAGGCACCGAAGAAGGCCGCCGCCCGCCGCGTCCTCCTCGTCGAGGACGAGGAGTCGCTGCGCCGCGTGATGAAGGACCTCCTCGAGCGCGAGGGGTTCCAGGTGCACGAGGCCGCGGACGGCGTCGTGGCGCTCGACGAGATCGACCGGCTCGCACCGGACCTCGTGGTGCTCGACCTCAACCTGCCGCGCCTCGACGGCTACGGCGTGCTGAGCCACCTGCGGGCCCGCCCGGCGACCCAGAAGCTGCCGGTGATCGTGCTCACCGCCAAGGGCGACGAGGACAGCGAGGTCCGCGTCTTCGAGTACGGCGCCAGCGACTACCTCACGAAGCCGTTCCGGGCCCGCGCGCTCTCGGCGCGCATCCACTCGCTGCTCGACCGCAAGGCGAAGCTCGCGCCGTGAGCGCCGTCCCGGTCGAGGTCGGCGTCGTGGACGTGGTCGTGCTGCGTCCCGCCGCGAAGGGGTGGCTCACCCTCGTCCTCGAGCGCGCCGCGGACACCCGGTGCCCCGGGGCGTGGGAGATGGTGCACGGGAAGGTCGAGCCGGGGGAGTCGCTCCCCGCGGCCGCCCGCCGCGAGCTGTTCGAGGAGACCGGCCTCAAGCCCGAGAAGCTCCTCTCGGTGACGATGCACAGCTTCTACCTCGTCCCGAAGGCCTCGGTGCAGCTGGCCGCGGTCTTCGCCGCGATCGTCGCGCCGGACGCCGCC
>JAIBBJ010000012.1 GCA_019694735.1 Gemmatimonadaceae bacterium | reverse complement strand
ATGCAGGAGTTCCGGACCGCGGCGCTCGTCGCCGCGCACCTGCGCGGGCTGGGGCTCGAGGTACGCGAGAAGGTCGGCGGCACCGGCGTCGTGGGCATCCTCCGCGGGGGGAAGTCGGGCAAGGTGGTCGCGCTGCGCGCCGACATGGACGGGCTGCCGGTCACCGAGCAGGTCGACCTGCCGTTCCGCTCGCGCGTGCGCGCGCAGTGGAACGGGCAGGAGGTGGGCGTGATGCACGCCTGCGGGCACGACAATCACGTGGCGATCCTGATGGGCGCCGCCGAGGTGCTCGCCGGCATGCGCGCGCAGGTGCCCGGCACCGTCGTCTTCCTGTTCCAACCGGCGGAGGAGGGGCCGGGCGGCGCCGAGCCGATGATCCGCGCCGGCGTGCTCGACGACCCGAAGGTGGACGCGATCTTCGGGCTGCACGTCTGGCCGGGCCCCGCGGGCGACGTCATGGTGCGCGGCGGGCCGACGATGGCGGCCGGCAATGGGCTCAACATCATCGTGCGCGGCCGACAGACGCACGGGGCCGCGCCGTGGGGTGGCGTCGACCCCATCGTCACCGGCGCGCAGATCGTCCTCGCGCTCCAGACCGTGGTGAGCCGCAACATCAACATCACCCGGCTGCCGGCGATCGTGACGGTCGCGCAATTCAACGCCGGCATCCGCTCCAACATCATCCCCGATTCGGCGGTGCTCGTCGGCACGATCCGCACCTTCGGCCGCGAGCAGCGGGCCGAGGTGCTGGCGGCGGTGGAGCGCATCGCCACCCAGGTCGCGGCGAGCGCCGGTGCGACAGCGGAGGTGCGTCTCGACGCCGGCTACCCCGTCACGGCGAACGACGAGGCGCTGACGGCGCGGATGCGCGGCTCGATCGAACGCGCGGTCGGCGCCGAGCACGTGCAGGTCGCGCCGCTCATCACCGGCTCGGAGGACTTCTCCTACTTCCAGGAGAGGGTGCCCGGGGTGTTCCTCTTCCTCGGCATCACGCCGCGGAACGAGGACTGGACGAAGGCGGCGCAGAACCACTCGCCCCGCTTCTTCGCCGACGAGAGCGCGCTGCCGAACGGCGTGCGCACGTTGAGCTCGCTCGCGCTCGACTTCCTCACCGGCGCGCCGCCCGCCGCGCCGACACGCGCGGGGCGGTGACCCGGCGGGAGGTCCGCGCCCCGCGCGCGGTCCGTCCCCCCCGACGTCAGGCGGCCAGCGCGTTCCCGCAGCTGCCGCAGAAGCGCGCGCCCGTGCCCTCGACGGGCGCGCCGCAATGCAGGCACGCCGACGCCAGGTACGTGCCGCAGTCCGAGCAGTAGAGCGCGTCGGGCTCCGGCCGCGCCCCGTGGGTGGGACAGGTCGTGCTCCGCTGCCTCATGCGGGCGATCAGGCGCTCGGCCGCCTCGTCGCCGGCTCGCATCGCGTGCGCGGCCGCCGGCGCGGGGGCCGCATCGCCGACCGCGTCGGCGACCGTGCCGGCCGCCTCGCGCGCCTTGAGCTCGGCGAGCGCCTGCGGCGCGTAGCGGGCCTTCAGCGTCGCGTAGTCCTCGGGCGAGAGCTTGCCGGTCGCCTGGTCGAACTCGATCTCGCGGAGCGCCTCGAGGGCGGTGGCCTCGCGCGCCGGCACGGCCGCCGCCGCGGCCTGGTGGGCGACGGCCCCGCCGCGCACCAGGGGCCACAGCACGAAGAGCAGCGCGGCGACGGCGAGCCCGCTGCCCAGGATCAGGTCGAGCACGTCAGGCGTCCTCGCGGAGTGCGCGTTCGAGGCGCGCCAGGTCCTCGGCGTCCACGCCGGCGGCCGCGGGCACGGGGGTGCCGGCGGCGCGCGCCGCGGCGGTCGTGCGGGCGTCGGCGGCCCACTTCCGCACCAGCATGGTGATGAGCACGCCGCCCGTCGCCATCGCGATCCCGGGGGCGAGGTACCCGGCCCAGTTGAAGCCCTGCTTCACCGGCGACGTGAGCGCCACCTCGCCGTAGGTCGCGACGAACGCCGCGAGGATCTCCTCGGCGGTGTAGCCGCCCGCCACCAGCCGCATCACGTCGCGGTGCATCGCCGGGGAGACCTGGCAGGTGAAGTCGGTCGTGCGGCAGGTGTACACGTCGAGGATGCAGCCGCACTGGCACTTGATGCGGTGCTCCAGCGCGTCGCGCGCGTCATCGGACATCGACGGCGTCGCCCCCGGCTTCGGGTCGCGCAGGACGGGGCGATACGCCCCCTGCTCCATCGGCGTGAAGTTCGGCTGCGCCTGTTGCGCGCCGAGGCCGCGGACGGCGACCGCGGCCCCGAGGCCGGCGGCGCCCACGAGGAAGCTGCGACGGTCCATCGTCACGCCGAGACGGCCTCCGGCTCCGGCGCCAGCGCCGTCACGTAGCCTTGCTGCCGCCGCCGCTCGGACGCCGGCCACATGACGATCAGGCCGCCGAGCGCCATCAGGATCCCGCCGTGCCAGACCCACACCACGAGCGGATTGAAGTTGATGCGGATCTCCGCCTTCCCGTTCACGACGCCGGCGAGGACGAGGTACACGTCCTGGTCGTTGTGCGTCATGATGCCGACCTCGGTGGACGGCTGGAACGTCGGGTTGCCGCGCGAGTCGAAGTGCTGGCGCTTCTCGCTCGTGAGGAGGTCGTAGCGCGTGCCATCGAGCTCCGGCCGCAGCGCGACCGCGACGACCTCGCGGTTCAGTGCCTTGAACGAGGACAGGCCCTCGTTCGTGAAGGTCCACGTGCGCCCGTACGGATCGACGGCGCGGTAGGTGTCGCCGTCGGCCATCGTGACGTCGTACTCCTTCTTGAACGCCATCCCCGCCCACGCGGCGAACAGGATCACGATGCCGGCGTGCACGATGTAGCCGCCGTACCGGCGGCGATTGCGGGCCACGAGCCGCCCGAGCGCGACGGCCGGGTTCTCCCCGTACATCCGCCGCCGCGCCCCGACGCCCTTCCAGAACTCCTGGAGGATCGTGCCGGCGACGAAGCCGGCGAGCGTGTAGCTCACGAGCGGGTAGAATCGCCGCATGCCGAGCGTGAGGAGCGCCGCGCCGACGATGAGCCCGAACGCCGCCGGCCCGGCGAACTGCCTCTGGATGTTCTGCACGCTCGCCTTGCGCCACGCGATGAGCGGCCCGATGCCGGTGAGGGCGAGCAGCACGAGCCCCAGCGGCACGTTCACGGCGTTGAAGAAGCTCTCGCCGACCGTGATCTTCGAGCCGCGCACCGCCTCGGAGAGGATCGGGAAGAGCGTGCCCCAGAGCACGCTGAACGCGATGCCGACGAGCACGAGGTTGTTGTAGAGGAATGCCGCCTCGCGGCTGATCATCGCCTCGAGCTGCGCCTGCGCCTCGAGGTCGCGGAGGCGGGTCCAGACCAGGAACACCGTGACCGCGAGCGCGAGCACCATGAAGGCGGCGAACCAGGTACCGACCGAGCTCTGGGCGAACGAGTGCACCGACGTGATCACGCCCGAGCGCGTGATGAAGGTCCCGAGCACGGAGAGCAGGAACGTCCCGACGACGAGGACGATGTTCCACTTCCGCAGCATCCCCCGCTTCTCCTGGATCATGATGGAGTGCAGGAATGCCGTGCCGCTGAGCCACGGGAGCAGTGACGCGTTCTCCACCGGGTCCCACATCCAGTAGCCGCCCCAGCCGAGCTCGACGTACGCCCACCACATTCCCATCACGATGCCCAGCGTGAGGAAGACCCAGCTCACGAGCGACCAGCGTCGCACCGCGCCGAGCCACTCGGCGTCGAGCCGGCGCGTGACGAGCGCGGCCACCGCGAAGCCGAAGGGGATCGCCGTCGCGACGTAGCCGAGGTACAGCAGCGGCGGATGGATCGCCATCGCCGGATTCTGCAGTTGCGGGTTGAGCCCGCGCCCGTCGGCCGGCACCCAGTCGAGCCGCGTGTACGGATTCGTCGCGATCGCCGTCGTCGCCACGAAGAAGAGCAGCACCGCGGCATTGGTGCCGGTGACCCACGGCATCAGCTGGCGGTTGTGGCGGCGGTTCAGGAACGTCGCCGCGCCGGCGTAGAGGGCGAGGATGAGGCACCAGAAGAGCATCGAACCCGACTGCCCGCCCCAGAACGCCGAGATCTTGTAGACGGTCGGGAGGTTCGCGCTGGTGTAGCTCGCCACGTACGAGAGCGAGAAGTCGCTCGTGAGCAGTGCCGTCCAGAGGCCGAGCGACGCGAGGACCACGAAACCGACGGACGCATAGAGCCCGCGCTCGCCGGAGAGGATCAGGTCGGCGCGGCCCATCCTCCCGCCAGCGAACGACGTCGTCACGGACCACGCCGCCATCAGCAGCGCGATCCAGAGGGACAGCTCACCGATCAGGATCATCGGTCAGTCCGGCGACTTCGCGGCGGTCCCCGCCGGCGGCGTCGCCGCCGCGCCCGGCGCCCCGGCGTCCACGGGCGACCCGCCCATCGCGTGCGGCGGCTCGGCGCCGTTCTTGTACGCCTCCCGCATCGCCTCCGTGTACCCGGCGGGCGCGGCCTCGTAGCGCGAGGCGCACTTCGCCAGCAGCGTCGTCGCGTGGAACACACCGTCATCGCCGAGCCGCCCCTCGACCACCACCTCGACGGAGTCGCTGAAGGTGTCCGGGATGATGCCGCGATAGTCGACCGTGTACGTCGCCTTGCCGTCGGTCATCTCGAAGGTCACCTGCTTGCCGCTCGGATCACGCACCACCGAGCCGTGCACCACCTTCGCGCCGACCTTGACGCCGGTCCCCTTGATGCCGGGGTCCTCGAGGACCTTCGCCTGCAACTCGCCCGGGGTGAGGAAGTACACGGCGGTGTCCTTGATGGCGCCGGCCATCAGGAAGCCCGCGGTCCCGAGGACCAGCGCGCCGCCGATCATGAACTTCGTCCCTGCCTTCATCGTCGACTCCGAAATGCGGATGGCGGAATATAGCGACCGGAGATGCTAGGGGTCGGCCTGACGCATGAGCACCGCGCCGAGCCCGGTACCCGCCACATCGGCCCCCAGGTCCTTCCAGGACGGGTCCCCGTGCCCGCGGGCATCCCAGACCTCCTTCAGGATGCCGATCCCGAGGGTCAGTCCGGCCGCGGTCCGGCTCGCGTCCGGGTACGAGCGCCCGCTCGACCGGAGGACGCCGTGCCCGGCCGATTGAATGACGGCGGACGCCGCGAAGTGCCACAGCTTGTCGCGCGCGAACCACCGGTCGTTGACCGGTTCACGGTCGGGACCGCCGAACGTAAGTCGCCCGGCGAGGACCAGGAGCGTCAGCCCGGGCATCGGCGTCCCCGGTTCGGCGCGGCGCCCGGCATCGCGCTCGCCCGCGCTCGCGCGCCCAGGCGACCGACGCGCGCACGGCGCGCCGCCACCCGCCGAGCCCGGCGCGCGCGCCGTTCGCGCCGGCGGCCGGGGCGAAGCGATGGTACGACCGCGAGGCGAAGAACGCGGCCGCATCCGGCCACACGCCCGCCGCGATGCCGGCGAGCCCGGCCGCCCCCATCGCGGTCGTCTCGATCACGTCCGGGCGCTCGACCGGCACGCCGAGCACGTCGGCCTGGAACTGCATGAGCCAGTCGTTGAATGTCGCGCCGCCGTCCACCCGCAGCACCTCGAGCGGGGCGCCGCTCGCGCCGCGCATCGCCTCGAGCACGTCAGCGGTCCCGTACGCCATCGCCTCCAGCGCTGCGCGCACGAGGTGCTCGCGCGTGGTGCCACGCGTCAGCCCGACGATGGTGCCGCGTGCCTCCGGCTCCCACGATGGGGCGCCGAGCCCGGTGAGCGCCGGCACGAAGTACACGCCGTCGTTGCCGCTGAGCGACCGCGCCATCGCTTCGCTCTCCGGCGCCTTCGAGAGGAGCCCGAGGCCGTCCCGCAGCCACTGGACCGCGGCGCCCGCGACGAAGATGCTGGCCTCGAGCGCGTACGCCGCCCGCCCCTCCGCGTCGCAGGCGATCGTCGTGAGGATGCCCTGCCCGCCCACGGGACGCGCGGGCCCCGTGTGCAGCAGCATGAACGCACCCGTGCCGTACGTGTTCTTGCTCTGGCCGGCCTCCCAGCACCCCTGGCCGAACAGCGCCGCCTGCTGGTCGCCGGCGACTCCGCGGATCGGCATCGCGTGCCCGAGGTGCTCGGCCGCGCTCGTGCCGAAGTCGCCGGCACTCGGCCGCACCTCGGGCAGGATCCCCGACGGCACATTGAACAGCGCCTGCAGCTGAGGGCTCCACGCCCCGGTATTGATGTCATAGAGCATCGTGCGCGACGCATTCGTGGGGTCCGTCGCGTGCACGGCGCCGTTGGTGAGCCTCCAGATGAGCCACGTGTCGATGGTGCCCGCGGCCAGCCGGTCGGTCGGCACGCCGGCGGCGCGCGCCTTGTGCTCGAGGAGCCATTCGAGCTTCGTCGCGGAGAAGTACGGGTCGGGCACGAGGCCGGTCGCCTGATGGATCGCGTCGGCCTGGCCGGCGGCCCTCAGCGCGAGGCAGCGCTGGGTCGTGCGGCGATCCTGCCAGACGAGGGCGCGGTCGAGCGGGCGCCCCGTCGCGCGGTCCCACAGCACGATCGTCTCGCGCTGGTTGGTGATGCCGATCGCGTCGGGCACGACACCGGCCTCGGCGAGCGCCTCGCGCGCCGACGCGAGCGTGGTCGCCCAGATCTCCTCGGGATCGTGCTCCACCCAACCGGGCTGCGGGAAGTGCTGCGTGAACTCGCGCTGGCCGCGACCGACGACGCGCCCGTCGGCGGCGACGACGAGGGCGCGGGAGCTGGTGGTGCCTTGGTCGAGCGTGAGGACGTGGCGCATGTGGCCTCAGACGGGGGGCGGGAGGACGGCGGTGTTGGGGGCGAAGACGTACGGGGGTTGGAGGACACCGCGGTCGGTGACGATCCGCGTGATCAGCGTGTGCGGCGTCACGTCGAAGGCGGGATTGTGCACCGCGGCGCCCTCGGCCGCGACCCGCACGCCGGCGAGGTGCGTCACCTCGGCGGGATCGCGCTGCTCGATGACGATCGCCGTCCCGTCCGGCGTGTGCGGGTCCACCGTGCTCATGGGCGCGACCACCACGAACGGGATGCCATGGTGCTTCGCCAGGACGGCAAGGCCGTACGTGCCGATCTTGTTGGCCACGTCGCCGTTCGCGGCGATGCGGTCCGCGCCGACGATCACCAGGTCGACCCGGCCGGCGGCCATCAGGCCCGCCGCCATGTTGTCGGCGCAGACCGTGACCGGGATGCCGGCCCGGTGGAGCTCCCACGCCGTCAGCCGCGCGCCCTGCAGCAGCGGGCGGGTCTCGTCGGCGTAGACCGAGAAGCGGACGCCGCGCGACCTGGCGACATAGAGCGGCGCGAGCGCCGTGCCGATGCCCGCGGTCGCGAGCGCGCCGGCGTTGCAGTGCGTCAGCACGCGCATGCCGTCGCCGATCAGGCCGGCGCCGTGCTCGCCCATCGCGCGGCACATCGCCACATCCTCGGCGCGGATGCGTTCCGCCTCGGCGCGGAGCGCCGCGCTCAGCGCCCCCGGCCCCGCACCCGCGGCGGCGGCGGTGCGCGCGACCCCGAGCATGCGGTCGACCGCCCACATCAGGTTCACCGCCGTCGGACGCGACGCGCGGACGGCGGCGGCGGCGCGCTCGACGTCCGGGAGGTCGCGACCGTCCGTGGCGACGGCGAGACCGATCGCGGCGGCGACACCGATCGCGGGCGCGCCGCGCACGGCGAGGGTACGGATCGCGTCGACCACCGCCTCGACCGTGCGCAGGTCGCGCGTCACCACCTCACCCGGCAACCGGCGCTGGTCGAGGATTCGCAGCGCACCGTCGGGGGACCATCCCACGACGAGGGTCGGCGGGGCGAGCTGTTCCATGCGCCAAACGTATAGATTGGGGGCGTCTCCCTCCAGCGACCCACGGCCCGCCATGTCCGACGCCTTCGAGTTCCTGCTGCTCGATGTCTCCGACCGCATCGCGACGGTCACGATCAACCGGCCCGACAAGCTCAACGCACTGAATGCGAGGGTCATCGGCGAGCTCGACCGCATGTTCGCCGCGTTGGCCGCGCGCGACGAGGTCGGGGCGGTGATCCTCACGGGGGCCGGCCGCGCGTTCGTCGCCGGCGCCGACATCGCCGAGATCGCCGAGGCGGCGTCCGGACCGGCCGGCCTGAGCACGGTCGCGGCGTTCGGGTCGCGGGTGTTCACGCGGATCGAACGGTTCAACAAGCCCGTCATCGCCGCCGTGAACGGCTTCGCGCTCGGCGGCGGCTGCGAGCTCGCGCTCGCCTGCCACCTGCGCATCGTGGCGAAGGGCGCGAAGTTCGGCCTGCCGGAGACCAAGCTCGGGCTCATTCCCGGCTACGGCGGCACGCAACGGCTCCCGCGGCTCATCGGCCAGGGCCGCGCCCTGCAGCTCATCTTCACCGGCGAGATGGTCGAGGCCGAGGCCGCCCTCGCGATGGGGCTCGCGAATCAGGTCGTGGACCCGGCGGGCCTCGTCGACGCGTCGCGCTCGATCGCGAAGGAGGCCCTCAAGAACGGCCCGCTCGCGCTCGCGCACGCCATCACCGCCGTGACGCAGGGGGCCGGCCTGCCGATGGACGAGGCGCTCGCGCTCGAGGCCGAGCACTTCGGTGCGGTGGGCCGCACCGCGGACATGCGCGAGGGGACGCAGGCGTTCCTCGAGAAGCGGTCGGCGACGTTCCGCGGGGCGTGAGCGCACCGGGCGGCGCCCGCCGGAGCCCCGCTCCGTGATCCCCGCCGCGACATCCCCCGCGGTGGCACCATCGGTGGCACCCGTGGCGGCGCGTCTCGTGACACTCGCGCTCCGGGACTTCCGCAACATCGCCGAGGCGGAGCTGCCGTGTGCCACGGACGGTCTCGTCATCCTCGGTGAGAACGGCCACGGCAAGTCGAATCTCGTGGAGGCGATCGCGTACCTCCGGCTGCTGCGATCGCAGCGCGGCGCCCGGGACCGCGACCTGATCCGGTTCGGCGCCCCGGCATTCCACGTCGCGGCGACGCTCGCGGGCGTCGCCCCCCACCGCGCCAGTGCCGCAGTGGACCGGCAGGGCCGGAAGAAGGTGACCCTCGACGGCGCCGAGCCGGAGAGACTGACCGACGCTTTGGACGCGCTGCCGAGCGTGAGCTTCTCGCCGCGCGACGTGGACCTCGTGGCCGGGGCACCGGCGGAGCGCCGGCGCTACCTCGACATCACGCTCGCGCTGACGAGCCCGCGCTATCTGCAGGCGTTGCGGCACTACCGCGCCGCGCTCGCCCGGCGCAACGCCGCGCTCCGTGAGGCGGCCCGGGCCCCGCGCGGCCCGCAGGCGCAGGCCGCCCTCGGCGCG
>JAIBBJ010000011.1 GCA_019694735.1 Gemmatimonadaceae bacterium | reverse complement strand
GACCGCGCTGCTGCTCGCGGCCGGGCTGGCGATCGACACCGTGTTCAAGGAGAAGTGATGCGCGCGGGGCGCGTGGCGTGCCTCGTGCTCGCCGTCCCCGTCGCGCTCGCGGCGGGGCGGGCGCTGGCCGCCCAGGGCGCGCGCGCGTCCGCGCCGGCCGCGTCCCGCGCCGCGGCGCCCGCGGCGCCCGCCACGCTCGTGCTGCAGAGCGACTTCGGCACCCGCGACGGCGCGGTGGCGGCGATGAAGGGCGTCGCCACCGGCGTCGCGCCCGCGCTCCGCATCCATGACCTCACGCACCAGATCGCGCCGTTCGACATCTGGGAGGCCGCGTACCGCCTCCGGCAGGTCGTGCCGTACTGGCCCGCGCGCACCGTCTTCGTCTCCATCGTGGACCCGGGGGTCGGCACCGACCGCCTCGGCGTCGTGGCGCGCACGCGCCGCGGGCAGCTCATCGTCACGCCCGACAACGGCACCCTCACGCTCGTCGCCGACAGCATCGTGGAGGTGCGCGAGATCGACGTCGCGCGGCAGCGGCTCCCCGGCTCCGAGCGGTCGCACACCTTCCACGGCCGCGACGTCTTCGCCTACCTCGGCGCCCGGCTCGCGTCGGGGCAGGTCCGGTTCGAGGACGTCGGCCCGTCGCGCGGGACGCAGCTGGTGCGGCTCCCCGTGCCGGTCGCGCGCCGCGACGGCGACGCGCTGCGCGGGATGGTCGCGATGATCGACCGGCCGTACGGCAACCTGTGGACCAACATCCCGGCCGCGCTGGTGGACGGCGCCGGCTGGCGGATCGGCGACACGCTGCAGGTGGTCGTCGCGTTCGAGGGCGCGACGCGCGCGCAGTCCTTCGCCGTGCCGTACGTGGAGAGCTTCGGCCATGTCGCCGTCGGCGAGCCGGTGGCGTACCTCAACAGCCTGCTCGAGCTCGCGGTCGCGCTCAACCAGGGGAGCTACGCCGAGCGCTACGGCATCGGGGCCGGGCCGGGGTGGACGGTCGAAGTGCGCCGCCGACCGGCGCGTCCGTAGGCAGGGCGGCGCCGGACCCGGGCCGGGCGTGGCCGCCCGCGGTCCGCTGATTGGCGGAGATGTCCGGGTGGCGTTAGTATCGCGCCGCCCCCCCTCTGCATCCCACTCGGAGGTCGTCCCGATGCTCCACCGTCCCCTGGCCCGCGCCCTCGGCGCGCTCCTCCTCGTCACCCTCGGAGCGGCGGAGGCGCAGGCACAGTCGGGCACCGTGCGCGGCACCGTGCGCGACTCCGCCGGCGCGCCGGTCGCCGGAGTCATCCTGACGGTGGACCGCACGCAGGTGCGGACGCAGACCGCGGCCTCCGGCGCCTACACGCTCGTCGGCGTGCCCGCGGGGAGCCAGACGGTGCGCGCCCGCGTGATCGGCTTCGCGCCGCAGGCCGCGACCGTGGACGTGCGCGCCGGACAGGCGACGACCCTCGACCTCACCCTCGGCCGCGCGGCGCAGCAGCTGCAGAGCGCGGTCGTCACCGGCTCGCGCGCGCAGCACACCGCGGCCGACGAGCTCGCGGTCCCGGTGGACATCGTCACGAGCGAGACCATCGAGCGCCAGGGCACCACCGAGCTCTCGGCGATCCTCCAGGCGGTCTCGCCGTCGGTGAACTTCCCGCGGCAGTCGGTGACCGACGCCGATGACATCGTCCGGCCGTTCACCATGCGCGGCCTCTCGCCCGACCACACCGTCGTGCTCGTGAACGGCGTCCGCCGCCACCGCACGGCGCTCGTGCACACCTTCGCCTTCGGCATGCCGGCCGGCTCGACCGGCGTGGACCTCAACGCGCTCCCCGCCTCCATGATCGAGCGGATGGAGGTGTTGCGCGACGGCGCCGCGGCGCAGTACGGCGCCGACGCGATCGCCGGCGTGGTGAACCTGCAGACCCGCTCCGGCGAGTTCGCCCCCTTCGTCACCGCCGACTTCGGCCGCTACGTCGTCGGCGACTATCCCGACGACGGCAACACGGTGAACGTGAACGGCGGCTGGGGCCTCACGCTCGGCCGCGGCCAGCTCGGGGTCTTCGCCGAGTACCGCAACCGCCAGCCCACCAATCGCGCCTGGCCGGAGGCCGCCGACCAGATCGTCCCCGGCGACGCCGACGTGGTGGACTCGAAGGGCCGCATCCTCCAGAAGAACAACCCGGTGGGGCAGCCCAACCACCGGCTCGGCGACGGCCTCGCCGACGACAAGCTGCTCTTCGTGGACTACCGCCGGCCGCTCGACGAGGCCGGCCGCCGCGTCGCGTACGCGTTCGGATCGTTCGCCGACCGCGTGGGCACCGGCAACGGCTTCTACCGGCAGGGGCTCTCCGAGCGCAACTGGCCCTCCATCTACCCGCTCGGCTTCCTCCCCGAGTTCCGCCCCGACGTCCTCGACTGGTCGCTCGCCGGCGGCGTGAAGGGCGAGGTGGGCGACTGGGCGTTCGACGCCGCGCTCGCGGCCGGGCGCAACGAGTTCGACTACCAGCTCCGCAACACGCTCAACACGTCGCTCGGGCCGTGCCTTCAGACCGCATGCGCCCCCGGCCTCGACGGCATCCTCGGCAACGGCGACGACCCGGGGATCCCGAACCAGACCTCGTTCTACGCCGGCGGCCTCCGCTCGATGGAGACGCAGGTGACGTTCGACGCCAACCGGCAGTATGAGGTGGGGCTCCCGAGCCCGCTGACGCTCGCCGTCGGCGCGACGCTGCGGCAGGAGCAGTTCGAGCTGATCGCCGGCGAGCGCGCGTCGTGGATCCAGGGCGGCCACGTCACGCAGTACGGCGACCCGGCCCCGGCGGGCTCGCAGGTCTTCTCCGGCTTCCTGCCGTCCACCGCGACCGACGTGAGTCGCACCAACACGGCCGTGTACGCCGAGGCCGAGACGGACCTCTCGCGGACGCTGCTGGTGAACGGCGCGGCGCGGTTCGAGAACTACAGCGACTTCGGGTCGCAGCTCAGCACCAAGCTCGCGCTGCGGTGGCAGCCCGCGAAGCAGTTCGTGGTGCGCGGCGCGTTCAGCACCGGCTTCCGCGCGCCGTCGCTCGCGCAGAGCCACTACGGCAGCCGCATCACGAGCTTCAAGCTCGACACGCTCACCGGGAACCAGGTGCCGTTCGAGGTGGGCATCTTCTCGGTGGGCGACCCGGCGGCGCGCGCCCTCGGGGCCAAGGCGCTCAAGGCCGAGACCTCGACGAACCTCAGCGCCGGCTTCGCGTGGAGCCCGTCGGAGCGGACGACGCTCACGGTGGACGGCTACTCGATCACGCTGAAGGACCGCATCCTGCTCACCGGCTTCCTCGGGGGCCCGGCGATCGAGGCGATCCTCAACGCCAACGGCGTGCAGGCGGAGGCGGGGCAGTACTTCACGAACATCGTGGACACCCGCACCAACGGCATCGACATCACCGGTAGCCACCGCGTGCTGGTGGGCGCGTCGGGCGTGCTGGTGCTCAGCACCGGCATCAACTACACCACCAACGAGGTCGTGGGGCAGCGGCCGGACCCCGTGGAGCTCAACGGCACCGGCGCGGTGCTGGTGGACCAGTTCACGCGGATCCAGATCGAGCGCGAGCGGCCGGACTGGCGCGGGACGCTCACCGCGGACTACACGCGTGGCCGCAACAGCGCGCTGGTGCGCGCCTCGTACTTCGGCTCGTTCCACTCGGCGCCGGGACTCTGCGACACCTGCGAGCAGGTGTTCGGGGCGCGCACGCTGCTCGACCTCGAGGTCGGGCGGCAGTTCGGCGGCGTCCGCTGGACGCTCGGCGCGCGGAACCTGCTCGACACCTACCCGGAGCAGAACACGCTCGACAACGGCTACGGGATCTTCCCGTGGGCGGGGGCGTCGCCGTTCGGCTACAACGGGCGCTTCCTCTACACGCGAGCGCAGATGCAGTTCGACCTGCCCTGACCGTGCCGGCCGCCCGGGACCGTCACGTTGTGATGCGGCGCACATCGTGACCCCCGGCACCGCGTGACCCGGGCGGGGCAGGCATAGTATAGGAAGTGCAGGCCAGCGCGCGCCGCCCATCCCGGGCGGTGCGTGCGTCCCCGTACCCCTCCCCGCATGATCCCGCGTCGATCCCGCCGCCTCGTGCCGCTCGCCCTGCTCGGGCTGGCGGCCGCGTGCGACATCCCGTCCGCGGCCCCCATCCTCCAGCAGACGTGGATGGTGCCCGGTGATTCGCTCGAGATGAACGTCAGCCAGCTCCTCCCGCCGAGCGTCGGCGTGACCGGGGGCGGCACCGCCTTCCTCGTCTCCGTGCCCGCGCCCGCACCGTTCACGAGCACGCTCGGCGCGCTCTGCGGCCAGCCGGCGTGCCAGAGCGGCGGCACCGTCAACGCGCCGATCCCGGCGTTCACGTCGCCCGCCAACGCGCTCTCGCGGACGGTCACGCTGCCGGCCGAGTCGCCGTCGGCGACGGTCACGTCGGGGACGCTGAACCTGCAGGTGACCAACAACCTCGGCTTCGACCCGCTCCGTCCCAACGGCAACGCCGCTGCGTACGGCTCGCTCGCCGTCGCCATCACCAACGCCGCGGGGACCACCACCACCACGGTGCAGGGGAGCGCCCAGGCGATCCCGAATGGCGCGACCACGCTGCTCGCGATCCCGATGCCCGCCGGCAGCTACGCGACCTCGTTCAGCGTCACGGTCTCGTTCACGGTGCCGGCGGGGCAGAACGCGAACCTCAGCGCGTCGAACGGCATCAGCGTGGGCGCCTCGGTGAGCAACCTCACGGTCTCGCAGGCGACGGTCGTCGTCGCGAACGAGGCGGTGAACGTGTCGCCGAGCGCCTACAACCTCGATGACGTGGACCTCGCGGACCAGGTCGAGGGTGGCGCGTTCCTGCTCGACTTCGAGAACCCGTTCACGGCGAGCGCGGCGCTCAACTTCCTCATCTCGGCGCCGGCGCAGGGCGGCCAGCCCGCGGTGAACCTCAGCAAGCCGATGGCCGTCACCGCGACCCCGACCTCGAGCGTGACGGTGGCGCTCACGAAGCCAGAACTGCAGTCGCTCGTCGGCAAGCAGGGCGTGACCATCGCCGTCACCGGCACCGCGACCGGCACCGGCGCGGGCAACACCGTCGTCGTGACCCCGGCGCAGCGGCTCAAGATCCGCACGCGCGTCCAGCTCCTCCTCAACATCGGGGGCTGACCGATGACGACCCGACTCGTCCGCCGCACGCTCGCCGCCACGCTCGCGGCGGCCCTGCTCGCCACCGCCGCGCACGCCCAGGGGAACGCCTCCGCCGCCGCCACGGCGATGGGCGGCGCCTACTCCGCCGTCGCGCGCAACTTCAACGCCGTCGCCTGGAACCCGGCCAACCTCGGCCTCCCGGGCAACAGCCGCTTCTCGCTCGCCCTCTCGCCGCAGGTCGCCCTCGGCACCGGCCCGATCACCGGCGCCGACATCAGCGACTACGCCGGCATCGTCGTGCCGCAGCAGGTCCGGGAGCAGTGGCTGCAGAAGGTGATCGACAACGGCGGCCAGGACCTTTCCGGTGACATCCACCTGACGCCGCTCGCGATCTCGGTCGGCCGCTTCGCGCTCGCCGCGACGACGACCATCAACACCGACGGCGAGCTGCCGCCGGCGGTCGCCGAGCTGCTGCTCTTCGGCAACGCCGGCCGCACCGGCACGCCGCAGGACTACGAGCTCCGGCAGCTCGCGATGGACGCGAACGTGATCTCCACCGTCGGGCTCTCGTACGGTCGCCGCGTGCCGCTCGTGCCGATCGGCGAGCTCTCGCTCGGCGTCACCGCCAAGTACCTGATGGGCCACGGCGCCGCCTCGCTCCGCGACAACGGCTCCACCATCACGTCCAACCCGCTCGCGATCGACCTCGACGCGCCGCTCGTCGTCACCGACACCGGCAAGGTCGTCAGCGGCCGCGGCTTCGGCCTCGACGTCGGCGCGAGCTGGAAGGTCGGCGCGCTCCAGGCCTCCGCGGTCGTCCACGACCTCGTCAGCTCCTTCGCCTGGGAGACCGACCACCTCTACTACCTGCCGGTGCGCGCGACCTTCCAGCAGGGGAGCTCGAGCACCGTCACCGACTCGCTCGTGCCGCTGTCGTCGGCGCCCGCCGACGTGCAGGCGGCGCTCCGCGGCCGGATCGAGGACGTCGCCCCCACGCCGTCCATCGCCCTCGGCGTGGCGTGGACCGGCACCCGCCGGCTCACGCTCGCCGCCGAGCTGCGCCAGCGCTTCGGCGAGGGCATCGAGCTCGGGCCCGAGACGCAGGTGGGCCTCGGCGCGGAGCTGCGGCTCATCCCGTTCGTGCCGCTCCGCGCGGGCGTGACCGCGCTCGGCGACCAGATGCGGCTCAGCGGCGGCATCGGGTTCGAGTTCGGCGTCGTGAACCTGCAGCTCGCCGGCATGCTGATGCAGGCCGAGCAGCGCAACGACACGGGTTTCGGCATCACGCTGAGCTTCGGCGGGCGCTGAGCGGCGCCGACGGCGGGGGGACGCGGGGCGCGGTAGATTCCCGCCGTCCCCTTCCCCCTGCCGATGCGCCGACACGTCCTCCTCGCCGCGGGCCTGCTCGCGGCCTGCCGCACCCCTGAAGCGGCCACGCCGGTGGACGAGGTCACCTCGTCCACCGGCGTCGTCGTCTCCGCCCATCACCTCGCGTCCGACGCCGGCGCGGCGCTCCTGGCGCAGGGCGGCAATGCGGTGGATGCCGCGGTCGCGACCGCGTTCGCGCTGAGCGTCACGTACCCGGCGGCGGGGAACATCGGCGGCGGCGGCTTCATGATCGTCCGTCTCGCCGACGGCACCGCGACCTCCTTCGATTACCGCGAGAAGGCGCCGCGCGCCGCCACCCCGGCGATGTACCAGGACCGCCAGGGGAACATCCTCGGCGCCGCGACCGACTCCGGCTGGCGCGCCATCGGCGTGCCGGGCACGGTGCGCGGGCTCGCGATGGCGCACGCCAAGTTCGGCGCGCGGCCGTGGAAGGACGTGGTGATGCCCGCCGTCACGCTGGCCGAGCAGGGCTTTCCGGTGAGCGCCGCGTTCGCGCAGGAGCTGAACGCGGCGGTCGCGAACCTCCTCACGCACTTCGACGCGTCCGTCGCCGCGTACGCGAAGCCGGGCGGCGGCGCGTGGGCGGCCGGCGACACCCTCCGGCTGCCGCAGCTCGGCCGCGCGCTGCGCGCGATCGCCGACGAGGGCCCTGACGCCTTCTATACGGGGTGGATCGCCGACTCGATCGACGCGCAGATGCGCGCGCACCGCGGGCTCATCACCCGCGCCGACCTCGCCGCCTACCAGGCCGTGGAGCGGGTGCCGGTGCGCGGCACCTTCAACGGCCACGAGCTCATCGCGATGGGCCCGCCGAGCTCGGGCGGCATCGTCATGATCGAGACGCTGAACCTGCTCGAGGCGCTCGGCACCGCCGGCATGGCGCGCGGCGACGCGCGCACCCTGCACCTGCGCCTCGAGGCGGCGCGCCGCGCGTACCTCGACCGCGCGCGATTCCTCGGCGACCCGGACTTCAGCGCGATCCCGGTGGAGCGGCTCACGTCGAAGGCCTACGCCGCCGAGCTCGCCGCGGGCATCGACACCGCACACGCCGGCAGCTCGCTCGCGCTCGGCGCCGACATCGTCACCGGCGCGGAACCGGGGCACACGACGCACTTCAGCGTGGTGGACGCGCAGGGGAACGCGGTCTCCAGCACCTACACCCTTGAGGGGTGGTACGGCTCGGGCGTGGTGATCGCCGGCTTCCTGCTCAACAACGAGATGGGCGACTTCAACAAGAAGCCGGGGTTCACCGACCAGGGGTGGAACATCGGCACGCCGCCCAACGTGATCGCGCCGGGCAAGCGCATGCTGAGCTCGATGTCGCCGGTGATCGTGACGAAGGACGCCCGGCTGCGCCTCGTCACCGGCTCGCCCGGCGGGCGCACCATCCCCAACACGGTGCTGAACGTCGTGCTCGGCGTCACGCTGTTCGGCGAGGGTGCGCGCGCCGCGGTGGACGCGCCGCGCCTCCACCACCAGTGGATGCCCGACACGGCGAGCGTCGAGCAGGGCGCCGCCAGCGACTCCGTGCTCGCGCGGCTCCGCGCGATGGGCCACGCGATCCGCGTCGAGGGGCCGCGGTCGCAGGGCGATGCGCACACCATCGTGATCGACCAGGCGACGGGCGTCGCGCACGCCGCGAACGACCACCGCTCGCCGGACTCGGGCGCGAGCGTGCCGAGGAAGCCGTGAGCCGCAGCGGCCGCCGCACCGGGGCAGTGCGCCGGCGCCGCCCGGGGCCGACGGCGTGACGCTCGCGCTCCGCGACCCGACCCTCCTGCGCACGGCCGGCTACGCCGGCGGTACGTGGGTCTCCGACACACGCACCTTCGCCGTGCGCGACCCGGCGACCGGCGCGCTCCTCGCCGAGGTCGGCGACCTCGACGCGATGGCCGCGGCGCGCGCGGTCGAGGCCGCGGCGGACGCGCAGCCGGCGTGGGCGGCGCGCACGGCCAAGGAGCGCGCCGCGGTCCTCCGCCGCTGGTTCGACCTCGTGATGGCCGCGCAGGACGACCTCGCGCTGCTGATGACGAGCGAGCAGGGGAAGCCGCTCGCCGAGGCGCGCGGCGAGGTCGCGTACGGCGCGAGCTTCCTCGAGTGGTTCGCCGAGGAGGCCAAGCGCGCCTACGGCGAGGTGATCCCGACGCCGGTGCCGGGACGCCGCCTGCTCGCCCTGAAGCAGCCGGTGGGCGTGGCGACGGCGATCACGCCGTGGAACTTCCCGATCGCGATGCTGACGCGGAAGGCGGCGCCCGCGCTCGCCGCCGGCTGCACCTTCGTCGTGAAGCCGGCCGCCGAGACGCCGCTCTCGGCGCTCGCGCTCGCGGTGCTCGCCGAGCGCGCCGGCGTGCCGGCCGGGGTGTTCAACGTGCTCCCGACGACCGGGGCGCAGGAAGTGGGCGAGGTGCTCACCCAGCACCCGCTCGTGCGGAAGTTCTCCTTCACCGGCTCCACCGCCGTCGGCAAGCGGCTCGCCGCGCAGTGCGCCGGCACCGTGAAGCGCGTCTCGCTCGAGCTCGGCGGCAACGCGCCGTTCCTCGTCTTCGCCGACGCGGACCTCGACGCCGCGGTCGCCGGCGCGGTGGCCTCGCGCTACCGCAACGCGGGGCAGACCTGCGTCTGCGCCAACCGCTTCCTCGTCCAGTCGTCCGTCGCCGACGAGTTCGGCCGGCGGCTCGCGGCCGCCGTGGGGACGCTGCGCGTGGGGCGGGGCACGGAGCCGGGCGTCGTGCAGGGCCCGCTCATCTCGCCGCGCGCGGTGGAGAAGGTCGAGCGGCTCGTCGCCGACGCCCGCGCGCACGGGGC
>JAIBBJ010000140.1 GCA_019694735.1 Gemmatimonadaceae bacterium | reverse complement strand
AATCGAAGACCACCGGCACCGCCGGCGCCTGCCCCGGCGTGACGCGGCACGGAGTCCGCGGCGGCGCCGGACGTGCGGTCACGGCGCGCCGGCGCCGCGTGCGGCGGAGGGTTGGGCCCGCGACGCGGCGGCCTCGCTGCGCCAGAGCAGGATGCCCGCGACCGCGAGCACGACGAGGCCCACCTCGGCGACGCGGTCCGAGCCGAGGTGCACGTAGCCGTACAGGAACACGGTGGAGAAGACGAGCGTCACCACCATCACGCGCATCCCCGTCCGCATGAACTCGCCGAACCCGATCCGGACGCCGACCCGCTCGGCGAGGCCGAGCGTCGTCACGTTCGCCGACGCGCCGATCGGCGTCCCGTTGCCGCCGAGGCACGCACCGAGCGAGAGCGCCCACCAGAGCACCCGGCCGTCCCCCGGCAGCGACCCGATGAGCGTCGCGATCAGCGGGATGCTCACCGCGACGAAGGGGATGTTGTCCATGAACGCCGAGAGGAAGCCGGCCACCCAGAGCACGAGCAGCGCCGCGAGGAACATCGTCCCCGCGTCGCCGAGGCCGAGCGCCCTGCGGCTCCACTCGATCGCCGACTGCAGCCCGGTGGCCAGCGTGCCGATGAGGCCGGTGCCCACCGCCGCCCCGACGAGGATGAACAGGAACGCGAAGAAGGTGAGCGTCGGCCACTCGACCTCCTTCTCGATGATGTGCAGGATGCCGTGGCGGCGCTCCTCGTGCGTCGGCGCGAAGGCCCGCACGTAGCGCCAGTCCTGGACGACGAGCGCCGCGGTGGCGCCGAGCACCGCCGGTACCGCCGCGGGCATCCCGGTGATGCCGTGCGTCACGAACCCGACGAGCACGAAGAGACTGATCGCGCCGAGCCAGCGCAGCAGCCCCGGGTCGGTGATCGCGGGACCCGGACCGGGCTCGTCCGCCTGGGCGGGCCGGTCGGCGCGCGGCCCCATCGCGGCCCGCAGGCGCCGCACCGCCCACCAGTGCAGCCAGAGCATCATCAGCAGCGTCGGGATCGTCAGCTCCTCGACGAAGTCGAGGAACGAGAGGCCCGCCCCCGAGCCGATCATGATGTTCGGGGGATCGCCGATCAGGGTCGCCGTGCCGCCGATGTTGGCGGCCATCACCGTCGGGATGAGCACGAGGATCGGCGGTGCGCCGAGGCGCTGCACGGTGGCGAGCACGATCGGCGTGACGAAGATGACCGTCGTGACGTTGTCCACGAACGCCGAGGAGATGGCGGTGAACCACCAGAGGATCGCGATCGCGCGCGCCGGGTCGGACCCGAAGCGCTCGAGCAGCCGCTCGACCGCCCAGGCGAAGACGCCCGTCTCCTTCAGCACGCCCACCAGCGCCATCATCGCGGCGAGGAGCAGCAGCACGTTCAGGTCGAGCGCCGCCGGCACCGCCTCGAGCGGCATCAGGTGGTACGGCGTGAGGTACGTGACGAGCCAGAGCAGCGCGACGGCCGACATCACGACCAGCACCCGGTGGGCCGCCTCGACCGCGAGCACCGCGAAGAGCGCGACGATCAGGACGCCGACGATGGCCTGCGAGACGGGATCGGTGGTGCTGGCGGCGAGTTCGGCGTGCACGGAGGCGGGTCGCGGGATGCCCCAAAGCTGGGCATCGGCGCGCCGGAACGACACCCCCGCGCACGGGGGACCTCCCACCACGGGCGCGGTGTAGATTCCGGCGTGCGCACGGCCTCCCGTCTCCTCGTCGCGTTGCTCCTCGCCGGGACCGCCCTCGCGGCCCGGGCCGTCCCCGCCGCCGCGCAGTCGCTCCGCCCCGGCCTCCTGACCGGGCGCGTGCTTGACGAGAATGGCCAGCCCGTCGGGAACGCGGTGCTGCGGGCGACGCTCGGCGCGCGCACCATCCTCGTGGAGGGGGACGCCGACGGCGACTACCGCATCGGCGGCCTCTCGGCCGGCGTCTGGCTGGTGTCGGTGCGCCGGCTCGGCTACCGACCGGTCGCGCTCGAGGTGGTGATGCCTGCGGAAGGCCTGCGGCGCGACCTCTTCGTCGAGACGGCGCGCGTCGCACTCGACCCCGTGCTCGTGGCGGCCAAGTGGACCGGCGTGCGCGGCATCGTCGGCGACGCCCGGCGCATCACGCCGCTGCCCGGAGCGACCGTCAGCATCCTCGGCTCCGACGCCTCGGCCGGCGCCGATTCGCTGGGCCAGTTCGCCCTCGCGGTGCCCGGCGGGCGCACGGTGCTGCTCCGCGTCGAACGCGCCGGCTATGCGACGCGCCTCGTGAGCGTGCGGGTGCCGGCCGAGCGCTATCTCGACGTCGAGCTCGGGCTGGACACCCTCGGCCGCCCGTCGCGCGACCTCTGGATCTGGCGCGACCTCGACCAGCGGCTCAAGTACGCGACCCCGCGGGCCGCGCTCGTGGACCGCGACGAGCTGGAGGCCAGCGATGCCGTCTCGCTCGGCACCGCGCTGCAGCTCGCCGCTTCGGTGCAGAAGCTCGGCCTCGTCGTGAACCGCCGGGCCTGCGTCTTCGTGAACGGCGTCCCCAAGCCCGCCTATCCGGTGGACGCGATCCTCGCCGGGAACGTCGAGTTCGTCGAGGTCTATCCGCCCGGCTCCGAGCTGACGCGCACGCTCGCGCTCAAGTGGCCCCCGGGGGCGACCTGCGGCGTGCCGGATGGGACGATCCGCGCACCGAGCGCGGGCGCGCGGCAGGTGGCGCAGTTCGTCTCGGTGTGGCTCCGCGCGCCCTGAGCGCCGCCTAGCCCAGGTCCAGCTGCCCGCCCAGCGCGGTGCGGCAGAAGCTCACCCGGTGGTGCGCCGTGAGCCCCGCGGTGCGGAGTGCCGCGATGTGCGCGGGCGTGCCGTAGCCGGCGTTCGCCTCCCACCCGTACGCCGGGTACCGGCGCGCGAGGCGCGCCATCAGCCGGTCGCGCACGACCTTGGCGACGATGCTCGCGCACGCGATCGAGTAGGTCCGGGCATCGCCGCCGACCACGGCCTGGTGCGGGACGGCGAGGGTGCGGATGGGCTTGCCGTCCACCAGCACCGCGTCCGGCCGGACGGTCAGGCGCGCGAGGGCGCGGGCCATCGCGCGGGCATTCGCCTGGTAGACGTTCCAGCGCGCGATCTCCGCCACCGATGCGCCGGCGAGGCTGACGGCGACGGCCTCGGCCCGGATCCGCTCGGCGAGGCGCTCGCGCTCGGCGGGCGCGAGCTGCTTGGAATCGGTGACGCCCGCGATGGCGCGTCGGTCGGGCGGCATGATGATGGCGCAAACGACGACGGGGCCCGCCAGGGGGCCCCGTCCGACCTCATCCACCCCGGCGATCAGCCGGGAGCCGGCCTGGCGCAGCGAACGCTCGAGGGCGCTCCACCCGCCGGCCAAGCGGGTTACGCCTGCGGCTCGCCCGTGGCGGGGACCTGCACGCGCGCCTTCTTCTCGGCGATGCGGGCCGCCTTGCCCGTCACCTCGCGGAGGTAGAAGAGCTTCGCGCGGCGCACGCGGCCACGGCGCACGACCTTGATCTCGGCGAGCATCGGGCTGTGGAGCGGGAAGATGCGCTCGACGCCGACGCCGTTGGAGATCTTGCGGACCGTGAAGGTCGCCGAGACGCCCGTGCCCTTGCGGCCGATGCAGACGCCCTCGAAGGCCTGGAGGCGCTCCTTCTCGCCTTCCTTCACGCGGACGTTCACGCGGAGCGTGTCGCCGGCGCGGAAGGCGGGCACCTGCTTGATGTATTCCTTCTGGGTCTCGGTGAACGGATGCATATGCGACTCCGGACCCGGAGGGGTCCGTCCAAGGTGTCGTGGTGAGCCTTGTAAGCTATTCTGGCGTCGGGCCTTGCGCAACCGGGGTGGGATCCGGGTCGGCGGACGCGCCCTCCCCCCGAACGCCTCAGTCCGGGGCGGGTTCCCCGGCGCCACGGAGGCGGGTCAGCCGCTCCCCCTCCTCCTTCCGCCACTTGTCGATCGCCGCGTGGTTCCCCGACAGGAGGACGTCCGGGACCTTGAAGCCCCGGTACTCGGCCGGACGGGTATAGGACGGTGCCGAGAGCCCCCGGTCGTAGAACGAGTCGGTGCGGGCGGACTCGATGTCGCTCATCGCCCCCGGCAGGAGCCGGACGACGGCGTCCACGACCGCGAGCGCCGCGGGCTCGCCGCCGGAGAGGACGAAGTCCCCGAGGGAGAGCTCCTCCGTCGCGAGGTGGTCGGCGACGCGCTGGTCCACGTCCTTGTAGTGGCCGCAGAGCAGCGTCAGCTCGGTGCCGGCGGCGAAGCGCTCGGCGTCGGCGTGGGCGAAGACCTTGCCGCGGGGCGAGAGGAGCACGATGGGCGCCGTCGCCCCGACCGCCTCGACGGCATCGAAGAACGGCTGCGGCTTCATCACCATCCCGGGGCCGCCGCCGAAGGGGGCGTCGTCCACCGTCTTGTGCTTGTCGGTCGCGAAGCTGCGCAGGTCCACGCACCGATAGCGGACCAGCCCCGCGTCGGCGGCGCGCTTCGGGATGGAGAGGCCGAGCGGCCCGGTGAAGAAGTCCGGGAAGATCGAGATGATGTTGACCGTCAGCATCGCTCAGCCCTCGAGGAGGCCGTCGGGCAGCCGGACACGGATGGTGCGCCCCTCGCGGTCCACCTCGTCCACGAACTCCTCGACGAACGGGACGCTGGCGAGCGTCCCGGCCGCGGTGCGGAACTCGAGCAGCAGGCCCTGCGGCAGCTCATAGAACTCCACGACCTCGCCGAGCGGCAGGCCGGAGTCGGCGTCGAGGAGGGCCATGCCGACGAGCTCGTGGGCGAAGACCTCGCCGTCGTCGGGGTCGGAGAGCTCGTCGACGGGCACGAGGAGATGCCGGCCGTTCCAGCGCTCGGCCTCGGTGCGGTCGGCGATCTCGGCGAGCGTGAGGAGCCACCCGTCCTTCACGGGCCGGAGGCCGGTGACGTGCAGTTCGCGGGGCTGCTGCGAGCGGGGGTCCAGCCAGAGGGCGCCGTCGTGGGTCCCCTGGAAGACGCGCGAGCCGGGCGCGAGGATCGCGTCCGGCTCGTCGGTCAGCACTTCCACCGCCAGCTCTCCCCGGACGCCGTGCGGACGGCGCACCCGCGCGATGGACGCGCAGTCGGGGAGGGCCACGGTCACTCCTTCACCGGCACGGCCTTGCTGGCCAGCTTGGCGGCCAGGCGGGTCTCGTGACGGGCCTTGAGCAGGCCCGCCTTGCGGAGGAGCGAGCGCACGGTGTCGGACGGCTGGGCGCCGTTGTCGAGCCAGTAGTTGGCGCGGGCGGCGTCGAGCTGGAGGGCCTGCTCACCGGACCGCGGGGCGTACTGCCCGAGGATCTCGATGAACTTGCCGTCGCGCGGCGAGCGGCCGTCGGCGACGACGATGCGGTAGGTCGGGGCCTTCTTGCGGCCCTGGCGGCGGAGGCGGATACGAACGGCCATCGGGTGATCCTCGGGATCGGGTTCGGCACTGCTCCTCGGCTCATCGCGCTCGCCGGCATCTCCGGGGCGCACCGAGGTCCTGCTAGAACGGTCGCCGCCCTCCGGCCGCGACCTTCTTCATCATCTTCTGCATCTCGCGGAACTGCTCCAGCAATCGGTTGACCTCGCTCACCGGACGGCCGCTCCCCTTGGCGACGCGCGCGCGGCGCGAGCCGTTGAGGATCACCGGGTCCCGCCGTTCCTCGGGCGTCATCGAGAGCACGATCGCCTCGAGGTGCCGCATGCGCTTCGGGTCCAGCTTGTTGGCCGCGGCCATCATCTTGCTGTTCACGCCCGGCAGCATCTTCAGGATGCTCTGCATGCTCCCGAGCTTCTCCATCTGCTTCATCGCGCTGAGGAAGTCCTGGAGGTCCATGCCCTCCTTGCGGATCTTCTTCTCCATGCGCTTCGCTTCGTCCGCGTCGAACGTCTGCTGCGCCTTCTCGACGAGCGTCAGGACGTCGCCCTGCTGGAGGATGCGCCCGGCCATGCGGTCGGGGTGGAACTCCTCGAGCGCGTCGGTCTTCTCGCCGACGCCGATGTACTTGATCGGCTTCCGCGTGACGCCGTAGATGGACAGCGCGGCGCCGCCGCGGGCGTCGCCGTCCATCTTGGTCAGCACGACGCCGGTGACGCCGAGGGCATCGTTGAAGCCCTGGGCGATCCGCACGGCGTCCTGGCCGGTCATGCCGTCGGCGACGAGGAGGATCTCGTCGGGCTGCACCGCGTCCTTGAGGCGGCGCAGCTCGTCCATCATGGACTCGTCGATCTGCAGGCGGCCCGCGGTGTCGAGGATGACGACGCGGTCGCGCTCGCGCTTCGCCTCGTCGATGCCCTGCCGCGCGATGCGCACGACGTCCGTGGTCGAGCGGTCGGCGAAGACCGGCACCTGCAGGTCGCGGCCGAGGGTCTCGAGCTGGTCGATCGCCGCCGGGCGGTACACGTCCGCGGCGACGAGCCGCGTCGCCTTGCCCTCGCCCTTCAGCCGACGGGCGAGCTTGGCCGCGGTGGTCGTCTTGCCCGACCCCTGGAGGCCGACCATCATCACGACGGTCGGCGGCAGGGTGGACATCTTGAGCCCTTCGCGCCGCTCGCCGAGCATCGTGGTCAGTTCGTCGTAGACGACCTTGACCAGCTGCTGCGCCGGGCTGACCGACTTGAGCTGCGTGATGCCGACCGCGCGCTTCTCCACGCGCTCGAGGAACTCCCGCGTGAGCTGGAAGCTGACGTCGGCCTCGAGCAGCACGCGGCGCACCTCGCGGAGGCCGTCCTTGATGTCGGCTTCCGTGAGGACGCCCCGGCCGCGCAGGCGCGCGAACGTGGCTTCGAGCTTCTCGGAGAGTTCGGCGAACATAGAGCCTTGGAACTTATGGGCTTACGGGGCGGAATCCAAGGGGACGACCGCGTCCGCGGAGGGGGCGGGACGGGCCCCAGGCACCGGTGCGGAGCGCGCCCGCCGACGGGTGCGCGAATGCGAGCAAGCGGACTAGATTGGGCGCGTGACCGCCCCCCCGCCCCCCTCGCTCCCGGCCGACCTGCCGCTGCTGGCGCTGCGGTCCACGATCGTCTTCCCGGGCGGGCGCATCGCGGTCCAGGTCGCGAGCGCCGAGAACCTCGCGCTGCTCGCGGCGCACCCCGAGGAGGGGGCGTGCGTGCTCTGCCTCCTCGACCCCGAGGACCGGGACGGCGGCCCGCTCCGCGCCGAGGGCCGGATCGGCGTCATCGCCCGCCTCGCCGACCGCGGCCAGCGGGAGGGCGGCCTCGCGCAGGTCACGCTGATCGGCCTCGCCCGCGCGCGTGTCACGACCGCGGTGCGCGACGCGATCGCCGGGTACGCGATCGCGCGGGTCGAGGCGGTCGAGGAACCCGCCGCGGACGCCGCGGCCGCGAAGGCGCTGATGCACCGCATCGTGCTCGCCGCCGACGCGCGCGTCGAGCTCGACACGACCTTCCCGGCGGAGCTCCCCGCCCTGCTCCGCCGCGAGGTGGCCAAGCCGTCGCGGTTCGCCGACCTCGCCGCCGCGCGCGGCGTGATGCGGCCGGCCGAGAAGGACGAGGTGGTCCAGCGCCTCGACGTGAAGGTGCGCCTCGAGTTCCTCGCCGACCGCTGGGAGCGCGAGGCGGCGAAGGCGAAGGTGAACGAGGAGGTCCGCCAGGAGACGGAGCGGCGGATCGACAAGCACCACCGCGAGTTCTTCCTCCGCCAGCAGCTGCAGGCGATCAAGACCGAGCTCGGCGAGGCCGATCTCGGCGAGGGCGAGACGGTCGAGCTGCTGCGCCGGGTCGAGGAGGCCGAGCTCCCCGAGCATGTCGCCACCGAGGCGCGGCGCGAGATCGAGCGGCTGCGCGCGCTCTCCACCGCGTCGAGCGAGCACCAGGTGCTCCGCAACTACGTGGAATGGGTGCTCACGCTCCCCTGGCGGAAGCGCTCCGGCGACGCGCGGATCACGCTCGAGAAGGTGGAGGCCGCGCTCGACGGCCGGCACTACGGCCTGCACGAGGCGAAGGAGCGCATCCTCGAGTACCTCGCGGTCCGGCAGCTCCGCGGCGACCGCGGCCGCGACCCGCACGGCCCGATCCTCTGCTTCGTCGGGCCGCCCGGCACCGGCAAGACCTCGCTCGGCGAGGCGATCGCCGCGAGCATCGGCCGCGCGTTCTACCGCATCTCCGTCGGCGGCGTGCGCGACGAGGCGGAGATCCGCGGGCACCGCCGCACGTACGTGGGCTCGCTGCCGGGCCTCCTGCTGCAGGCGATGCGCCGCGTCCAGGTGAACGACCCGGTGCTGATGATCGACGAGATCGACAAGATGGCGGCGGGCGGCCCGAGCGGCGACCCGACGGCGGCGATGCTCGAGGTGCTCGATCCCACGCAGAACGCGAGCTTCACCGACCACTACCTGAACCTCCCGTTCGACCTGTCGTCGGTGCTGTTCATCTGCACGGCGAACAACCTGTTCGACATCCCGCCGGCGCTGCGCGACCGGCTCGAGGTCATCCGCATCGCCGGGTACACGGTCGAGGAGAAGGTCGAGATCGCCTGGCGCTACCTGCTGCCGCGGCTCTTCGACGAGCACGGGATCACCGACCACGACCTGCAGTTCACCGACGAGTCGCTCTCGTACATCGCGACGCGGTACGCGCGCGAGGCGGGCCTGCGCTCGTTCGAGCGGCGCGTCGCCTCGCTGATGCGCAAGCGCGCCAAGCGGAAGGCCGAGGGCGAGCAGGGCGCGTGGGTGGTGGACCAGGCGCGGATCGAGGCGGTGCTCGGCCCGCCGCGCCACGCCCCCGAGGCGGCGGAGCAGGAGCCGGAGGTCGGCACGGTGACCGGGCTCGCCTGGACCGCCAACGGCGGCGAGTTGATGACCATCGAGGCGCTGCTGATGCCCGGCACCGGGAAGCTCATCGTCACCGGCCAGCTCGGCGACGTGATGCGGGAGTCCGTGGACGCGGCGAGCTCGTACGTGCGCTCGCGCGCGAAGCAGCTGCGCGTGGCCGACCCCGAGATGAAGGCGAGCGACCTGCACGTGCACTTCCCCGCCGGCTCGGTGCCCAAGGACGGGCCGAGTGCGGGCGTCGCGGTCACGCTCGCCATCGCGAGCGTGATGAGCCGCCGGCCGGTCCGCCGCGACGTCGCGGTGACCGGCGAGGTCACGCTGCGCGGCCGCGTGCTCGAGATCGGCGGCGTGAAGGAGAAGGTGCTCGCGGCCTACCGCGCGGGCCTGCGCTCGGTGGTGCTCCCCGCGGCGAACGCGAAGGACCTCCGCGAGCTCCCGGCCGAGGTGCGGAGCGCGGTCACCTTCCGCTGCGTCGCGACGATGGACGAGGTGGTCGACGCGATGCTCCTCCCGCCGAAGCCGAACGGCTTCGCCGAGGACCTGCCGCTGTTCGACGAGGTCTCGCGCGCGGCCGCCGATGTCGGCCCGACGGCGCCGGCGACGGGCC
>JAIBBJ010000190.1 GCA_019694735.1 Gemmatimonadaceae bacterium | reverse complement strand
ACGGCACGGTCCTGCGACAGCGCCACGAGGACCGGCTGGTCGAAGCGGCGCTTCTCGCCGACGAACGCGTTCAGCAGGTCCTTGGTGCTGGAGTAGAGCAGGCGCACGAACGGCAGCCGCTCGAGCGTCCCGTCCACCCACCGCTCGACCTGCGTCCAGAGGATCGTGCTCCCGAGGAACCCGATGAGCGTGATCCCGGCCAGCGTGAGGACGAATCCCGCGCCGGGGAGCGGGAGGCCCAGCCATCCGTCGACGCGGGTGAGGATGAGCCACGTGACCCACCCGGTGATCACCAGCGGAGCCGTCAGCACCAGGCCGCGGAGGAAGTAGGTCAGGAGCCGCTTCATTCGGGCACAGCGAGGCTGGGGGACGATGCGTAGTTTGGGGACGTCCGCAGAAGATAACCCTCGCCGGTGCCTCCCGATGGCCTTGCGCGCCCTCCGCCCGCTGCTGCTCGTCGCCTGCCTGCCGCCCCTGCTCGCCGCCCAGACGAAGCGGCCGATCACGCAGGACACCTACGATCTCTGGCGGTCGATCCTCCAGCCGACGCTCTCGGCCGACGGCCGCTGGGCCGTGTACACGCGTACGCCGACCGTCGGCGACGGCGAGTTGGTCGCGCGCGCGACCGACGGGACGACGGAGTACCGGGTCCCGAGGGGCTGGACCGGCCGTCCGCTCACCAGCGTGAACGGCACGCCATTCAGCGCCCAGGCGGCGACCGTGACGAGCGACTCGCGCCATGTGCTCGCCCTGCAGTACCCGACGAAGGCCGCCAGCGATTCGGCGCGTGTCCGGCGCGGTCGTGCCGCCGAGGCGCCGAAGAACCGGCTGCTCATCCTGGCGCTCGCGACGGGTGAGGTGCAGCAGGTGGACCGCGTGCGCGGATATCAGGTCGCGCGGCGCGGCGGACGGTACGTCGCGTACCAGGTGGATGTGGACTCCGCCGGAGCCGCTCCCGGCGGCGGGCGCGGCGCGGGCGGGCGCGGCGCGCCCGCGGCCGGCGAAGGCGCTGGGCGCGATTCGGCCACGCCCCCGGCGCGGCGGAAGGACGCCGCCGCACCGCTCGTGCTCCGCGAGCTCGCCACGCGATCGGAGGTCCGGCTCGAGCACGTGACCGCGTATGCGATCGATGCGGGCGAGCAGTGGCTCGCCTACGCACGCGGCGGCCCCGACTCGCTCGGCATCGACGGCGTCTACGTGCGCCACCTCGCGACCGGCAGCGAGACGCGTCTCAAGGCCGGCACCGGCAACTACCGGAGCCTCGCCTTCGATGAGGCCGGGCAGCAGCTCGCCTTCGTGACGGACGCCGACGACTGGAAGGCCGAGAAGCCGAGGATGACGCTCTATCACGCGTCGCTCGTCGGCACGCGGCAGAGGCCCGGGGTGCAGCCGGCGACGGTGGCCGTCGCCGCGGACGCGCCGGGCGACGGGTTCCGCATCGCCGACCGCGGCGCCCTGGAGTTCGTGCGCGCCGGTGGCGTGCTCCGGTTCGGCATCGCGCGCACCCTGCCCGACTCCATCCCGGCCGACTCGCTCGCCGAGCGCGCAGTGGTGGACCTGTGGCACTGGCGTGACACGCGGCCGCAGCCGATGCAGCGGCTGCAGGCCGCGCAGGACC
Organism: Gemmatimonadaceae bacterium; assembly: GCA_019694735.1. GTDB lineage: Bacteria > Gemmatimonadota > Gemmatimonadetes > Gemmatimonadales > Gemmatimonadaceae > Pseudogemmatithrix. The sequence continues at coordinate 42,164 of JAIBBJ010000190.1, read as the reverse complement.
GCAACCGCAGCTTCGCGGCGGTGTGGCACGTCGCGACGCGCCAGTTCCGCCGCATCGCCGCCGACAGCGCGCCGCAGGTGCAGTTCTCCGAGGACGGCCGCGTCGCCGTGGCCACGACCGGCGTGCCCTACGAGCTCGACGCCATCGCGGGCGAGGACGCGAACGATGTCATCGTCTACAACACCGTCACGGGGGCGCAGGCGCGCGTCGCGACGCGCATCCGCGGCAACGGGCAGCTCTCCCCGGCGGCGCGATTCGTCGCGTTCTGGCAGCAGGGCCGGTGGCAGGCCTACGAGGTGGCGACCGGCAAGGTGCGCGACCTCACCGGTGGCATCGCCGGCGTGAAGTTCGACCAGGAGACGCATGACACCCCCGGCGAGCCGAATCCGTGGGGCATCGCCGGCTGGACCAAGGACGACGCGCGGATCCTCGTCTACGACCGGTACGACATCTGGGAGCTCGACCCGCTCGGCCTCGTCGCGCCGCGCACCCTGACCGACGGCGCCGGCCGACGGGACGGCATCACCTTCCGGCTCATCGACCTCGATGCCGACGAGCGGTTCGTGGACCCCTCGAAGCCGCTGCTGCTGCGCGCGTTCGACAATGCCACGAAGTACGCGGGCTTCTACCGCGACCGCGTGGGCGGCAGCGCAGCGCCCGAGCGCATCGTGATGGCGCCGAAGTCGTGGGGCAATCCGCAGCGGGCGCGCGATGCCGAGCGCTTCCTCGTCACCCGCGCCGACTACCGGGAGTTCCCCGACCTCTGGACCGGCCCCTCGCTGGATGCGCTGACGCGCCTGTCGGACGCCATGCCGGAGCAGGCCGAGTACTCGTGGGGCGATGTCGAGCTCGTGAAGTGGATGAACCTCGACGGCGTGCCGATGGAGGGGCTCCTCTACAAGCCGGAGGGCTTCGACCCGGCGCGGCGCTACCCGATGATCACGTACTTCTACGAGCAGCTGTCCGACGGCCTCTACAACTACAACCGCCCGGCCGGCCGCAACGTGATCAACCCGGTCGTGTACACGAGCCTCGGCTATCTCGTGTTCATGCCGAACATCCACTATACGCCCGGATACCCCGGCCCCAGTGCCGTCAAGGCGATCGTCCCCGGGGTGCAGGCGCTCATCGCCCGCGGCATCGCCGATCCCAAGCGCCTCGGCATCAGCGGGCAGTCGTGGGGCGGCTACCAGACCGCCTACGTGATCACGCAGACGAACCTCTTCGCCGCGGCCGTTCCCAACGCGACGGTGGTGGACATGTACTCGGCGTACGGCGGCATCCGCTGGGAGACGGGCGTCGAGCGGGCGATCGTGAACTACGAACGCGGGCAGAGCCGGATCGGTGGGTCCATCTGGGAGTACCCCGAGCGGTACCACGAGAACTCGCCGCTGTTCTTCCTCGATCGCGTGACGACGCCGGTGCTCTTCATGGCGAACGACGCGGACGGCGCCGTGCCGTGGTACCAGGGCATCGAGTTCTTCGTCGCGATGCGCCGGCTCGGCAAGGAGGCGTACATGCTCAACTACAACGGCGACGCGCACAACCCGCGGAAGTACGCCAACCAGAAGGATGTCGACCGCCGGATGCAGGAGTTCTTCGCGCACCACCTCCTCGGCGCGGCGACGCCCGACTGGATGGCGCGCGGGATCCCGTTCCTCGAGAAGGGCCGGGACCAGATGCGCCGGTAGCGCCCGTCGCCGCGCGCCATCGTCGCGTGCGCCACGGGGGCACCGGGGACCTCGGTCCCGGTGCCCCCGTGGTGCAGGCGGCCCTCCTGACGGTACGCGGTGGTGCGCGGCGGCTCAGCGCGAGCCGAAGGGCTTCGCCGGCAGCGTCCTGAGGTACTTGTACACCGCGACGATCTCGACGTCCGTCATCAGGCGCGTGGCGCCGACCGGCATGAACGGGTCGATCTTCGAGCCGTCGGGCTTCACGCCCTCGCGCAGCGCGCGGATGAAGGTCTCCTGCGTGTACTGGCCCAGCCCCGTCGGGGTGAGGTTCGCCGGCTTCGGCCAGTCCGGCGGGCCGCCGGGGATGGCGCCGCCGCCGTACCCCGCGCCGTGGCAGCCGGTGCAGCCGACATCCCCGAGGTACTTGCCGTATGCCTCGGTCGAGTCCGGCGGGACCGGGGCCACCCGGTCCTCGGCGTGCACGACGAACTTCGCGGGGAACATCGGGAAGGCGCCGGCCGCGTAGAGGGCACGGGCGAGCGGCCCGACCGCCGTCGGCGGGCGATCCCGATCGACGCGCGGCAGGGTCTTGAGGTACGCGATGATCTGGCCGACATCCTCGTCCGAGAGGAACTGGTACTCGTTGGACGGCATCACGAGCAGCCGGCGCCCGTCGTGCGCGAGCCCATGCCGGATCGCGCGCTCCCACCCGGCATCGTCGTACGACGCGGCGATGCCGCCCGCGCCGCGCGTGAGGTTGCTGGCGTAGATGAAGCCCATCGCCGGATCGTTGATCAGCGTGTCGCCGCCGAAGTCCGCGCCATGGCAGTCGCCGCACTTGCCGATGGCGCGCACGAGGTGCTCGCCGCGGGCGACCGCTGCCGAGTCGGCCGGGGCGGTGAAGGCGTGGCGTGGGATCGGCGCCTTCCGCGCGAGCTCGGCGCCGGACCAGGCGTAGAGCCCGGCGACGCCGACCGCGAGCAACGCGACGAGCGCGCCGGCCGTGATTGCGAGGTACTTGAGGATGCGTCTCATGGGAGGTCTCCGTACGAGGGGGACGGCGCCGGGCGTGGCGGGGGATGGCGACCGGAGGACCGCCGGAGCGACGCGCTCCCGAGCGGCCTTACGATGCCACGCGGTCCGGGTTTCGTCGAGCGACGCGATACCGCGTCGGGGACGCGGCCCCTACTATTCAGCGCATGTCCAGCGCCCCGACCTCCGAGACCGCCGCGCCCGCCGCCGCCCCGGCGACGCCCGCCCCGTCGGCCCGCGACTCCGCCGCCCGCGAGGCGGTCCCCGCCGTCCCGTGGTCGATCGACCGCGCGAAGGCGCTCTACAACATCGAGGGCTGGGGCGACGGCTTCTTCGACGTGAACGCCACCGGCCGCGTCGTGGTCCGGCCCGACAAGGACCGCCCGGAGCAGACGCTCGACCTCTTCGAGCTCGCGCATGACCTCGAAGCCCAGGGCGTCGCGCTGCCGGTGCTGCTCCGCTTCTCGGAGATCCTCAAGGCGCGCATCGCGATGCTGCACCAGCGCTTCGCGAGCGCGATCGCCGAGTTCCAGTACGCGGGGGCCTACACGACGGTCTATCCGATCAAGGTGAACCAGCAGCGCCACGTGATCGAGGAGATCGTGGAGTTCGGCGAGGCGACCGGCGTCGGCCTCGAATGCGGCTCCAAGCCGGAGCTGATGGCGGTGCTCGCGATGAGCGACCGCACCGACCACCTCATCATCTGCAACGGCTACAAGGACGAGGAGTTCATGCGCCTCGCCCTGATGGGACAGAAGCTCGGGCACACGGTGCTCATCGTGATCGAGCAGGTGTCCGAGCTCGATGTGCTGCTGCCGGTGGCGCGCGAGATGGGGGTCACCCCCACGATCGGCGTGCGGATCAAGCTGTCGAGCGAGGGCTCGGGCCGCTGGGCGCAGTCCGGCGGCGAGAAGTCCAAGTTCGGCCTCACGTCGGCGCAGCTGATGCAGGTGATCGAGCGCCTCAAGGCCGAGGGGCTCGAGGGGATCATCAAGCTGATCCACTTCCACCTCGGCTCGCAGATCACGGACATCCGGTTCATCAAGCGCGGGCTGCAGGAGGTGAGCCGGTTCTACGTCGAGCTGCGCCGCCTCGGGCTCGACATCCGCTACGTGGACGTGGGCGGCGGCCTTGGCGTGGACTACGACGGCACGCAGAGCACCGCGCAGGCCTCGATGAACTACTCGGCGCAGGAGTACGCGAACGACATCGTGTACACCCTCGGGGAGACCTGCCGGGAGGAGGAGCTCCCGATGCCGCACATCATCTCCGAGTCGGGCCGCGCCCTCACCGCGCACCATGCGTTGCTGCTCCTGTCGATCATCGACGTCGAGTCGGCGGCCGAGCCGAACGCGCCGGCGCTGACCGACGACGACCACGCGCTGCTGCACGAGATGGCCGACGACCTGAGGACCCTCGGGCGCAAGAACGTCTCGATGCGGCGCATCCGGGAGATCTTCCACGACGCGGTCTTCGACAAGGAGAAGGCCCAGCAGCTCTTCAACTCGGGCGTCCTCTCGCTGCGCGAGCGGGCGCTCGCCGAGACGTTCCACCTCTGCACGCTGAACGCGGTGTCGCGGCTCATCGCCGGCAAGCGCGACCACTTCGACGACATCGTGAAGGACGTGGACGCGGCGCTCACCGACCGCTATTTCGCGAACTTCTCGCTGTTCCAGTCGCTGCCGGACAACTGGGCGATCGACCAGCTCTTCCCGATCATGCCGATCCACCGGCTCGACGAGGAGCCGACGCGGCGCGGGACGATCCAGGACGTCACCTGCGACTCGGACGGCAAGATCGACCGCTTCATCGGCGGTCGCGACGGGCAGCCGGCCCTGCCGCTGCACGTGTTCCGCGACGGGGAGGCGTACATCGTCGGCATCTTCCTCACCGGCGCGTACCAGGAGATCCTCGGCGACCTGCACAACCTGTTCGGCGACACTAACGCCGTGCACATCCGCCTGCAGGGCGACCACTACGAGATCACGCACCTCGTCCACGGAGACACCGTGACCGAAGTGCTGAACTACGTGCAGTTCCGCGCGTCCGACCTGCTCGCGACGTTCCGCCGGAAGGTGCAGGGCGCCAAGGAGCTCTCGCGCGAGGAGGCGAACATGTTCATCGCCGAGTACGTCGCGGGGCTCGAGGGATACACCTACCTCGAGGGCGAGGCCGCGCGCTGACGCACGGGCGCATCGGCGGCCGCCGCGCGCGCCCGCGCACGTCCGCGGGGGACCGCGCGCGCCGCGCCTCAGCCGAGGATAAATAGGAAAGGGAGCGAGGGACGGCGCGAACTCTCGCGCCGTCCCTCGCGTATCATGGCCATGTCGCCCGCGCGCGCCGGAGGCCTCCGGGGTGTGCGCCCGTCCGTCCCGCCACGCGCGATCCCATGCCACCGATGCCATTCGCCTTCCTCGCCGCCGGCGGGGACGGGCACTTCGATGCCCTCCTGCTCGCGCTCGTCGCGACGATCGCCGGCACCAAGCTGCTCGGCGAGGTCGCCCAGCGCGCGGGCCAGCCCGCCGTGCTGGGGGAGCTGCTCGCCGGCATGCTGCTCGGCACGAGCGCCCTCGGCGTCCTCGATGCCGGGGAGCCGGTGCTGCGGGCGCTGAGCGAACTCGGCGTCCTGATCCTGCTCTTCGAGATCGGCCTGCACACCGACCTGCGCGCCCTGGCGCGCGTCGGGCCGACCGCGATCACGGTGGGCCTGGTCGGGGTCGCGGTCCCCTTCGCGCTCGGCGTCGCGGTCGCGCGCGCGCTCGGTCTCGGCATGATGCCCGCCGTGGTCGCGGGGGCCGCGCTCACCGCGACGAGCATCGGGATCTCGGCGCGCGTCCTCTCCGACCTCGGCCAGCTGCGCACGCCGGAGGGACAGGTCGTGGTCGGTGCGGCGGTCCTCGACGACGTCGTCGGGCTGGTGGTGCTCTCCGTGGTGGGCAGCCTCGTCGCCGGTGCCGAGCTCACCCTGTCCGGCGTGGCACGCACGGCCGCGCCGGCCCTCGGCTTCGTCGTCGTGGCGGTCGCGCTCGGCAGCGTCGCGATCGCGCCCCTCTTCCGCTTCGTCGAACGCGTGCGCGTGACGGGCGCACTCGGCATCGTCGCGCTCGGTTTCGCCCTGGCCCTCGCGTGGCTGGCCGCCCGCGCCGGCAGCGCGATGATCATCGGCGCCTTCGCGGCCGGGCTCATCCTCCATCCGACGCCCCAGCGGAGGGAGATCGAACGGAGCGCCACCCAGCTGGGCTACTTCTTCGTGCCCATCTTCTTCGCCGCGGTCGGCGCGGCGGTGGACCTGCGTGCGCTCGCGTCGGCCGACGCGCTGCGGGTGGGCGCGGCGCTGATCGCGGTGGGGATCGCCGGCAAGGTGGCCGCCGGGTTCGCGCCGACGTGGTTCCGCGGCGACAAGCTGCTCATCGGGCTCGCGATGGTGCCGCGCGGCGAGGTCGGGCTCATCTTCGCGCAGATGGGACTCGCGGCGGGGGTGCTCACGCCGGCGCAGTTCGGGGCCCTGATGCTGATGGTCGTGGTGACCACCTTCGTGACGCCGCCGCTGCTCGGGGCCGTCGTGCGGCGCCGCGCGCCGGACGACGGCGCGGCGCCGGATGCGAGCGGCATCGACGACCTCGTCGTCGGGACGCGGGCGCGCCGGGAGGGATGACCCGGCGCACCCGCGGGACGCGCGTCAGCGCGCGTCGTAGCGCTTCGCGACCTCGCCCCAGTGCACGACGTTCCACCACGCGTCGATGTAGTCCGGCCGGCGGTTCTGGTACTTGAGGTAGTACGCGTGCTCCCACACGTCGAGGCCGAGGATCGCGGTCCGCCCCTCCATGAGGGGATTGTCCTGGTTGGGCGTCGTCTCGATCGCGACCGTGCCGTCCTTCGCCGCGACGAGCCACGCCCAACCGGAGCCGAAGCGGCCGACCGCCGCCGCCTTGAAGGCATCGCGGAACTTCGCGAAGTCGCCGAACGCCTTGTCGATCGCCGGCGCCACGTTGCCGCTCGGCGCGCCGCCGGACTTCGGGACCATCAGGCCCCAGAACATCGTGTGATTCCAGTGGCCGCCCCCGTTGTTGCGGACCGCGCCCCGCACGGACTCGGGCACCTTCGCGATGTCCCGGCAGAGCTGGTCGAGCGACCACGCGGCCAGCTCGGGCGCCTTCTCGATCGCGGCATTGAGGTTGTTGACGTACGCCTGGTGATGCTTGCCATGGTGGATCTGCATCGTCTGCGCGTCGAGGTGGGGCTCGAGCGCGTCGAAGGCGTAGGAGAGGGCAGGGAGGGTGTGCGCCATCGGGGACTCCGGGTCGGTTCAGGGAGGCGTCGGACTGCTGCGGTGCAATATAGGAGCGGGGCGGGAGGAGGGGCGGTGGCGGTCGGTCGCTCCGGTCGGTCGCTCCGGTCAGGCGCGTCGGGCAGCGCCGCGGCGCGCCTTCCACCAGCCGAACACACCCGGCAGCACGCTCACGATGATGATCCCGATCGCGAGCTTCTCGACGTTCTGCTCGAGGCCCGGCACCAGGCGCACGACGTAGTAGCCGATCAGCAGCATGGACCAGATCCAGGCCAGGCCGCCGATCACGTTGTAGAACACGAAGGTCGGGTAGTGCATGCGCGCCGCGCCGGCGACCACGGGTGCGAAGGTGCGGGCGAACGGCATGAAGCGCGCCATGATGATCGTCTTGCCACCGTGCCGCTCGTAGAACTCGTGCGCCGCCCGGAGGTGGCTCTGCTTGAACCACCGCGAGTCGGGCCGCGAGAAGAGCGCCTCGCCGGACTTCCGGCCGATCGCGTACGCGATCTGGTCGCCGGCGATCGCGGCGGTGGAGCAGAGCAGGCCGAGCACCCAGACGTTGAGCGTCACCACCTGGTTGGGGGCGGAGGCGAACACGCCCGCGGTCACCAGGAGGGAATCCCCGGGCAGGAAGGGGAAGAGCAGGCCCGTCTCCACGAAGATGATGGCCGTGATCCCGGCGTACCCGGCGGTCGAGACGAGGCCGTTGAGGTCGCGGAGCCGGTGGAAGAGGTCGAGGAGGAGGTCCATGGGACCGCAATCTAGCCGGGGCGGCTAACTTCCACCCCCATGTCGATCCTCCATCAGGTCGTGGTCGTCTTCCACAAGCCGCAGGACCCCGTCAACCTCGCCGGCACGGTGCGGGTCATGAAGAACATGGGCCTACGCGACCTGCGGCTGGTGCAGCCGGTGGCGTACGATCCCTGGCGGATCGAGGGCGTCGCCCATGGCACGCGGGACGTGGTCGAGCGGATCCGGCACTTCGACACGCTCGACGCGGCGCTCGCCGACTGTGTCTACGTCGCGGCGTTCGGCGGGAAGCGCCGCGCGCACCGCTGGCCGCTCACGACACCCCGGGCCCTCGCCCCGGTCGTCCTCGAGAAGGCGGCGGACGGGCCGGTCGCGCTGCTCTTCGGGCAGGAGGACCACGGGCTGCCCAACGAGGCCATCGATCGCGGGCAGGTGCTCTGCACCATCCCGACCACGGAGCACAGCTCGCTGAACCTGGCGCAGGCGGTGCTCGTGGCGGCCTACGAGCTGCACCTCGCCGCCGGCGACGCGACGCGCACGATCGAGCGACACAAGCATCACGCGCCGCTGCCGAAGCAGGACGAGTGGGAGCGCGCGCTGGGGGACGTGGACCGGGCGCTGGCGGCGATCGCGTTCTATCGCACGCGAAGCCCGGAACACATCATGCGCACCGTGCGTTCACTGCTGAATCGTGCCGGTCCCGACGCGCGGGAGCTGACCCTCGTCCGCGCGATGGGCATCGAGGTGCTGCGCACGATCGACCGGGTGAAGCGTGGGCTGGATGAGGGCGGCTAACGTCGCCACGGGCCCTCACTTGCGGTGTGCGCGGCCCCCGGCCATTTTTCCGAGGCTTTGCACCTTGTGAAAACCTTCACAAGGGGAACGGACCGTTCGGATTTCCCTCTCTCCGAGTCTTGCGCATGACCGGTCGCAGGAAGTGGGTCGTCATCCCAGGCATGGTGGCCATCGCGATGGCCGCGACCATGATGTCCGCCTACGCGGGCACCCAGAGCGCCCCGCAGGCCCCGGCCGCGGGCACCACCGAGACCGCGACCGAGGCGGCGAACCGCGAGGCCTTCGGCAAGGCGAAGCCGGGCCCGTGGGCGTACAGCGGCGCGAGCGGCTACACGTTCTACGTCGGCGGCGGCATCGGCCGGTCGCCGGTGCAGCCGGTGAAGTTCCCGCACCCGGTGCACGTGAACTCGCTCAAGATGAACTGCGCGTTCTGCCACAATGCCGCCTCGACGTCGCCGGACCCGGGCCTTCCCGCGGTCGGCACGTGCATGGGGTGCCACAACATCGTCGGCGCGGGCCGTCCCGAGATCGCGAAGCTCGCCGACTACTGGAACAAGAAGCAGCCCGTGCCGTGGGTCCGCGTGCACAAGGTGCCCGAGTACGTGCACTTCCCGCACATGCGCCACGTCAACGCCGGCGTGACCTGCCAGACGTGCCACGGCCAGGTCAACAACATGTCGCAGGTCTTCCAGGCGCAGTCGCTCAACATGGGCTGGTGCGTGACCTGCCACGTCAACGGCTACTCGCCGGCCGAGGGGATGCGGGCCGCCGGGTACGAGCCGGATTCCGCCACGCTCGCGCTCCCGCGCAAGAAGGCGACCTACGACTGCGCCACCTGCCACTACTGAGCCCCTGATGACCCCTGATACCAAGGACGCGACCCTGGGCCAGTCGGGCGTCAAGCGCCGCGACTTCCTCAAGGTCCTCTCCGTGACCGGTGCGGCCACGGCCGCCGTGGGTTGCGGCACCGGCGACGTCGAGAAGCTCATCCCGTACCTCGTCTCGCCCGACCAGACCACGCCGGGCGTCTCGAACTATTACGCCACGACCTGCCGCGAGTGCGCGGCCGGGTGCGGCCTGATCATCGAGACGCGTGACGGCCGCGCGATCAAGGCCGAGGGCAACCCGGCCCACCCGGTCAACAAGGGCGCCCTCTGCGCGCGCGGCCAGTCGAGCCTCCAGGGGCTCTACAACCCCGACCGCTTCCGCGGGCCCATGAAGCGCGAGGGGGACAAGCTCGTCCCGACGACGTGGGCCGAGGCGATGCAGACCCTGCAGGCCAAGCTCGGCGAGATCAAGTCGCGCGGGCAGGGCGCCAAGGTCGCGTTCGTGAACCAGCACGAGGTGGGCTCGTTCCCGGCGTTCCTCGACGGGGTGCTCGCGGGGTTCGGCATCGCGCCGCACATCAGCTATGACGCCGAGGCGCCGGTCGCGGTCGCGCAGGCGTACAAGGCGGCCTACGGCGCCTCGTGGCCGCACGTCGATTTCGGCGCGGCGGACCTGATCGTCTCGTTCGGCGCCGACTTCCTCGACGGGTGGGGGCTCCCCGTTCCGCAGCAGCTCGCGTTCGCCGAGGCCCGGGGGAAGGTCGAGGGTGCGCCGCGCTTCATCTATGTCGGCGCGCGCCGCTCGCTCACCGGCCTCAACGCCGACCAGTGGATCCCGGCCAAGCCGGGCGCCGAACTCGCGATCGTCAACGCGATCGCCGGCAAGGCGACCGCGGCGCAGGCCGCCGAGGCGGCGGGCATCGGCGTGAAGATCGTCGAGGGGCTCATCGCCGAGGTCCGCGGGGCCCGGGCGAGCGCGCTCCTCGCCGGCGGCTACGGCCAGGACGCCGGGGAGCTGGCGACTGCGGTCGCCGAGCTCAACAAGGCCCGGGGCAACGTCGGGCGCACCATCAAGCCGAACGACGGCTACCTCGCGTTCGAGGGCGTCGCCGGCCATGCCGAGATGCGCGCCCTCGCCGAGCGGATGAACGGGGGCGACGTGCCGGTCCTGTTCGTTCGCCATGCGAACCCCGCGTACACCACCGCGCCGGGCGTCGGCTTCGCCGCCGCGATGGCGAAGGTGCCGTTCAAGGTCTCCTTCTCCAGCGTCCCCGACGAGACGACGTCGCTCTGCGACCTCGTGCTGCCGGACCACCACGGGCTCGAGAGCTGGGGTGACGCCGAGGCGGTGCGCGGCACCCTCGGCCTCCAGCAGCCGACGATGGACCCGGTGTTCGACACGCGGCAGACCGCCGACGTGCTCCTTGCCGCGGCGAAGGGCGACCCGTCGCTCGCGTCGCGCTACGCCTACGCGGACTACCGCGCGTACCTGGCGGGCCGCGTCGGCGGGAACCAGAACCTGAAGAACGCGCTGCCCACGGCGATCACCAGCGGCTCGAGCGCCACGCGCACGGCGACGGCGCGCGCGGCGACGCGCAGCATGGTGGTGACCGGGCAGGCCGGCGAATACACGCTCATCGCCTACCCGTCGCCGACCCTCGGCGATGGCCGCGGCGCGAACAAGCCGTGGCTCCAGGAGCTCCCGGACCCGGTCACCAAGATCGTCTGGCAGACCGTCGTCGAGCTGCACCCCGAGACCGCGATGGCGCTCGGCGTCGAGGACGGCGACCACGTGACGGTGAAGACGGCCGCCGGTGAGCTGACGGCGCCGGCCTTCGGCTACATCGGTCTCCGGCCGGACACGATCGCGATCGCGCTCGGCCGCGGCCACACGGCGGCGGGGCGCTATGCGGTCGCCGGGCAGAACGCCTGGGCGCTGCTCGCGGCCGCCGAGGACCGTGCCGGCGGCGCGGCGCTCGCCGTCACCAAGGCGAGCGTGACGAAGGCGAGCGGCAACGAGCGCATCGTCACCATCGAGGGCTCGGGCCGCCAGCACGGGCGCGGCATCGCGCAGGCGATCGCGCTCCCGGCGCTGCTCGCGGGCGAGGAGGAGCACGCGCACCACTTCGACGGGCAGGCGAGCACCGAGTTCCTCCCGGGGCTCCGGTCGCCGACGGCGAACGACGCGCAGGGTGACCTCGGCGTGCCGGGGTCGAAGGACATCGGGCAGTACGATCCCGAGCACTGGTCGGGCGCCGCGAAGCGCCGCTGGGCCATGACCATCGACCTGGCCAAGTGCACCGGCTGCTCGGCGTGCGTCACCGCGTGCTACGCCGAGAACAACATCCCGACGGTGGGCGCGGCCTGGCAGGGCGCCCAGATCCTCCCCGACCGCACCGGCTTCGGCGCCAACATCACGCGGTCGCGCGAGATGGCGTGGATCCGGCTCGAGCGCTACTGGGAGATCGACCGCGAGCCGAAGGACGTGAAGTTCGATCCGGAGCATCCGGACTTCGAGACGCGGTTCATCCCGATGATGTGCCAGCACTGCGGCAACGCGCCCTGCGAGCCGGTGTGCCCCGTCTACGCGACGTACCACGCGCCGAACGGGCTCAACGTCCAGGTCTACAACCGCTGCGTCGGCACGCGCTACTGCTCGAACAACTGCCCGTACAAGGTCCGCTACTACAACTGGTTCGGCTACGGCGACCCGACGCGCACGCAGTACGCGTTCCCGGAGCCGCTGCACTGGCAGCTGAACCCGGACGTGACGGTGCGGCAGAAGGGCATCATGGAGAAGTGCTCGTTCTGCGTGCAGCGCATCAAGGAGGCGGAGAACCGCGCCGCGCTGGAGCACCGCGAGCTGCAGGCCGACGAGTTCACGACGGCGTGCGCGCAGGCCTGTCCGTCGCGCGCGATCGTCTTCGGCGACGCGGCCGACGAGAACTGGTCGGTCGCGAAGTGGGCGAAGGACCGCAGGGCGTACCACGTGTTCGAGGAGCTCAACACCTTCACGGCGGTGGTCTACTTGAAGAAGGTCAACCATCCGGCGCCGACGGCGTCGGCCACGGCGTAAGGGGGCGCGACCATGGCAACCCTCGTGCATCCCGACGAGCCGCGCCGGCCGAACATCGCGTCGGCCGACATCCAGCTGCCCGCGGTCAAGGACTACGAGCAGGTGGACCGCGAGATCCTCGCGATCCTGCACCCGACGAAGGCGTGGTTCGGGGGCCTGCTGATCGCCCTGGCCTGCCTCGCGCTCGGCATCTTCTCCTGGGGCTACCAGATCCACCAGGGTCTCGGCGTCGCCGGCTACAACCCGCCGGTGATGTGGGGCGTCTACATCATCACCTTCGTGTTCTGGGTCGGCATCGGGCACGCGGGGACGCTGATCTCGGCGATCCTCTACCTGTTCCGCGCCGGCTTCCGCACGACGATCTACCGCGCCGCCGAGGCGATGACGGTGTTCGCGGTCATGACCGCCGGCCTCTTCCCGATCATCCATATCGGCCGGCCCTGGAAGTTCTTCTGGCTCATCCCGTACCCGAACTGGCGGCTCCTGTGGCCGAACTTCAAGTCGCCGCTGGTCTGGGACGTCTTCGCGATCACGACCTACCTGACGATCTCCACGACCTTCCTGTTCGTGGGCCTCATCCCCGACATCGCGGTGCTCCGCGACCGGGAGACGAACCCGCTGCGCAAGCGGATCCTCGCGCTGCTCTCGTTCGGCTGGCGCAACTCGGAGCGTGAGTGGCGCCATTTCGCCCGCGCCTACCTGTTCCTCGCCGCCTTCTCGACGCCGCTGGTGCTCTCGGTGCACTCGGTCGTGTCGTTCGACTTCGCGATGGGCATCGTGCCGGGCTGGCACACGACGATCTTCCCGCCCTACTTCGTCGCCGGCGCGATCTTCTCCGGCTTCGCGATGGTGTGGACCATCATCATCCCGATGCGCCGCTGGTTCGGGCTGCGACACTACGTGACGCTGAACCACCTCGACGCCTCGGCGAAGATGGTGCTGTTCACGTCGCTCGTGGTCGGCCTCGCGTACCTGATCGAGTTCTTCATCGCCTGGTACGGCGGCGTCCAGTTCGAGCAGGACTACTTCTGGAACCGCGTCTTCGGGCAGTGGTGGTGGGCGGCCTGGATCATGCTGACCTGCAACATGATCCTCCCGCTCTCGCTCTTCTCGCAGAAGCTGCGGCGCAACCCCACCTGGCTCTGGATCCTGTCGATCTTCATCAACATCGGCATGTGGTTCGAGCGCTTCGTCATCGTGGTGCCGTCGCTCTCGCATGACGTGGAGCCGTGGCAGTGGAGCACGTACGTGCCGACCTGGGTCGACTACGGCCTCCTGATCGGTTCGTTCGGCTGGTTCTTCATGTGGTTCCTGCTCTTCGTCCGGCAGCTGCCGGTCATGGCCCTGGCGGAGATCAAGGAGATCGTGCCGCCGAAGATGAAGAAGGCCCACCACCACCACGGGGGGCACTGAGATGCATCGCGGAATGGTCGGCGTCTTCGCCGAGCTCGACAGCACGGTCGAGGCGATCGAGGAGCTCAAGCACCGGAAGCTCGGGGACGTGACCGCGTACTCCCCGACGCCCCGGCACGAGCTCGAGCATGCGATCCACCCCCCGATGTCGCCGGTGCGCAAGTTCACGCTCGTCGGCGCCCTCTCGGGCGTCTGCTTCGGGTACTGGCTCGCGATCTGGGGCTCCAACTACTGGCCGCTGGTGGTCGGCGGCAAGGCGATCAGCACCTGGATCCCGTACACGGTGTTCGGGTTCGAGGTGATGGTCATGGTCGGCGCGCTCTCGACCGTGTTCGGGATGTTCTACCTGGCGGGGATCCCGCGCCTGACGAAGACCGTCGGGTACGACCCCCGGTTCAGCAGCGGCCACTACGGCGTCTGGTGCGAATGCGCGCCGGAGCAGCTCGCCGAGGTCGAATCGATCCTGCGCCGCCACGGCGCGGTGGAGGTGCGCGGTGAGCGCTAAGATGATCCGTCGCGCGGCCGCGCTCGCGCTGCCGCTGGCCCTCGCGGCCTGCGACCCCAACACCTGGCTGACCGACATGAAGCAGCAGCCGTCGGTCGGGACCTGGCAGAAGTTCTCGTCGGACTCGATGGCGGGGGACACCATCCCCTTCCGCGGCAACCCGCAGGGCTCGGTGCCGACCACCGGCATCGCCGTCGCGGCCTGGCAGGTCTCGTACTCGATCTCCCCCCTCGCGGTGGACTCGATGTCGGGGCTCGCGAACCCGGTCGCACCGGACGCGCGGTCGCTCGAGAACGGCCACCGGATCTACCAGGTCAACTGCGCGGTCTGCCACGGCGACCTCGGCGACGGCAACGGCATGCTGAAGCAGCTGAACCCCGCCTACGGCTTCCCGCCGCCGATCAACGGCACCGCGACGGCGGCGCGCACGGACGGCTACATCTTCGGCATGCTCCGCAACGGCCGCGGCCTCATGCCGCCGCAGAACCGGATCCCCGAGGAGATGCGCTGGGACGTGGTCAACTACGTCCGCGGCCTGCAGGGCCGCTACCAGGTCGCGACCGGCCCCGTGGCGCGTCCGGGCCAGGCGAGCGCCTATCCCGGCGTCTCGAAGGTCGGCCCGACCGTCCCGCCGGCGTACCTGAAGCCGTCGACGACGGGCATCACCCCGAAGGCGGAGAAGCCGGCCGAGGCGAATCGCGCGGCCGGGCACAGCACCGGAGGCCACGAATGAGCGGTCAGCATCACTACTCCCCGCCGCGCGACCAGTTCGTCGGCGTCCTGCAGGCGAAGTCGATGCCGGCCGCGGCCAAGAAGGGCGGGCTCGTCGTCGGCATCCTCGGCATGCTCCTCTTCGCGGTCGGCGCCGCGACGGGTGAGGTGCGCGCCTGGCAGGCCTTCCTGCTCAACTGGCTCTTCTTCACGACGATCGCCTCGGCCGCGGTGATGTTCTCGGCCGTCCAGCGCATCACCACCGCGCGCTGGTCGCGCGGGGTCATCCGGTTCCTCGAGGGCTACGTCGCCTTCCTGCCGATCGCCGGCGTGATGCTGCTCGTGATCCTCTTCGGCGGCGCGAAGCACCTGTATCCGTGGTGGGACCTCGTCGGCACCGGCGAGCTCATCCCCGAGAAGGAGACCTGGTTCGCCCACGGCTTCTTCTACGCCCGCTCGCTGATCGCGTTCGGCGCGCTGCTCGTGCTGCAGCTCTGGTACGTCTACACATCGGTCCGCCTCGACGTGGGCATCACGCCGGAGCACGGCGCGTCGTGGGCCGCGGGCCTCCGCGCGCGGATGCGCGCCGGATTCGGGGAGGAGCGGCGCGAACTGCACTCGACGCACTCGCTCCAGGGCAAGCTCGCGGTCATCATGGCGCTCGTCTTCGGCTTCGGCTGGTGCGTGCTCGCCTGGGACCACTCGATGTCGCTCGACTACCACTTCTTCAGCACGATGTACGGCTGGCAGGTCTTCATGGGCGGCTGGCTCGTGGCCCTCATGACCTGGGCCGTGCTGCTCCGCTGGTGGAAGGGCCAGTTCCCCGAGCTGCCCGAGCTGATCACGGAGAAGCACTACCACGACGTCGGCAAGCTCTCGTTCGCCTTCACCGCGTTCTGGGGCTACCTGACCTTCTCGCAGTTCCTGATCATCTGGTACGGCAACCTCGCCGAGGAGACGCACTTCTTCACGCTGCGGCTGACGGGGGCGTGGACCACGACGACGATGCTCGCCGCCGTCCTGACCTTCGTGCTGCCGTTCTTCGGCCTGCTCTCGGTCAAGGCGAAGACCTTCTCGCCGACGATGATCCTGTTCGCCGCCTGCTCGTTCATCGGCCTCTGGTTCGCACGCTACACCGAGATCTACCCGTCGCTGTACGGCACCCGCGTCGACCACGCGCCGCTCGGCTTCTGGGAGCTCGGCATCTTCGCCGGATTCCTCGGGCTGTTCGCGTGGAGCTACGCCCAGTTCATGGACGCGTTCCCGAAGGCGCAGGTCTTCAAGATGACGTCGCCGTTCCGCGACGAGGTGCAGGTGCCGGTCGACCCCGAGACGATGGAGCCGCTGCCCGCGCACGAGTGAGCGGCGCGTGGCACCGGACGCGGCGAGGGCGGCATCCCGGCGGGATGCCGCCCTCGCCCGTTCCGCGCCCTCGGCGGGCGTTAGCCGTCGACGAACGCCTCCAGCTGGCGCAGCGGCATCGCGCCGGACTGGCGGCGCGTCTCCCGGCCGGCGTCGAACCGGATGAGCGTCGGGATCCCGCGGATCCCGAGCGCCTGCGAGATCCCCGGGGCGCGGTCGGTGTCGAGTTTCGCCACCAGGAGCGCGCCGACCCGCTTCGCCGCCAGCTCGTCGAGGACCGGGGCCATCATCTTGCACGGACCGCACCAGTCGGCGTGGAAGTCCACGAGCACCGGCAGCGCGGACTCGGCGATCACGCGGTGGAAGGTGTCCGCCGTGAGCGGGAAGGGTCGGTCGAGCAGCATCGGCCGGCCGCACTCGCCGCACTTCGGGCGGTCGGCGGCCCGCGCGGCCGCGATCCGGTTCCACCGGCCGCAGAACGCGCAGGGCAGCGTCAGGTGCGCCTCGGCCGCGGGCGGGGCGTCGGGGACGGGGGCATGGTGGGTCATCGGCGGACCTCGCTGGGCACGGTTATATTGCGGTCGTTCGGGGCGTTAGCTCAGTTGGGAGAGCACCTGCTTTGCAAGCAGGGGGTCATCGGTTCGAGCCCGATACGCTCCATCGACGGGCGCTGGTCGCAGGGGCGACCGGCGCCCGTTCGCACGATGCGGCGCGCCCACGGCGGGTTCAAGTCGGGCGGCTCCTGCCGCACCTGCCGGGGAATCCCTCCCCGCGGCAGGCCGCGCCGCGCACGGCGGTCGCCGGCCGCGGCGGGAACCCCGCGCCGACGTCCGGCCTTTCTCCTCCGCTCCTCCTCACTCCACCCTCCCGCGCTCCCATGACCGCCACCCCGCCAGCGACCGGCACCGCCGCGCCCGACTTCACCCTCGAGACCACCGCCGGCCCCATGACGCTGTCGCAGTTCCGGGGCAAGCAGCACGTGCTGCTCGCCTTCTTCCCGCTCGCCTTCACCTCGGTCTGCACGGCCGAGATGTGCTCCTTCACGGAGGACTATTCGGCGTTCGCGTCGAAGGAGGTGGCGGTGCTGCCGATCAGCGTGGACTCGGTCCCCACGCTGAAGGAGTTCAAGGCGAAGCACGGGATGACGGTCGAGCTGGCGAGCGACTTCAAGCGCGAGGTGAGCCGCCTCTACGGCACGCTCCACCTCGAGCGGTTCTTCTCCAACCGGGCCTACTTCCTGATCGACAAGGCCGGCGTGCTTCGCTGGTCCTTCGTCGAGACCACCCCCGGCACGCGCCGCGAGAACGCGGAGCTGCTGGCGGAGATCGCCAAGCTCGGCGCCTGAGTCGCTGGGCACGAAGGGGGCGGTCCGCGGGGCGGACCGCCCCCTTCGTGCGTCCAGCGCCGCCGGCCGGGCGGCGTCAGCGCGCGACCTGCACCTCGATCTTGCGCGCGGCCGGCACGGCGGCCTTCGGCACGAGCACGGTCAGGACGCCGTGGGCGAAGCTCGCCGAGATCCGTGCCTCGTCCACCCCCTGCGGCAGCGTGAAGCTGCGGCGGAAGGACCCCTGCACGCGCTCCGCGACGTGCCACTTCTGGCCGTCGGCGGCCGCCGCGCGTGCCTTCTCGCCGCGGACGGTCAGCACGCCCTGCTCGGCGGTCACCTCCACCTGCTCGGGTGCGACGCCGGGCAGCTCAAGCTCGAACCGGTACGACTCGGGCTCCTCCCGCACGTCGGCGGCGGGGAGCCAGGTCGCCGGTGGCACCGCCGCCCGGCCGAAGGCGTCCTCGAGGAGGCGGTCCATCTCGCGGCGGAGGGTGAAGAGCGGGGCCATCGTCGTGGTGCGGTACACCATGGTCGGATCTCCTCTGGAGTGGGCTTCGGATGTGGGGGCGCCCTCGCGCCCGACGCCCTGCTTCGGCGCATCGCGCGTGCCCGGCGCTCCCGGCCGTCGCGGCGGGGACGCCTGCCGCGCCGACGCGAGCGGCTGCCATCGTGACCGACCCGGGCGGCGGGCAACCTTGTCGTGCTGCCCGCCGCGCCCCTAGCTTCCGCGCAGGCCCCCGTCCCGTGACCACCCCTCCTCCCACGCCCGATCTCGAGGCCCGCGCCGCACGCGCCCTCGAGACGCTCGCCGCGATCACGGGCGAGCTCGCGTCGGCACGTGCGCTCGAGACGAACATCGAGCGCATCCTCCGCCGGATGGAGGCGCATCTCGAGGCCCGTGAGGCGAGCGTGTGGCTGCATACGCCGCACGGACTGGCGCGCGGGTGGTCCGGCGCCGCGGCCACCATCACCGAGTCGGAGGTGCGCATCGGGCTCGCGGCGGGCGCGGCCGGTCCCGGCGCGCCGCTCGTCGTCCCGATCCTGCTCGGCGAGCGCCGCGTGGGCGCACTGGTGCTCCGCCTGCGGCGGGCACTCGACGACGAGGAGCGGACGCTCGTGGCGATCCTCGCCAACCTCCTGGCGCCCGAGCTCGCGCATGCCGAGCGTTCCCGGCAGCTCGAGGTCGAGGTCGCCTCCCGGACCGCGGAGATCGAGCGCGGGCGGCGATTCACCGAGAAGATCATCGACTCGCTGCCGCTCGGCCTCTACGTGATCGACCGCGAGTATCGCATCCAGAGCTGGAACCGCAAGCGCGAGACCGGCATGCAGGGCGTCGCGCGCGACCTCGCGATCGGGCGCACGATCTTCGAGGTGCTCCACCGGCAGCCGGCCGAGATGCTGCGGCGCGAGTTCGACGAGGTGTTCGGGACCGGGCGGATGCAGGAGTACCAGATGGAGTCCGCCGCGTCGGGCGAGCCGCGGACCTACCGCATCACCAAGATCCCGATGCGCCTCGGCGACGGGCCGGTCACGCACGTGATCACCATCGGCGAGGACATCACCGATTGGCGGCAGGCGCAGGAGCGGTTCGTCCAGTCCGAGAAGCTCGCCGCGATCGGCCAGCTCGCCGCGGGCGTGATGCACGAGATCAACAACCCGCTCGCGACGATCGCGGCGTGCGCCGAGTCGCTCGGCTATCGGATGGACGACCTGGGGCGCTCGGGCGTGGCCGTGGCGCCCGAGACGCGCGACTTCCTCGAGATCATCGACAAGGAGGTCGTGCGCTGCAAGCAGATCGTGGACGGCCTGCTCGACTTCAGCCGCCCGAAGCAGCCGCGGCGGGAGCGCGCCGACCTCAACGAGGTCATCCAGCGCACGCTGTTCCTGCTCAAGCATCACGTGCGGTTCAAGAAGCTCGCGGTGCAGACCGAGCTCGACCCGCTGCTGAGCCGGGTGCCGGAGGCGAACACGGAGCAGTTGGTGCAGGTGTTCATGGCCCTGCTGCTGAACGCGATGGACGCGATGGGCGAGCGCGGCACCGTGCGCATCGTGACGCGGCGCGGGGCGACGGCGGGCGACGGCGCCGTCGCCGAGGTGGTCGACACGGGGACGGGGATCGCCCGGAGCGAGCTCGGCAAGATCTTCGAGCCGTTCTACACGACGAAGCCGCAGGGCCAGGGGACGGGCCTGGGGCTCAGCATCTGCTACGGCATCGTGCAGGAGCACGGGGGGAGGATCGAGGTGGAGAGCACGCTGGGGCAGGGGAGCACCTTCCGGGTCATCCTCCCGGTGGTGGAAGGATGAAGGTCCTGGTGATCGAGGACGACCCGACGGTCGGCCAGTTCGTGAAGCGCGGCCTCGAGGAGCACCGCTGGACCGTGGACCTCGTGGCCGACGGCGAGGAGGGCGAGGCGCTCGCGCGTTCCCAGCCCTATGACCTCGTGGTGCTCGACCTCCGGCTCCCCGGGCGGAGCGGCCAGCAGGTGCTGCGCAACCTCCGGTCGCGCGGCTTCGAGAAGCCGGTGCTGGTGCTCACCGCGCAGGACGCGGTGGACGCGAAGGTCGAGACGCTCCGCGCGGGCGCCGACGACTACGTGACCAAGCCGTTCGCCTTCGAGGAGTTGCTCGCCCGCGTCGAGGCCCTCGCGCGCCGGCCTCGTGCGATCGTCTCGCCGCGCCTGCAGGTCGCCGACCTCGTGGTGGACCTCGATGCGCGCGAGGTGACGCGTGCCGGGAGCCCGGTCGAGCTCACGCCCAAGGAGTTCCTGGTCCTCGAGTACCTCGCCCGGCACGCCGGCCGCGTGCTCTCGCGGACGCTGATCACCGAGTACGCGTGGGGCTACCACTTCGACCCCGGCACGAACATCGTCGACGTGGTGATCAACCACCTCCGCAAGAAGATCGACGCCGCGCACGACCGGAAGCTGATCACGACCGTGCGCGGCGTGGGCTACGTGCTGAAGGGCTGACGGCGCGTGCGGACGATCCGCGGGCGGCTCACCCTGGCGTACGCCGTGGCACTCGGCGTGACGCTGCTCGTCTTCGCGGCGATCATGCTCTCGTCGAGTCGTGCGGCCCAGCAGCGCGTGCTGCAGGAGCGGGTGGACGGCGTGGTCACCCTCGGGTCGGCGGTCATCGCCCAGGCCGGCACCGGGCTCTTCGACCGCGTCCTGGTGGCCGAGGACTCCGCCCGGCTGCCGCCGCTGTCGGCCAGCGTGGTGCGACGGCTCGCGGCCCTCCCGGGCTACGTGCTCGTGGTGGACTCGTCGCGCGTGCTGTACGCCAACGGCCTCGCCCTGCAGCTCTACGCCCGCGACCAGGATGCGCTGCTCCGGGCCGTGCGGCGCGCGTTCACGCCCGAGCAGCCGGCCGGGTTCGTGCCGCTCGACTCGATCCCGTCGCGCCTCTACGTGCAGGTGCACATCGAGCGGCCGGTCGAGCGGATGCAGCCCCTGCGCGTCGTCGCGGCGAGCTCGGCCGAGGAGCTGGAGCTCTTCAACCTGCCGATCTTCGCGACGATCCTCGTGAGCTTCCCGCTCATCTTCGTGCTGAGCGTGCTCGCGTCCTGGGCGCTGGCGGGGACCTACCTGCAGCCGGTGGACCACCTGATCGCCGACCTCGAGGCGATCCAGGACGGCCGGTCGCTGCACCGTCGGCTGCCGGTGGAGAGTGACGAGAACGAACTGGACCGCCTCGCTGAGACCATCAACCGGATGATCGCCCGGCTCGAGGGGTCCTTCGCCGCGCTGCGCCGGTTCACCGCGGACGCGAGCCACGAACTCAAGACGCCCCTCACCGTGATGCGGGCCGACCTCGAGCGCGCGATGTCGTCGCCCGGGGTGACCCCCGACCAGCTGCCGGCGCTCGAGGAGGCGCTCGCGGAGTCGGCGCGCATGGCCGACCTGGTGGACTCGCTGCTCACCCTCGCCCGCGCCGACGAGGGGCGGTTCGACATCCACCGGGAGTCGGTGGACCTCGCGGCGCTCACCGCGGATGTCCACGAGACGGCGACCATCCTGGGCGAGGGGGCCGCCATCGCCGTCACGCTGGCGGTGAACGAGCCGGTCCACGTGCTGGGCGACATGGTGCGGCTCCGGCAGCTCCTGCTGAACCTCGTGACGAATGCGATCAAGTACACGCCGCGGGGCGGGGCCGTGACGATCGCGCTCGAGCGGCGCGGCGACCTCGCGGCCTTCTCCGTGCACGATACGGGGCAGGGCATCGCCGCGGCGGACCTTCCGTTCATCTTCGACCGCTTCTGGCGCGCCGACCGGGTCCGGTCCCGGGGCGGGGAGCGGGGCGGTTTCGGCCTCGGGCTCGCGATCGCCCAGTGGATCGCGCATGCGCACGGGGGGGCGATCAACGTCGCCTCGCGGCTCGGGCGCGGGAGCACCTTCACGGTGACGATCCCGGCGGAGCCGGCGGCCGGCTGACGTCCCGCCGCCCGCTGGCGCGGGCGCGCCGAAAGCTCACCGGGGATTAAGCGAAACTTAATCTTCTCCCGATTACGGGGTTCACCCGGGCTCCGTAGCTTCCGCCCCACGGTCGAGGCCCCGGACGAGCGGCATCGGGGTGCGGTCACGCGACTATTCACCATCGGAGACGGACGCGTGTTCAACAACCTGATCGAGTCGAAGCCCAAGAAGGAGCGTTCGCTCGGCGGGACGATCTTCTCCATCCTCTTCCACACCGCGGTCATCGCCGGCGCCGTCGTCGCGACGAAGCAGGTGGGCGAGGCCGTGGCGGAAGAGATCCAGCAGAAGGTCGATTTCGTCGAGATCAAGAAGGACGAGCCGCCCCCGCCGGACGAGCCGCCCCCGCCGCCGCCCGACGTGGTGGCCGCGCCCCCGGTGGCGAAGGGCTTCCAGGTGCTCACCGCGCCGATCAACATCCCGGACGTGATCCCGGAGATCGACCTCTCGAAGAAGCTGACGAACGAGGACGACTTCTCGGGACGCGGCGTGGCGGGCGGCATCGCGGCCGGCGTCGCCGGCGGCCAGCCGATGGTGGTGAACCAGGACCAGCCGTACTTCGACTTCCAGGTGGAGAAGCCGGTGGCGCCGGTGCCCGGATCGGGCTCGCCGCGCTACCCGGACATCCTCCGCTCCGCGGGCGTCGAGGGCGAGGTCCTCGCCCAGTTCGTCGTGGACACCCTCGGGCGCGTCGAGCCGGGGTCGTTCAAGGTGATCCGCAAGTCGCATGACCTGTTCGAGGCGGCGGTCCGTTCGGCCCTGCCCCAGATGCGGTTCCTGCCGGCAGAGGTCGGCGGCCGCAAGGTGAAGCAGCTGGTCCAGCAGCCGTTCGTCTTCGCCCTCCAGAAGTGACCACCCTTTCCCACCGTACGACGAGGAGAATCGCAGCATGAACATGGACATCGGCTACATCTTCGAGCACTCGCCGCCGTTCGCGAAGGGCATCTGGTTCGTGCTCGCGGTGATGTCGCTCTGGTCGCTCACCGTGGCCTTCGGGAAGTGGTGGAACCTCCGCAAGGCGCAGGCCGAGACCCTCAAGTTCGCCCCCGAGTTCTCGCAGTTCCTCGAGGAGGACAACCTCGCCGAGGCGATCAACCTGGCGCAGTCGTACAAGAAGTCGCACGTCGCCCGCGTCCTCGGCGGCGCGCTCGATGAGGTGAAGCCCCTCATCCTCGACGGCTCGGTGACCGTGTCGGACATCAACTCGGCCGAGCGCGCGGTGGAGCGCAACATGCTCGTCGAGATCGTCTCGCTGAAGCGCGGCCTCGCGGTCCTCGCGACCGTGGGCTCGACGGCGCCGTTCGTCGGCCTCCTCGGCACCGTGTTCGGCATCATCAACGCGTTCGCCGCCATGGGCACCTCGGGCTCGACGGGCATCGCGGCCATCACGGTCGGCATCGCCGAGGCGCTCATCGCCACCGGCTTCGGCCTCCTCGTGGCCATCCCGGCGGTGTGGTTCTTCAACTACTTCCAGACCAAGATCGACAACCTCACCTCCGAGATGACCTACGTCTCGAAGGAGATGATCGACTACCTGATCAAGGGCGTCTCGGGCGAGTTCGGCCGCAGCCGGTTCACCCGCGAGTTCTCGACCAAGGCCCAGTCGGGCTCGGCGCCGATCTCGCAGTAATCCTCGCCTGACGATCCCAGGAGGGATTCGCGATGGGTATGTCTGTCAGCACCGGGGGCGGCGTCAAGGCCGAGCCGAACGTCGTCCCCATGATCGACGTGATGCTGGTGCTCCTCATCATCTTCATGGTGGTGACGCCGACGATCGCGACCGGCTTCACCGCGGAGCCGCCGTCGGGCATCAACCTGAAGGCGCACCCCGAGGCCGATGAGGACCAGATCCTCGGCATCGACAAGTTCGGGCAGTACTTCCTGAACAAGCAGGCCATCCCGAACGAGCAGCTGGGTGACCAGCTGAAGTCGATCTACACGGTCCGCACCGTCGACCAGATCCTGTACCTGAAGGCCGACAAGAACCTCGAGTACGGCAAGATCCTCGATGCGATGGACATCGCGTCGCGGAACGGCGTCCGCGTGGTGGCCGCGATCACCGACCAGAAGCCGGGGACCGAGTCCTCGGTCGCCGGGGACGAGATCAAGCAGCCCACCCAGAAGGCCCCGTAAGGAGCGACGACCATGGGAATGAGCGTTGGCGGTGGCAACAGCGGGCTCAACAACGAGCCCAATGTCGTGCCCATGATCGACATCATGCTCGTGCTGCTGATCATCTTCATGATCATGCAGCCCATGATGCGCAAGGCGATCGACATGCAGCTCCCCGACCCGCAGCCGGCCGTCGCGACGGCCAACTCGGCGTCGGACCAGATCGTGCTCGAAGTGCTCCCCGAGGGCAACTTCGCGGTGAACAAGGAGCCGCTCACGCGCGACAACCTCGCCACGCGGCTCAAGGCGATCTACGACCCGCGGCCCGAGAAGATCATGTTCATCAAGGGCGATCCGGCCGTGAAGTACGACGACGTGATCTACGCGATGGACGTGGCGCGCGGCGCGGGCGTGAAGGTCATCGGCGTCACGCCGAAGGACGCCGGCAAGTAGGTCCCGCCCTCCGGCGGGCGATCGGCGGACGAACCTTTCGGGGCTCGTCCGCCGTATCAATTGCGGGATCACCGCCACCCCCCGGTGCGGCCATCCCGCCCTCGGCCGCCCCCGCCGGGTCCTCCCCGGGGGACCCTTCGGCACGGGGTCGGCGTTCCTATCTTTGACTTGTGACCGCGCCCGACCTCCTTCCTTCCGGCAAGCCGCGCCGGCCGATCCGGCCCCTCCATGGGATCCCGGAGCCGGAGCGCCGCAGCCGCACCGGACTCGTCCTTTCGGCGCTGCTCCACGCGATCATCCTGCTCGCGCTGTTCCTGCCGCCGATCGTCGCGACCCAGCTCGAGTTCGAGGAGACCTCAGGCGGGCGCGGGCCCGGCCCGGCGGGCGGCGGTGGCGGTGGGACCGGGGGGACCGGGGGCGAGACTCGCCCCGAGCGGCTCCGCTACCTGCAGGTGGCTCCGCCAGCCCTGCCGCAGCCCAAGGTGGTCACACCCCCGGTGGTGCCGCCCAAGCCGCAGCCCACGCCCCCGGTGACGCCGCCCCCCGAGCCCGCCAAGCCCACGCCCGCACCGGCGCCCGCCGATCCCGTTCAGAGCGGCCCGGCGGTCTCGACCCCGGGGACCGGAGGCGGCTCCGGGAACGACGGCAGCGGCGGGAACGGCCCCGGCTCGGGAGGTGGCGTCGGCTCCGGACAGGGCACGGGCCGTGGGTCCGGCGTCGGGCCCGGGACGGGCGGCGGAGCGGGGGACATCTATCCACCCCAGGTGACCAATCTCGCCCTCCTGCCCATCCCGGTACCACAGAAGGTGCGCCCGTACCGGATGGTCGCGGTCTTCGACGTGGACGAACGCGGCAACGCCAAGCTGATCGCGTTCAATCCGTCTCGGGACGGCGGCTACAACAAGAAGATCCGCGAGATGCTCGCGGAGGTGCGCTTCCGTCCTGCGGTGCGGGGCGACGGGACGCCGGTCCGTGACACGGTGCAGATCACGGCCGAGGCGCCGCGCTGACTGGTCCGGGGGCCGGGCCGCGGATACCTTCACGGGTCCGCCGCTCCGCCACCTCCCCGACACCCCTCGACATGACCGAGTCCCCGCTCGTGCGCCGGAGCCGCGCATGAATTCGCTCTTCGCCCGCAAGCCGATCGCCGCACCGGCGGGAGAGGGGGATGGCGGCCACGGCCTGCGCCGGACCCTGGTCACGAAGGACCTCGTGGCCCTCTCGATCGGCGCGGTCATCGGCGCCGGCATCTTCTCGACCCTCGGCACCGCCGCGGCCGGCGAGGTGAGCCCCACCGGCGAGGTCGTGCGCTACGCGGCCGGGCCGGCCCTGGTCATCTCGTTCGTCCTGCTCGGCGCCGCCTGCGCCCTCGCGGCCCTCTGCTACGCCGAGCTCGCGGCGATGATCCCGACCGCCGGCTCGGCGTACGCCTACAGCTACGCCTCGTTCGGCGAGCTCGTGGCGTGGATCATCGGGTTCGACCTCATCCTCGAGTACGCCGTCGGGAACGTCGCGGTGGCCATCAGCTGGAGCAGCTACTTCACGTCGCTCATCTCGCCGCTCGTGGACCTGCCGGGGTGGCTCACGCACGGCTACTTCCAGGTCAAGGCGTCGAGCAACCCCGCGATCCACGCGATCCTCGACACCGCGCCGCGGATCGGCGGCCTCCCCATCATCCTCAACCTCCCGGCGTTCCTCATCGTCATGGCGATCACCTGGCTGCTGGTGATCGGGGTGCGCGAGAGCGCGCGGGTGAACAACGTGATGGTGCTGGTGAAGCTCGCGGTGCTGGCGCTGTTCGTGATCGTCGGCGCGATGCACATCGATCCGGCCAACTACACGCCGTTCGCCCCCAACGGGTTCCGCGGCATCCACCAGGGCGCGGCGATCGTCTTCTTCGCCTACATCGGCTTCGACGCGATCTCGACCGCGGCCGAGGAGGTGAAGGACCCGCAGCGCACCATGCCGCGCGGCCTGATGCTCGGCCTCGGCATCTGCACGCTGATCTACGTGATCGTCGGCGCGGTGGCCACGGGCCTGGTGCCGTACCAGCAGCTCGCCTCATCCGACCCGCTCGCACACGCCTTCGACGTGGCGGGGCTCCAGCGCTTCGAGTGGATCATCTCCGCCGGCGCCGTGGTCTCGATGGCCGCCGTGCTCCTCGTCTTCCAGTACGGCCAGCCGCGGATCTTCTTCTCGATGGCGCGCGACGGGCTGCTCCCGGCCGCCGCGGCGAAGCTCCATCCGAAGTACCGTACGCCGCACATCACGACGATCATCACCGGGCTGATGGTCGGCCTCGCGGCCCTCGTGGCCGACGACGTCGCGACCTACGACCTGACGAACATCGGGACGCTCTTCGCGTTCGTGATCGTCTGCATCGGCGTGCTGATCCTGCGCTATGTCGAGCCCGACCGGCCGCGGCCGTTCCGCGTGCCATTCGTGTGGCTGGTCGCGCCACTCGGTGCGGCGGCCTGCGTGTTCGTGATGAAGGGCCTGCCCCCGGTCGCGTGGGAGCGATTCGGCATCTGGCTGGCCATCGGCGTCGTCGCCTACCTGCTGTACGGGCGGCGCCACTCGCGGCTCCGCCGCGGGCTGCCTCCGGTGGACTTCGACGAGGGCTGAAGCCGGCCGGGATGCGAACGCGGGGCGGTGGCCGCCTGCCACCGCCCCGCGGGTCGTTCGTCCGAGGCCGTCCCGCGCCCGGACGCGCCCTCAGGCCGTCGCGACCGCCCGCTTCGCGAGCTTCACCGCGCCGCGCGCCGGCACGACCTCGTCCCCGTGGAGGTGTGAGCCCGGCACGGCCGTCTTGAGCCGGTGCTCCACCAGCCGGCGCAGGAACGACCCGCGCTGCAGCATCCCGCCCGCCAGGGCGACGGGGACCGCCGCGCGCTCGTCCACGAACAACTGGCGGGCCAGCGTGCGCACGTGCAGCACGAGCTCCTCGGCGGCGATGGTGCAGATCGAGTTCGCGCGCAGGTCGCGCTCGCTGGCGAGCGTCAGCACCGGCATCGCGAGCGCGGCGAGGTCCTTCGGGGTCGCAGCGGACGCCCAGCCGATGAGGTCGTCCACCTCCTCCAGCTCGAGCGCCGTCAGGATCGCGCCGATGAGCCGCGTCTCCGGCTCTCGGCCGTCGTGCGAGGCCGTGACGACGCTGAGCGCGCGCCGGCCGATCCAGGCGCCGCTGCCCTCGTCGCCGCAGTGCGGCCCCCAGCCCCCCGCGCGGAGAAGGGTCCCGGTCGGCCCGCGCCCGTAGGCCACCGAGCCCGTGCCGGAGACGAGCAGGATGCCCGGGCCGTCGCCGAACGCGTCGGCCAGCGCGATCTCCCCGTCGGTGACCACCACGACCTCGTCGGCGAGCTGTTCGCCCTCGAGGGCACGGAGCAGGGTGCGACGCTCCTTCTCGCGGCCGGCGCCGGCGACGCCGACCACGAGCGTCCGCGGCTTCACGTCGCGCTCGGCCACCGCGAGCGCGTCGCGGACGAGCGCGCCGATCACCTCGGCCGAGTGCAGCGCCTCGCCCGGCCGGATCGCGCTCGGGCCCCCGGTGAGGGTCGCGAGTTCCTTCCGTCCCTCGGCCACGAGGACCTGGGTCTTACTGCCACCACCATCGACACCGACGACGAGATGCGCCACGGGACTTCTCAGTTGCGGGAGGGTCGGGGCGCCGAGGGCGCCGCGTGCGTGAACGAGGACAAGATACCCGTGGCGAGCGTGATCGCGGTACCGATCAGCACGAACCACGGCCAGGCGATGCCGGTCACCGGGGCGAGGGGCCCCGCGAGGGCGGGGAACGCCGCGCCGAGCCGGCCGGCGAAGACGACGACGCTCATGACGGAGATGCCGACGGCCATCGCGAGGATCGCGTCGCGCTGGGCCGCGCGCGGCCAGAGCAGGGCGAGGAAGAAGCCGCCCAGGAGGCCGCCATACGTGAAGGAGGCGATAGAGAGGGCGATGACCACGACCGGCGTGCCCTCGGCCTTGTACAGCAGCGCCCCGCCGATGAGGATCACGGCCCAGATCAACGTGAAGACCTTCGAGACCCGGAGGAGCTGGGCCGGCGTGCCCTGGCCCTTGAGGGGGATCCAGAGGTCGTGCGTGGTCGCGGCGGCCAGCGAGTTGAGCGAGCCGCTGATCGTGCTCATCGCCGCGGCGAGGATCGCCGCGATCACGACGCCGGTCATCCCCGACGGCATCTCCTCGACGATGAAGGTCGGGAAGATCTTGTCCGGGGCGGGGAAGGCGCGCCCCTGATAGAACTTCCAGAGCCCGATCCCGATGAAGAGGAACAGGGCGAACTGGGCCATCACGGCGAGGCCGGAGCCGATGAGGGCGCGCCGGGAATCCCGGAGGTCCGCCGCCGTGAGCAGCCGCTGCACGATGAGCTGGTCCGCGCCGTGCGAGGCCATGGCCAGGAATCCGCCGCCGAGCACGCCGGCGAAGAGGGTGTGCGGCTTGCCGATGTCCGTGGAGAGGTCGAGCAGGCGGAGCTTGCCGGCCGCGCCCGCATCGGCGAGGATCGCGGCCCAGCCGCCCTCGACGCCCTGCCCGAGCAGGACGATCGCACCCACGCCGCCGAAGAGATAGATCACGGTCTGGATCACGTCGGTCCAGACGACCGCGCGCATGCCGCCCTCGTACGTGTAGATGAGCGTCGCGACGCCGAGCGCGAGGATCGAGACCGGCGTCAGCCACTCGGCCGGCACGATCGGGCCGATGATCAGCGCGATCGGGATCGCGGTGGCGAACACCCGGACCGAGTCGCCGAAGGCGCGCGTGGCCATGAAGGTCACCGAGGCGAAGCGGCGGGTCGCGAGCCCGAACCGTCTCTCCAGCAGCGCATACGCCGTGACGAGTTCGCCGCCGGCGTAGCGCGGGAGCAGCGTGTAGGCGACGACGATCCGCCCGAGCAGGTAGCCGGTCGCGACCTGCAGGAACGTGAAGTCGCCGAGGTAGGCGAGGCCGGGGATCGAGATGAAGGTGAGCGCGCTGGTCTCGGTCGCCACGATGGAGAACAGCACCGCCCACCACGGGATGGTCCCGCCGGCGACGAAGTAGTCCTTGGCGTCCTTCTGGTCACGGCCCAGCCAGACGCCGAGGGCGATGGTGCCGGCGAGGTACGCGATGAGGACCGCCCAGTCGAGCCCCGTGAAGGCGGCGGCCGCGTCAGTCGACGACATAGGCCTCGATGGCGTTGTACTCGGCGAGGCCGAGCCGGTCGAGCAGCCCTGCGGTGCCGGTGTTGCGGGCCTCGACCCGCTGCCAGAACTCGCGGTCGTCCTGCCCCGGGAACGGGGCGGAGTCCTTCTGCGACTGGTGCTTGAAGATCGCCTGGATCTTCAGCTTCAGCTCCTCGCGCGACAGCGGGACGAGCCACGTCGCCTCGGCGACCGGCCACTCCTGCCAGGCGCCGCGATACAGCCAGACCTCGGGGGTGAACGTCCCGGCGGTCTTGTCGCTGTACTCGGGCGGCGGCTCCTGCACGCCGCGCGGGCGCGCCGGATGGAGTTCCGTCAGCGCCCGGTCGATCGCCTCCTTGCACATCCGGTGCGTCCCATGCGGGTCACTGAGGTCGCCGGCGACGAATGCGTAGTGCGGGCGCTCGGCTTCGAGGAGCCGCCGGACGATCGCCACGTCCTCGGGGCCGATCGGCTTCTTCTCGATCGTGCCGGTGTGGTAGAACGGCAGGTCGAGGAAGCGCGCGTGCTCCGCCGACAGGCCGACGGTCTCGATGCCGCTCACGGCCTCGGACTCGCGGATGATGCGCTTCATGTCGGCGACGAGCGGCGCGTCCGGCTCGCCGGGTTGCTTGGCCGCGATGGCGTCACGCACGGCGCCGGCGTACGCGCCGAAGGCGGCGTCGAGCCGCCGTTCGCGGGCGACGCGCTCGAGCACGTCGAGGTGCCGCGTGACGTCGTGGTCGAAGACCGCGATGTTGCCGCTGGTCATGTAGGCGACCACGACGTGGTTGCCGTTCTCGACCAGCTTCCGGAGGATGCCGCCCATGGAGATGACGTCGTCGTCCGGATGGGGCGAGAAGACGACGATGCGGGCCGAGTGGGGGAGCTTCGCCCGGCCCCGGATCCGGTCGTTCAGCGACCAGAACACCTTGCCGTTGACCGTGCCCGCCTCCCCGTGCCGAGCGAGCAGCGAGCCCAGGTGGTGCTCGGTGTAGTCGCCCTCGGACAGCTTGAGGATCGCCCGGCCGGTGGTCTCGGCGAGCCAGATGACCGCGCGGACCTCGAGCTCCGGGGTCCACTGGACCTCGTCCACCAGCCACGGGGTCGCGATCCGCGTGAGGTCGGCGGCCGCCGCCGTGTCGCAGTAGAACGTCGCCGCGCCGTGGCGCTGCAGGAAGGTCGCCGGGACCTGGTGGTCCACCTCGCCCTCGACCGCGCGCCGCACGATGGCCGCCTTGTGCTCCCCGGTGGCGAGGATCGCGACCTCGCGCGCGGCGAGGATCGTCGCGACGCCCATCGTGATCGCTTCGCGCGGCACCGCGCGCTCGGAGAAGAAGCCGCTGGCCGCGTCGCGTCGCGTGATGCGGTCGAGGAGGATCCGCCGCGTGCGGCTGTCGAGCCCGGAACCGGGCTCGTTGAAGCCGATGTGCCCCGTCTTGCCGATGCCGAGCAGCTGGAAGTCGATGCCCCCGGCCGCCGCGATCGCCGCCTCGTACGCCGCGCAATGCTCGGCGACGCGCTCGGGGGGCACGGTGCCGTCCAGCAGGTGCACCTGCGCCTTCGGGATGTCGATCTGCGAGAAGAGGTGCGTCCACATGAACCGGTGGTACGCGTGCGGACTGTCCGGCGGCATCGGGAGGTACTCGTCGAGATTGAACGTCTCGACCTGGGCGAAGCTCAGCCCCTCCTCGCGGTGCATCCGGACGAGCTCCCGGTAGACGCCGATCGGCGTGGAGCCGGTCGCGAGGCCGAGCACGGCGCGCCGACCCTCGGCGTTCGCCCGGCGGATCGTGGCGGCGACGCGCTGGGCGACTTCGCGCGCGAGCGCGCCGTGGTCCTCGAACACCCGCGTGCGGATCCGTTCCCGTTGTTCGGCGGCGGGAACGGCGCGAGGCCCGCGTCCCTGCTCGGGACCGCGGGCCTCGCGCACGCCGGCCGCGCGCTCCGCGCGCGGCCCTCGTTCATTCGCCACCGCTCAGGCCGAGAAGCTCGAGCCGCAGCCGCAGCCGCCCGTGGCGTTCGGGTTCTTGAACGTGAAGCCTGAGCCCTGCATCGAGGTCACGTAGTCGATGGCGACCCCGTTCAGGTACTGCATCGAGAACGGGTCCACGAAGACATTGAATCCGTCCTGGGCGAGCACGGTGTCGTCGTCGGCCGGCTTGTCCTCGATGAGGAGGCTGTACTTGAAGCCCGAGCAGCCGCCGGGCTGCACGCTCACGCGGAGCCCACCGACCTCGGGGGCGACGTTCTCGGCGCTCATGAACTTCTTGACCTCGGTCGCCGCGGCCGACGTGATGGTCACCGCGACCTCAGGCGTATTCATCGTGCTCATCTGACCCTCCGATGTGGGCGCTAGGGGGCCGCTGTCGCGGCGCGTTCCTACCAATCCGGAATATACGGTTCGGGGTTCCGGGGACAAGCCAGCGGGACGGTCACGCCGCCCGCTGGCCCAGCCCCCAGCGGCTGCGGAGGCGGGTCCGCCAGGGACGCTCGAACCCGCGGTGGACCGCCACCGACAGCAGGATCGCGAGGGCACCATATCCGGCGAAGAGCCCCCAGGTCCCGTCGTACCCGCGGCCGAGGACCCGGTTCGCCGCGGCGAGGAGGTACCCGTGGAGCGGGGCATGGAACAGGTAGAGCGCGTACGACGCCTCGCCGAGCGCGACGAGCCACGGTGCACCGAGGCCGAACGCGGGATGCTCGCGGAGCAGCCAGCACCCGGCGACGAGCAGCACGAAGCCCGGCAGGCTCGGCGGCAACAGGTGGAGCCCCGCGTCCATGATCGGTCCGCGAAGGGTCACCACGACGGCCAACCAGGCAGTGCCCGCGAGCAGCGCGACCACACCCGGCCCGGCGAACCGCGGTCGCCGGGTCCCGATGAGCGCCGACAGCGCCATCCCGGCGACGAACTCCGGCCAGCGGGCGAGTGGCGAGAGCGAGTAGACGGGGGCCGGCCAGCTGGCGCTGGCGCGCTCCAGCCACGGGAACACCACCGCGGATGCCCCCATCGCGCCGGCGAGGAGCATCGCGCCACGACCCGGGCGGGCCGCGGAGTCCCGCAGGAGCCACGCGCCGACGAGAGCGACCAGGAGCGGGAACGCGAAATAGAACCAGGCCTCCACCGACAGCGACCACGCCGGGCAGTCCCACTGGCAGGCGAGCGCTGGGTGCCAGCTCTGCTGCAGGGAGACGGTGGAGGCCGCGATCGCCGCGATGCGTCCCGCTCCGTGGTCCGCTACGCGCGCGTCACGCACGAAGAGGGGGAGCGCAAAGGCGAGCGCGAGCAGGTAGGTGGGCGCAAGGCGCGCCACCCGCTCGAGCCAGAAGGTGCGAGGCGTCGTCCGCAGCGTCCCGTCCGGCGCGTAGCGGACCGTGAGCAGGAACCCCGACAGCACGAAGAACAGCGAGACGCCCAACCAGCCGGTCGCGCCGATGGCGGTCGTGACCGGGCCCTGCTGCGGGAGCGCGTGGTGGCACAGCACCCACAGCGCCGCAAGGAACCGCAGCGCCGTCAGCGGTCGGGCGTGCTCCGGTACGCCGGCCGCGCTCACCGGCTCACTGGGGCTGGGGCGGCGTGGCCCCGGCGGGACCGGACGTGGCGGCCCGCGCGGCGGCCGCTGCCGCCGTGAGATCGGCCGTGGTGACGAGATCCGCGACCGCCGTGCGCACCGGACCGATGCGTGAGTTCTCGCGCGTGGGATTGACGCGGTTCGTCAGCAGCACGACGAACCGGTCGTTCGCCGGGTCGATCCAGATGGACGTCCCGGTGAAGCCCGTGTGCCCGTAGGCCGGCCGCTTCATCCAGCGGCCGGCCGAGTTGCCCCCGGTCGGCGTCTCCCAGCCGAGCGCACGGTTGGAGAGGAGCACGTTCTGCACCCGCGTGAAGTCGCGCACCGTCTCGGCTCCGACGATGCGCGTCCCGCCGAGGGCCCCCTCGTTGAGCAGCAGCTGGGCGAACCGGGCGAGATCGCGACCCGAGGAGAAGAGCCCGGCGTGGGCGACCGGGGTGCCGAGGAAGAAGGCGTTCTCGTCGTGGACCTCGCCGCGGAGGAGCCTCCCGCGCCATGGGTCGCGCTCCGTCGGCGCGATGCGCGGCCGCCAGTCCGCGGGCGGCAGGAACCGTGTGTCCGTCATCCCGAGCGGCCCGAAGATGTGGCGCTCGTAGTACTGGGCGAGGGGCTCGCCGCTGACCCGCTCGACGATCCAACCGGCCAGGATCGCGCCGATGTCGGAGTAGACCATGCGGGCGCCCGGCACGGTATCGAGCGGCGTCGCCATGAGCAGCGCGCGCGCCGAATCGGGGGAGCTCGTGAGCTTCCAGAGCTGGCGGAAGGCGGGAAGGCCGGCGGAATGCGTGAGCAGGTGGCGGACGGTGACGCGTTCCTTCCACCGCCCCGTCCACTCCGGGAGGTAGCGCTGCACGGGCGCGTCGAGGACGACCTTCCCCTGTTCGACGAGCTGCATCATCGCGGTCGTCATGCCGACGACCTTGGTGAGCGAAGCGATGTCCCAGACCGTCCGGGCATCGGGCGCCGGCGCATCAGCGGCCCAGTCGATGCGCCCGGCGCTCACCTCGGTGACGACGCCGCCACGATTCCCGACGAGGGCGATGGCGCCCGGGAAGACCGAGTCGCGCACGCCGCGGGCGAGGATCGCGCGGAGCGAATCCTCGAGGTCCGCGCGGGCCGTGTCGGGCACGCCGGTGACGGTCCCGGCGCCCGTGGTGAAGAAGCCCGGCAGCGAGATCGGTGCGTGCCCGCGGAAGGGGATCCGGCCGCCGACCGCCAGCGCCGCCGCGCGCTCGATCGCGTCCCCGCGACCGAAGGCGGCCACGTACCCCGAGACCCACGCGAACTCGCGGATGACGTACGGATTGGAGAAGGCGACCACGGTGACCGGCCGCGCGACCGCGACCGAGTCAAGCCAGCGCGCGACGTGCTCGCCGACCGAGAAGCGCCCCTCGCCCTCGATGGTCCGCACGAAGGTGGCGAAGACGACGCGCTCGTCCGGACGGAGCAGGGAGTCGAGCCGCTGCCGCGGCGTGGACGGCGCGATCCGGACGAGGCGCGCTTGTGGCAGCAGCCCGCGCAATTCGCCGCCGAACGTCCGTCCGGCCTGCACGTCGCTCTCGGCGGCGAACGTGATGATCGCGGTGCGCCCGCCCGCGGCGAGCGGGAGCTGGCGGTCGTCGTTGCGGAGGAGCGTGATGGCGTCCTCGGCGATGCGCTGTGCGGCGCGGCGGTTCGGGCCGGAACCGACGATGACGCGCAGCGAGTCGAGGTCGACGACCGGGCGCTGGATCGCCCCCGTCCGGAGCTTCCACTCCAGGATGCGCCGCACCGAGGCCTCGATGCGCGCGGCGGGGATCTCGCCGCGTTCCACGGCCGCGCCGATCGCGGCGATCGCCGCCGGGACGTCGGCGGGCATCAGCAGGATGTCCGCGCCCGACTGGATCGCGCGGACCGAGCTCTCCTCGACGCCGTAGCCCGCGCCGACGCCGCGCATGTCCATCGCGTCGGTGAAGGCGAGGCCGCCGAAGCGCAGCGTGGTGCGGAGCAGGTCCTGCATGATCGCCGGCACCAACGTGGCCGGCGTCGAGTCGTGCGAGATCGCCGGCAGCGCGATGTGCGCGCTCATCACCGCCGCGGCACCGGCCTGGAAACCGGCACGGAAGGGCAGGAGTTCCAGCGTGTCGAGCCGCGCGACGCTGGCCGAGACCACCGGCAGCGCGTTGTGCGAGTCGGTGTCGGTGTCGCCGTGGCCGGGGAAGTGCTTGACCGTCGCCGCGACGCCCGCCGACTGCACGCCCGTGATGAACGCGGTCGCGAGGGCCGCGACGGCGTGCGGGTCCTCGCCGAACGACCGGACGTTGATGACGGGGTTCGCGGGATTGTTGTTGACGTCCACGGCCGGCGCGAACGCGACGTGGATGCCGATGGCGCGCGACTCCTCGCCGATGATGCGGCCCGCCTCCCGCGCATGCGCGACGCTCCCGGTCGCGCCGATCGCCATGTTGTTCGGCAATACGGTGGCGTCGCCGCCCCGGAGCGTGCCCGGGGTGAAGGTGCCGCCCTCGAGGCGGCCGAGCCCGGGCTCGACGTCCATCGCGATGAGCAGTGGCAGCCGCTGGTGCTGCCCGAGCGCGAGCCGCTGCAGGGCGTTCACCTTCGCCGCGACCTCGATCGGCGTGCCGAGCGACATCACGACGCCGCCGACGCGGTCGAGGACGATGCGGTCGCGCGCCCATGCGAACGAACTGTCCGTCGTGCTGGTATAATCCCCCAGCACCCAGATCATCACCATCTGCCCGATCCGGTCGCGCAACGGCATGGCCCGTACGGTCGCGTCGATCCACTGCGTGGCAGCGGCCGGGAGGGGGCCGGTGAGGGTGACGGGCACGCCCTGCAGCACCGCCGGGCCCGCCGCGG
The DNA here is from genome assembly GCA_019694735.1 of Gemmatimonadaceae bacterium. Classification (GTDB taxonomy): domain Bacteria; phylum Gemmatimonadota; class Gemmatimonadetes; order Gemmatimonadales; family Gemmatimonadaceae; genus Pseudogemmatithrix. Next base: position 5,760 of record JAIBBJ010000190.1, on the reverse strand, counting down.
GCGCGACGGTCCCCGGCGCGGCGGGGGCGACGCACGACAACGTGAGACAGGCGCCGGCGAGGCCGGCCAGACGGAGGAGCGGCGAGTGCGACATCAAGGCGTGCGGGAGTGGGGAGGGATGCGGGCGGTGCTGCTCTGCCTGACGATGCTGGCCTGCGCCACGCCACCGGGCGCGCAGGGGCGGGCCCCGGGCACCCGGCGCGCCGATGACCGGCCCGCCTTCCGGCTCGGGATGACCGTGCTGCTGGACGACTCGCTCCAGGTGATCGCCGGACGCCGCATCGCCGTCGTGACCAACCAGACGGGCGTCGACGCCGAGGGGCGGTCGATCGTGGACCTCCTGATGAACGACCCGCGCGCCAGGCGGAACAACGTCCAGGTCGTCCGTCTGTTCTCGCCGGAGCACGGCATCCGCGGCGACCAGGACGTCGAGAACCTGCCGGACGTGCGCGACGCGCGCAGTGGGCTCATGGTGCACTCGCTGTACCAGCGCGAGACGGTCCCGCCGCCCGACAGCCTCCTGCGGGACCTCGACGGGCTCGTCTTCGACCTCGCGGACATCGGCACGCGCACCTGGACGTATGTGGGGCTGATGGTGTATGCGATGCGCGCCGCGGCGCGCCATGACATCCCGTTCGTCGTGCTCGACCGACCGAATCCGATCGGCGGACGCGCCGAGGGGCTGCTGCTGGACTCCGCGCTCGCCAATCCGGAGGACCCGACGCCGGCGCGGCGCGGACAGGCGTACGCATTATACCCCCACCCCCTCCGGCACGGTATGACGATGGGGGAACTCGCGCGCTTCTTCGCGGCCGACCTGCACATCCCGGTGAAGCTCACGGTCGTCCGCATGGCCGGCTACCGACGGACGATGTGGTGGGACGACGCGAAGCTCCCCTGGGTGACCCCGTCGCCGTCCATGACCTCGCTCGAGTCGGCGCTGATCTACCCGGCGCTCGTCCCGTTCGAAGGCTCGAACCTGTCCGTCGGGCGGGGGACCGACCGCCCGTTCCAGCAGATCGGCGCGAGCTGGCTCGACCACCGGAAGCTGGCGGCCCTCCTCGCGGAGCGCGGGCTCGTCGGCGTGCGGTTCGAGGCCGTCCGGTTCACGCCGCAGCGGCCCGGGGACGCGAAGTTCGCTGGCAAGGAGATCCCGGGGGTGCGGGTCGTCATCGAGGACCGCGAGCGGGCCCAGCTCGCCCGGGTCGGGGCGACCCTGCTCTGGGCGGTGCGGAAGGTCGCCCCGGACTCCGCGCGCTTCAATCCGCGGACGGTCGACCTGCGGCTCGGCGCCACGTGGGCGCGCGAGGCGCTCCTGCGCGGCGACGACCCGGACGAGGTGATCGATCGCGTGCAGCCCGCCCTCGTCGCGTTCCAGCGGCACGTGAAGCCGTACCTGCTGTACTGAGGGCCGGCACGGGGATGCGGCGGCTCTGGTGGGCGATCCGGGACGGCTACCTGCGGCTCCTCGAGCCGCTGATCGGGTGGTGCGTGCGGCACCGCGTCCCGCCGAATGCGATCACGACCGTGGGGACCTGCGCGGCCGGGTTGGCTGGCGCGCTCTTCGCCGCGGGGTGGATCCGCAGCGCCGGCTGGACGCTCGGCCTGCTCGCGTTCTTCGATGTGTTGGATGGCGCCGTGGCGCGGCGGACCGGTCGCGCGACCGATTTCGGCGCGTTCTACGACGCCACCCTCGACCGCGTCGCCGATGCGGCGCTGCTGGGCGGCGTGCTGCTGTTCTACGCCTGGCACGAGGTCCCGCGTGCCGCCCCGATGACGGCGGTCGCGCTCGTGGCGCTGGTGGCGACCTCCGTGACCTCCTATACGCGATCCCGGGGGGAGCTGATCGGCGTCGGGATGCGGGGCATCGGCTGGATGGAGCGGCCGGAACGCATCACGCTGCTCGCCGCGCCGCAGGCGTTCTTCGGGCGGGCCTTCGACGGGTGGATACTGGACGGCGTGGTGGGACTCCTCGCGCTGACCTCGGTGGCGACCGTGGTCCAGCGCGTGCGGCATGTCGCGCGCGCCGTCGGGGACCGGGACACGGCGGTCCCGGACGGGGGGTGACCGAGGGGTCGGCGGGCCCGGCGGGGGTCACCCCGGCCGGCGCTCCGGCTATCTTTGTGTCGAGCGCGACCCCGGCCCCCCGCCGGGCCCGCGCGGACCGTTCAGGAGGAGTCCCCATGCGCACCGCCACGTCACGCCTTCGCGGCCTCGTCCTCGCCCTCGGTCTCGCGGCCGGGGCGCTGAGTTGCGGTCCAGGGCCCGATGCGGGCGTCCTGCGCTTCGCCACCGACGACTTCGATCTCCGCGTCTCCGCCGACGTGATGCCGCCGCGCGCGGTCGAGGAGATCACCTACACGATCGTCGTCCGCGACAAGGCGACGGATGAACCCATCGCCAACGGCGAAGGACGCATCTTCGCGACCAACGCCGACCACAAGACGGTGTGGAACGGGCTCGAGTACGGCCCGGAGGTGGGCACGTACCGGGCCCGCCTCCGATTCCTCACGGCCGGTGAATGGGCCATGGGGATCCAGTTCCGGCGCGACTCGACCGAGGCGCTGCAGCGGACCCACGATTGGCGGCAGCAAGTGAAGAACGAGACCCCGAACCCGACACCGGCGACCGCGCCGGTGACGCCCTGACCCTCATCCGCTCCCCCAGGATGCGCCACTTCCACCGCACCTCCCTCCATCCGGACCAGGTCCTCGCCACCGCGGACGAGTTCTTCCCGACCATCGGCCTGCGGCCGAGCGGCCAGACCGCGCGCACGCGCAGTTTCACCGGCGTCGTCGGCACGCCCGAGGTGATGGCCACCCTCGAGCTCAGTGTGCGCATGGAGGGCGGGCACTACTGCTTCGTCGAGGCGCACACCGACCAGATGGGCGAGAGCCGCCTCGACCGGAACGTCAAGAAGTTCTTCGTCCAGCTGCATACGCAGGTGGACTCCCGGCATTCGTTCGCGCCCGCCTACTGATGTCGCAGCGTCGTCGCCGGGCCGGTGACGGCCCGGCCGCGCAGCACCTCGGAGAGGTGCTGCCGCTCGCCCGCAAGCTGGAGCTGTACTACTGGATGCGGCTGACGCGCACGCTCGAGGAGCGGCTGGTCGCGCTCTACCGCCAGACGAAGGTCGTGGGCGGGCTCTTCCGCTCGCTGGGGCAGGAGGCCGACGCGGTCGGGTCCTGCTATGCGCTGGAGCCGCGCGACGTCATGTCGCCGCTGATCCGGAACCTGGGTGCGATGCTCGTGAAGGGGGCGACGCCGGTCGAGGTGCTCAAGCAGTACATGGCGAGGGGCGACTCGCCCACGCGCGGGCGGGAGCTCAACATCCACTTCGGCGACGTCGGGCCCGCCGGCGCCACCCGCGGGTTCCTCGGGCAGATCTCCCCGCTCGGCGACATGGTCCCGGTCATGGCCGGGGTGACGATGAGCTTCAAGCTCCGCGGCGAGGATCGGGTCGGCCTGGTCTACGTCGGCGATGGCGCGACGAGCACGGGCGCGTTCCACGAGGGGATCAACTTCGCGGCGGTGAACCGGCTGCCGCTCGTGGTGGTCATCGAGAACAACGGGTACGCGTACTCCACGCCGACCCATCGGCAGACCGCCGCGAAGCAGCTCGTGGACAAGGCCATCGGCTACGGCGTGCAGGGCGAGCAGGTGGACGGCAACGACGTCCTCGCCGTGTACGACGTGACGAAGCGCGCCGTGGACCGCGCCCGGCGTGGCGAGGGCGTCTCGCTTCTCGAGTTCATCACCTACCGTCGGAAGGGGCACGCCGAGCACGACGACCAGTCGTACGTGCCGCCGGGCGAGATCGAGACCTGGGCCGAGCAGAACGACCCGCTCGACCGCTTCACGCGGGTGCTGCTCGACCGCGAGAAGGTGCCGGCGGCGGAGCTCGCGGCGCTCGACGTGCGCGTGCAGCGTGAGGTGGACGCCGCCACCGACCTCGCCGAGGCCGCGCCGCTCCCGGCGCCGCACGACGCCCTCGTGGGCGTCTACGCCGATCCGCCGGCCGAGCGGCCGCTCTGGTTCCGCGCGGGCGCCGACACCTCGCGCCTCGGGCGCGAACGGGCCGAGGGCTGGGGCACCTTCGACGCCGCCCCGGGGGCGCGCTGATGGCCGCGATCACCTACCTCGAGGCGATCCGCGAGGCGCTCGACGAGGAGATGCAGCGCGATCCCGAGGTCTTCCTGCTCGGCGAGGACATCGGGGCGTACGGCGGCGCGTTCAAGGTGACCGACGGACTGTTCGCCAAGTACGGCGCCACGCGCGTGATCGACACGCCGATCTCCGAGATCGCGATCGTCGGCGCGGCCGCGGGCGCCGCGCACATGGGGATGCGGCCCGTGGTGGAGATGCAGTTCATCGACTTCATCGCCAACGCCTACGACATGCTGACCAACTACGTCGCGACGGCGCGATACCGGGCGTTCCTCCCGACGCCGATGGTGGTGCGCGGGCCGAGCGGCGGGTACGTCCGCGGCGGCCCGTTCCACTCCCAGAATCCCGAGGCGGGGTTCGTGCACACGCCGGGGCTCAAGGTGGTCTACCCGGCGACGGCCGAGGACGCGAAGGGCCTGATGAAGGCCGCCATCCGCGACGACGACTGCGTGCTCTTCTTCGAGCACAAGTACCTGTACCGGCGCATCAAGGGCGTGATGCCGGCCGGGGACCACGTGGTCCCGATCGGCCGGGCGCGCCTCGCGCGCGAGGGGACGGACCTCTCCGTGATCACCTATGCGGCGACCGTGCACAAGGCGCTGGAGGCGGCGGAGCGGCTGCAGCAGGAGGACGGGCTCTCGGTCGAGGTGCTCGACCTCCGCACCCTCGCGCCGCTCGACGACGCCGCGATCTTCGCGACGGCGCGCAAGACGCACCGGGTGCTGGTGGTCCACGAGGACACCCGCACCGGTGGCCTGGCCGGCGAGATCACCGCGCGGATCAACGAGGCCTGTTTCGCGCACCTCGACGCGCCGGTGCTCCGGGTCACGGCGCACGACATCCCGCTCCCCTACGCGCCTGCGCTGGAGGACTTCGTCCTGCCGCAGGTCGACGACATCGTGACGGCCGCGCGCCGTCTGGCGGCGTGGTGAGCGCCGCGCCCTCCCGGAGGCACCCGTGAGCATCCCCGACGGCTCCCCGACCGTCCCTGGCCCGTCCCGCGGCCGCGTCGTCGCCATCGGCTGCTTCATGGCGTGGATCGGCGGCTTCTCCGGCGCGATGATCGCCGTCCTGGTCTCCAAGATCGTGGCGTTCTTCGCGAAGGCGCCCTCCTGCGAGGGCATCCCGACGTGCGATTGGTACATTTATGCGGTGGTCGGCGGGGCCTTGGGCTTCCTGACCCTCCCCTGGCTGGTGGTCTCGGCCCTGAAGCGCCCCCCGGCGCCGACGGCCGGCGCCGGCGACAAGTCCTGAACGAGGTGGTCCCGTGGCCCGTGTAGACGTCATCATGCCCCAGATGGGCGAGTCGATCGCCGAAGGCACGCTCTCCCGCTGGCTGAAGAAGGTCGGCGACGAGGTGAAGCGCGACGAGCCGATCTTCGAGATCTCGACCGACAAGGTGGACGCCGAGATCCCGGCGCCGACGGCAGGGGTGCTCGCCGAGATCATCGTGCACGAGGGCACCACGGTGCCGGTGAACGCGGTGGTGGCGCGGATCGAGACCGAGAAGGGCGCGGCGATCGCGCCGGCGGCGGCCGCCCCGGCGCCGGCGGCGGCGCCGAGCGCCCCCGCCGCCGCGCCGGCGTCGAACGG
>JAIBBJ010000209.1 GCA_019694735.1 Gemmatimonadaceae bacterium | reverse complement strand
AGCCTCGGCGCCGGCCGCCCGGCCGGCCGCCGTCCGCCCCGCCGCCTCCAGCTGGACCGCCGACCGCCGCGAGCTCGCGGTGGGCGACGTCATCACGCTCTTCATCGACGACGCCGTCATCGCGTCGGCGCGCCGCTCGCAGGGCGGCCGCGACGAGACCGGCCGCGAGCTCGGGTTCTCGCTCACGCCCCCTGCACCCGCCACCACCACCGCCGCCTCGTTCGGCGACTCGCGCCGCGCGTCGTCCTCGCAGACGGGCGACATGAGCCGCACGTCCGCCCTGCGGACCACCGTCGCCGTGCGCATCACCGCGCGCAACGCCGACGGCACGTACCAGGTGAAGGGGCTGCGCAATCTCGACGTGGACAAGAACCGGCAGGAGATCAGCGTCGAGGGCGTGCTGCGGCCGCAGGACATCACGATGGGCAACGAAGCGAGCGGCGACCGCCTCGCCGACGCGCGGATCACCGTGAAGCAGAAGGGCCGGCTCGGGAAGACCCGCGGCGGCATCATCGGCCGCATCCTGGGGCTCGTCTGGCCATGACCGGGATCCGCGTCCTCCGCTGGGGCGAGCCGGTGGTCAAGCACCGCGCCCGTCCGCCACGCGACCGCGCCGGCGCGCGCGGCGTCGCACGCGCCTACGCGGTCGCCGTCGCGATCGCTTCGCTCCTGCTCGCCCTCGCCGCCCCGCTCCGCGCGCAGGATCCCCGCATCGCCGACCTCACGGTCGAGGGCTCGACGGTCCCGCTCCGCCTCGTCGGCTACGGCCTCGTCGTCGGCCTCGACGGCACCGGCGACCGCTCGATGGCCTCGCGCGACGGCGGCATGACCGTCCAGGCGGTCGTCAACCTGCTCCGCCGGTTCGATCTCGCGGTGCCGCCCGAGCTGCTCCGGACCCAGAACGTCGCGGCGGTGCTCGTGACCGCCGAGGTCAATCCGTATCTCCGGCCCGGCGGCCGCTTCGTCACGCACGTCGCGGCGCTCGGCGACGCCCGCTCGCTCCGCGGGGGCGTGCTGTGGGTGACCCCGCTGGTCGCCGGTCCCACTGGCCCGGCCTTCGCCACCGCCCAGGGCCCGCTCGTGATCGATGAGGCGCCCATGGAAGCGAACGTCCGGTGGCGTCGCAGCAGCAGCATCCCCGTCAACCACGCGACCATCCCGGACGGGGGCGTGCTGGAGGCGGAGCTGCCCAAGCCCACGATCGAGGCCGGCTCGAAGCTCTTCCTCAAGGAGCCCGACCTCGCCACCGCGCAGCGCATCGCCGCCGCGATCAACGCCGCGCTCGGCGAGGGCAAGGCGAAGGTCGAGGACCCGGGCGCCGTCGCGCTCACGCTCACGGGCACCACCGACGAGAAGGCCGAGGCCTATGGCAAGTTGCGGGAGCTGCGCATCCGCACGACGCAGCGCAACAGCGTCTTCGTGGACGCCCGATCCGGCCTCGTGGTCGCGGGCGGCGATGCCCCGGTGGGCGCGGCGGTCGTCCGCCAGGGCCGCATCGTGCTCGCGATCACCGGCCCCGCGCCGGCCGCCGGGGCCACCGCCCCCGCACCGGCCATCCCCGACAGCCTCCCGGTCGGCGCCGACGCGATCGCCCTGCGGCTCCCGGTCGGCACATCGGTGCTCGAGGTCACGGCCGCCCTGCGCGCCGTGGACGCCTCGCCGGCCGACGTCGCCGCCATCCTCCTCGCCCTTCGGCAGGTCGGGGCCCTCCCGATCGAGGTGATCGTCCGATGACCGCCCCGATCGGCCGGCCCACCGGCCCCGTCCCCGCCGCCCCGGAGCGCGCGCAGGCCGAGGCCGCCCTCAAGAAGAGCGCGCAGGCGCTCGAAGGCCTGTTCGTGAACCAGCTCTTCGCCGCCATGCGCGCCTCCGTCCCGACGGACGGTCTCGTCGAGAAGGGGCCGGGGGAGGAGCTCTTCGCCTCGATGCTCGACCAGCAGGTCGCCGACCAGGTCGCCCAGCGGGCGGCGGGGCCGCACGACCTCACCACGTCACTCTTTGACGCCCTCCGTCATCGTCTCGGCCCGTCGGCCGATACTGCCCGATAGGCTCCTCCCAGGTCCACGGTCATGGCCTCTCCACACGTCCTCACGCCTTCCCCGGTCGCCGCGCCCCGGCGCACGAATGGCAGCGCGCTCCTCCGCGCGCTGCGCGACGAGCACGCCGTGCTCGACGAACTCGTGGCCACGCTCGAGCGCCAGCGCCGCGCGGTCGCGCGCGACGACATCGAGGCCGTGAACGACACCGTCTTCGCCGCCCACCGGCTCCTCGCCTCGTACCGCGAGGCGCGCAGCCGCCGCCGCACCGCCGTGATCGCCGCCTGTGGCGGCGGCGAGGGGCGCGTCGAGGACCTCCCGCAGGCGCTCGGCGAGCGCTTCACCGAGGCCGAGCGGCTCGCGACCGAGGAACTGCGCGCGGCCGCGCGGACGCTCGTCGCCGGGGTGGAGATGAACCGGCAGCTGCTGCAGTCCGCGATGTCCTCGGGTGACGCCTTCCTCCGCGTGCTCACCGGCAGCGGCGCCGCCCCGTCGAGCTATCCCGCCCCCGCCCGCGCCCACGGGGCGCCGACGGCCGCGCCGCGCCTCATGGACCTGCGAGGCTGAGCCATGTCCATCGGCTCGATCCTCAACAACGCCCGGTCGGGGCTCCTCGCGGCGCAGCGCGCCGTCGAGGTGACCTCCAACAACGTCGCGAACGCGCAGACCGCCGGGTACACGCGGCAGCGCGTCGAGACCGCCGCGCAGATCCCGACCCGGTTCGCCGACGGCGAGTTCGGCGCCGGCGTGCGCGTCATCGGGACCACGCGCGCGCGTGACCAGTTCCTCGACGCGAACTTCCGCCGGGCGTCCGCGGATGCCTCCGGCGGCCGCCTCCGGACCGATGGGCTCGGCCGCCTCGAGACGATCCTCGGGGAGCCGAGCGACACCGGCCTCGGCGCGGCGCTGGACACGTTCTATGGTGCGTGGAGCGACCTCGCCGCCCGCCCCACCGCCGGCGGCGTCCAGGGCGCGGTCCAACAGGCGGGTGCCCAGCTCGCGCTGCAGTTCAACCGCGTCGCGCAGCAGCTCGACGAGTTCCAGGTCGAGACGCGCCAGCGGCTCGAGGCCGCGGTCAACGAGGTCAATGAACTCGCGACCGCGATCGCCGACCTCAACCGCCAGGTGGTCGCGCAGGAGTCCGGCGGCCAGAGCGCCAACACGCTGCGCGACGAACGGGACCAGAAGCTCGACCGGCTCGTCGCGCTCACCGGCGCCTCGGTCGTCGAGCAGCCCAACGGCGCGACGAGCGTGCTGCTCGGCGGCCTCTCGCTCGTCGACTCGACCGAGGTACGCCCGATCGCGGCCGTGACGGCGAACGGCGTCGCCGATGTCACGCGCGCGTCGGACCCGACGCGCCCGGTGATCATCGGCGGCGAGCTCGGCGCGCTCCGGCAGCTCTCGGTCGTGGACATCCCCACGATGCAGGCCGACATCGACACCCTCGCGCGCGGCGTGATCGACGCCGTGAACGCGGTGCACCGCCAGGGCGTGACGTGGTCCGGCGCCCCGCCGACCGCGACCGCCGCCGGCGACTTCTACGCGGCCGATCCGCTGCTGTCCGCCGAGTCGGACCCCCTGCGCACGGCGCGCGGCATGCGCCTCGACAGCGCGGTCGCGGCGAGCGCCTCCGCGATCGCCGCCAGCGGCGCGACGGCCACCGGCCCGGGCGATGGCAGCATCGCGCTCGCGATCGCCGGCCTGCGGACGAGCGACATCGGCTTCACCAACCCGGACGGCTCGGCCCGCGTGGACGAGCCGGCGGGCACCTTCCTGCAGCGGGTCGCGACCAATGTCGCCTTCGCGGTGAAGAGCACGAGCGACCGCACCGAGGTGGACGAGGCGATCATGACGCAGGCGGACACCCGCCGGCAGGAGGTCTCGGGCGTCTCGGTCGACGAGGAGCTCGTCCGGCTCATCAAGTTCCAGCAGGCGTACGCCGCCGCCGCCCGTCTCGTGAACACGGCGGACGCGATGGCGCAGACGCTGCTCGACCTCCGCTGAGCGCGGAGCCGAGGCGACGATGCTCCTGCTCACGCGGCGCGCCGGCGAGGCCATCCTCATCGGCGACGGCATCCGCCTCATCGTGCTCGCCACCGAGCGGGGCCAGGTGCGCCTCGGCATCGAGGCGCCGCCCGAGGTCACCATCCTCCGGCAGGAGATCGTGGACGCGGTGACCGAAGGGACGCGCGCGGCGGTGGCGACCCCCGAGGGGGTGGGCCGCTTCGGCGTCCGACGCGATCAGCCGCCGCCACGCTCGCGGCCGCGCGCGGCCGCGAGCGTCGGTGCCGACCAGAGCACGGTGCCGTCGGCGCCGGCCACCACCATCTCCTCGCCCGCCACCCGCAAGGTGAGGCGGAAGGCGGCCGCCCCCGCCGCGGCCGAGTCGCAGGCCGCGAGCAGCTGACGGCGGAGGCGCCACGCCTCGCCGAGGATGGGCACCACCGGCCCCTCCTCGATCGCCACCAGGCAGGGGCGTTCCACGTGCCACGCCATCAGGCGCGCGACGTCCCCCGCGATGGCGCGCGGATCGAGCGCCGTCGGGCCCTCGTGGTCGGGGAGCAGCGAGCGGAGTTCCCCGTGCAGGCGGAAGATCCGCTCGGTCGCCGCCGCGAGGTCCTCCTTCGGGCGCAGCGTCGGCGCGGCCTCGTCCGAGTCCAGCGTGGACCGAACGCCGTCCAGCACCGTCGCGACGTTCGCCAGCTCGTGGAGCAGGCCCCGCATCACCATCACCACGCAGTCGTCCTCGTTCCGGGCTTCGGTCACGTTCGGTCGGCCTCCGCCGATACTTGAGGTGTCGGCCACGCCGCGGCGCGGCGGGCGTGTCCCGTACCCTGCAACGGTCTTCCCTCCCGTGCAACTCATCGTCGGCTTCGTCATCGTCTTCGGGTCGATCATCGCCGGGTACCTCATGCACCACGGCCAGCTCGGCGTGCTGCTGCAGTGGAACGAGTTCCTGATCATCGGCGGCGCCGGGATCGGGGCGTTCGTCGTCGGCAACCCGGCCCCGGTGATCAAGGGGTCGGTGTCGCGCCTGCTCGGCCTCCTCAAGCCCGACCCGTACAAGCCGGAGGTCTACGCCGACCTCCTGAAGATGATCTACGAGATCATGCAGATCGCCGCCCGCGACGGCCTCGTCGGCCTCGACCAGCACATCGAGGACCCCGAGAAGTCCCCGGTCTTCAAGAAGTACCCCTTCTTCCTCGCGAACCACCACGCGGTCGCCTTCTTCACCGACACGCTGAAGTCGTTGTCGTCCGGGGCGATCGAGGACCACCACCTCGCCGACGTCCTCGACGCCGACCTCGAGAAGCACCACAACGAGGAGAAGATGATCCCGGCCGCCATCACCAAGATGGGCGACGCGATGCCCGGGTTCGGCATCGTCGCCGCGGTGCTCGGCGTGGTCATCACCATGCAGTCGATCGGCGGCGCCGCGTCCGAGATCGGCGAGAAGGTCGCCGCCGCCCTCGTCGGCACCTTCCTCGGCATCCTCCTCGCCTATGGCGTCATCGGGCCGATGGCCTCCGCCGTCGAGGCGCGCCTGGAGTCCGAGCACACGTACCTGATCTGCCTCCGCGCGGCGCTGCTCGCGTTCGCCCGCGGCGATGCACCCAAGCAGACCGCCGAGGCCGCGCGCCGCTCGCTCGAGCCGCACGTCCGCCCGACCTTCTCGGAGCTCGAGGCGCTGATGAAGGGCACCAAGACGCAGAACGCCTAGGCGGGAGCCGCGATGGCCACCGGGACCAAGGAGAAGAAGAAGGTCATCATCAAGAAGAAGAGCGGCGGCCACGGGCACGGCCACCACGGCGGCTCGTGGAAGGTCGCCTACGCCGACTTCGTCACGGCGATGATGGCGTTCTTCCTCGTGATGTGGATCGTCGGCATGGACGACAAGGCGAAGAACTCCATCGAGGGGTACTTCTCCAATCCGGTCGGGTTCAAGAAGGGCTTCGGCTCCGGGGCGTCCCCGATGGGGTCCGGCAACACCCCGACCAACGGCGTGCCGAACATGCGCGGCCGCTCGCCCGCCCGGCAGGCCGAGGAGGCCGCGATGGAAGCGACGCGCCAGCGCCTCATCGAGGCGATGGCCCAGGAGCAGCTCGCCGGCCTGTCCGGCCACGTCGACGTCGCGATGACGCACGAGGGCCTGCGCATCGAGTTCGGCGAAGGACTCGCCGGGGACGCGACCTTCGCCTCCGGCTCCGCCGCCCCGACCGATGCCATGCTCCGCGCCTTCGCCATCCTCGGCGCCGAGATCGCACCGCTGCCGAACAGCGTCGTGATCGAGGGTCACACCGACGCGGTGCCGCTGAGGCGCCCGGGCGGCTACTCCAACTGGGAGCTCTCCGCCGACCGCGCGAACTCGGCCCGCCGCGCGCTGCAGGACTACGGCGTCGCCCCCGACCGCATCGCCGCGGTCCGCGGCTACGCCGACCGGAACCTGAAGATCCCCGACTTCCCCGCCGATCCGCGGAACCGCCGCATCACCATCCTGCTGCCGTTCCGCACGGCCGAATACCTCTCGTCGGAGGCCGAGGCGCCCGCGGAGGACGGCGGTGCCGCCCAGCCGCCCGCGGCCGACAGTGGCGCCACCCCACCGAGCGCGGCACCGCCGGCGCCGGCCGGCGGATCCCCGCCACCCGAGGCCACCGGTTGGTGACGTGGCACACACCCCGGGGTTCGCGGCGCGCCTAGATTCCGGACAGCGCAGCGACACCCCCCGACCGTGACCGACGCTCCCCCTTCCGCACGTCCCTGTCTGCTCATCATCGAGGATGAGCAGTCGCTGTTGCGGGCCTTCGCCCACGCCTTCGAGCGCAAGGGGTACGAGGTCCTCACCGCCGTCGACGTCCCGAGCGCCCAGGCCCACTGGCGCGCGCGCACCCACGGGATCGCGTGCATCGTCTCCGACGTCCAGATGCCGGGCCCGCCGCTCGAGGTCCTGATCGAGGAGATCCGCGCGCACGAGCCACGGGTGCCGATCCTCCTGATGTCGGGAGAGCTGCGCGGCTCCGAGGACCGCATCCGCGGCCTCATGGCCAACGTGGACGGCTTCCTCGCCAAGCCGCTGCGGCTGGACATGCTGCGTTCCGAGATCGAGCGCCTGATCGGGCCGCGGGGCTGATCGCGCGGCCGGTTGCACCGGATGGTCGCGTAGATTCGTCGTGTGCCCCGCGACCTGACCGCACTCGCCGTCTCCTTCCTGCGCCTCGGCGCCACCGCGTTCGGCGGGCCCGTCGCGCACGTGGCGCTGATGGAGGACGAGGTGGTCCGGCGGCGCGCCTGGCTCTCGCGCGAGGAGTTCCTCGACCTCTACGCGGCGTCCCAGCTGATCCCCGGCCCGAACTCGACGGAACTCGCGATCCACATCGGCCACCGCCGCGCCGGGTGGCGCGGCCTGCTCGTCGCCGGCGCGTGTTTCATCCTCCCCGCGATGGGGCTCGTCTGGCTCGCGGCGTGGAGCTACGTCCGGTACGGCGCGCGACCTGACGTGGCGGCCGCGCTCGCCGGGGTGAAGCCGGTGGTGCTCGCGATCGTGCTGCAGGCGCTCGCCCGGTTCGCCGGCACCTCACTCACGTCCGCGATGACCTGCGCCATCGCGGGGCTCGCACTCGTCGCCACGGCGATCGGGGTCCACGAGTTCGTGGTGCTCGCCGGGGCGGGCGCCCTCGCCTGGCTCGATTGGCAGGTGACGCGCGGGGGCAACCCGTGGGAGCGCGGTACGCCGGGGCTTGGCATGATCGTCCCGCTCGCCGGGGGCGGTGCCACCGCCACGCCGCTGACGTCCGTGGGCGGCACGGGCGGCGCCGCGACGACCGTCGCGGGCGGCCTCGTGCTCGCGGGGGGCGCCGCGCCCGGGCTCGCGTCCCTCTTCCTCGTCATGCTCAAGGCCGGAAGCCTGCTCTTCGGCAGCGGCTATGTGCTCCTCGCGTTCCTCCACACCGACGTCGTCGTCCGCACCGGATGGCTCACGGAGGGCCAGCTGGCGGACGCCGTCGCCATCGGCCAGTTCACGCCGGGTCCGCTCTTCACGACCGCGACCTTCGTCGGCTACCTCGTCGCCGGTCACGCCGGTGCCGCGGTCGCGACGGCGGGCATCTTCCTGCCCGCGTTCGCGTTCGTCGCGCTCACCGCGCCGCTCGTCGCACGGATGCGCGCGTCGCCCGCGGCGCGCGCGACGCTCGGCGGACTCAATGCCGCCTCGCTCGCGCTCATGGCCGCCGTGACGCTCCCGCTGGCCCGCGATGCCCTCGCGCCGCCCGTGCTCGGCACCGCGCTGGCGATCGCCGCACTCGCGATGCTGCGCTGGACGCGCGTCAATCCGGGGTGGCTCGTGGCCGGCGGCGGACTGGTCGGCGCGCTCGTCAGGTGAGCGGCGTCGGAAGGCGGCGTGTCCGCGGCGTCCTCCGGACCGAGGCCCGCGTCGTCCCTACGCGCCCAGCTCCCGCGTCATCTCCACCATCGTGCGCCGGAAGCCGAGTGCGGCGAACAGCGCCTGCGCCGCGGCGTTGCGCTCCGCCGTGCTGAGCACGACGCGCGGAGCACCGCCCGCCGCGAGCCGCGCGAGCACCGCCTCGACCAGCCGCCGTCCGATCCCGGTGCCGCGCTTGGCCGGCGTGACGACGACGTCGTGCAGGACGCCCGCCGGCCCACGCAGGCTCATGTAGTCGACGTCCTCGAACCCGGCGTAGGCGTAGCCGACGAGCACCCCGTCGTGCTCCGCCACCAGCACGACCGTGGCGGGGTCGCCGAGTTGCGAGCGGAGGAAGTTGCCGTAGCCCTCCGCCGTGCCGGCACGCGGCTCGAGGAATCGCAGCGGATCGAAGCCATGGTGCACACGCACCAGCTCGGCGCCGAGCACCCCGAGCGCGGTCGCGTCCGCCGGTCGCGCGTCCCGGATCGTCACGGCATCGGTCTTCGGGGGCACGCCCGGACCTTAGCGGTGCGCGCCCGACGCCGCGACGCGCGCGCGGCTCGCCGCCCGCGCATTCCGGTGGCGCGTCGCGTGCATCCACGTCACGGCGCCGGGCGCGGTGGGACCGGTCGCGCCGGGCGCGGGACGACCCGCGCGCGCCGGATGCGATGGAGGCCCGTGACGCCTGCTATCGTGGACGGGGCGCGGCGTTCCGCGTCCGCACCGCCGTCCCTCACCGGAGACACCGCCGATGACCCCGCCCCGTCCATCCTCCTTCCGTCGTCGGCTGGTGCGCGTCGCCCTCGCGGCCGTGGCGGCCATCGCCGGCGCGCTGCCGGCGCAGGCGCAGGGCACCACGTCCGCGCCATCACCAACGCTCCCCGTGCCTGCAGGCGACACGACCGCGGTCGGCCGCCTGCCCGCGTGGCTTGCCGGCTGCTGGGAGTCCCGCACGCCCACCCGCGTGATGACGGAGATATGGATGCGGCCCGAAGGCGGGCTGATGATCGGCGGCAGCCGAACCGTCGTGCGCGACGTGGCGCGGGAGTTCGAGCACCTCCGCCTCGAGGCGACGCCGGCCGCGCTCACCTATGTCGCGCAGCCGGGCGGCCGCGCAGCGACGCGTTTCCGCGCCTCCCTCGTGAGCGACACGCTCCTCGTCTTCGAGGACCCGACGCACGACTTCCCGCAGCGGATCCGCTACCGCCGGATCCGGGCGGACTCGCTCGTGGCGCGCATCGAGGGCGGCGAGGGCGCCACTGATCGCGGCTTCGACTTCCCGATGCGGCGCGTGAGCTGCGACGCGTCGCCCTGAGGACGCGCGTCGGCCGGGCCGGTCGAGAGGTTGAAGCCCCCGACGAGCGCCTGCAGCTGCATCGCCTGCCCGGCGAGTTCCTCGGCGGCGGCCGCGGACTCCTCCGAGGTGGCGGCCGCCTCCTGCGTCAGTTGGCTGACGCCCTCGACCGCGCTCGAGACCTGCGCCACCCCCTCGGCCTGGTCACCGACGGTGCGGCCG
>JAIBBJ010000093.1 GCA_019694735.1 Gemmatimonadaceae bacterium | reverse complement strand
GCTGGTGGACGTGCCGCTCGACCATCCGATCTACCGGATCGTCTACGGCTTCCCGCAGGGCCTGCCGAAGATCCATGAGCACGACAACAAGCCGGCCCGCGGCTATGGCATCTTCATCGGGGACCGGCTCGCGGTCTTCTACTCCCATGAGTCCGACCTCGGCAACGGCTGGGAGGACGTCGGCACCTATCCCGACGATCCGCCGGAGCTGCACGAGCAGGCGCTCCGCATGGGCGTGAACCTCTTCGTGTACGCCGTCACGAGCGGGCCCGGACGATGAGCGTGCTGCAGCTGGTCGCCGCGGAGGTCCGGCGGGCCGGGCGTCGCGCCCACGTGCCGCTGCTCCTCGTGCCGCTCGCGGCGGCGCTCGCCATGCTCACGTCCGGCGCGATGCTGCTCGGTGGCGGCCGCTGGCTCGCGCTCCCGGCCGTCGCACCGTTCGCGGTGTGGGGGGGCGCGTTGCTCGTGGTCGCCGGGCTGGGCCGGCTGCTGTTCCATCGGCTCCGGCGGCGTACCGATCCGTACGCGGTGGCCCGGGCGATCGAGGAGGAGCAGCGCCTCCGCCGCGGGCAGCTGACCGGCCTGCTGGAGGTGGCCCACGAGGGCGGTGTCTTCGTGTCGCAGGCGGCCGATGCGCTCGGCGCGAAGCTCGCCGCGGTCGCCGAGGCGCCCGCGCCCCGGTTGCGCAAGCGGATCACGCGCGCGGCCCTCCTCTCCGCCATCGCATTCGGCAACATCGCCGCGCTCGCGGGCGGGACCTGGACGACCCGCGGCGACGGGTGGCGGGCGTTGTTGAGTCCGGTCGCCGCGTGGCGCGGGACGCTGCTGCCCGCGCTCGCGGTGGCGGAGGCACCCCGGCGGCTTCCCCGCGGCGGTGCGGCCACCATCGTGCTGGCGGCGGAGGGCCGCCGCGACGTCACGCTGCGCTGGCGACTCACCGGCGCCGGCTGGCGCGATACCATCCTTGCGGTGGGCGGGGACGGGCGGGTCGCGGTCACGCTCGGCCCCATCGACGCCGATCTCGCCCTTCTCGCGACCGACGGGAGGGCCGAGAGCGACACGGCGCTCGTGCGCGTGGTGGACCGCCCCTTCCTGGGCGACGTCACCATCCGCGCGACGTATCCGGCGTACCTCGGGCGTCCGGCCGAGCGGCTCGATGCGGAGCTTCCCCTGCGGCTTCCTGCCGGCACGCGGCTCGCGTTCGAGGGGCATTCGTCGGAGTCGCTCGCTGCGGTCGCGCTCGTCGAGGAGGGCCGGCGCATCGCCTTCACGGTGTCGGGGACGTCGTTCACCGGCGGTTGGTCGCCCGTCGAGGGTGGCACGTTCACGTGGGAAGCGCGCGGCACCGCGCAGGCGATCGAGGACCTCCCACCGCCACTCGCGGTGGAGGTGCTCGCGGACTCGCTGCCGCGTGTCGAGATCCTCGAGCCCACCGGGGAACTGGTCGTGACCGCGGAGGACCGCGTCGGGATCGAGCTCCTCGCGCAGGACGACCACGCCCTCACCGGCGTGTGGCTCCGTCGCCGCGTGCTCGGCGCCGACGGGTCGACGCTCGACTCGACGGTCTACCAGCTGAGCGCGGAGCGCGAGGCGGAATGGGTGGGCGGCGCCCTGCAGGAGATGAAGCAGCTCGCCCTCGAGCCGGGCATGCGGGTCGAGTACGTCGCGGTCGCGCGCGATGCCGCGCCCGGCCACGCGGAGGCGCGGAGCGCGCCGCTGGTGCTGCGGATGCCGAGCACGGACGAGGAACGCCGCGCGGCGCGCGAGGCGAGCGAGCGGGCGGTGGCGGCGGCGAACGCGGCGGCGCAGGCACAGGCCAAGCTCGCCGAGCAGACCGAGACGGCCTCGCGGTCGCGGAGCGACCGCCAGGCGACGCCGCCGGCCAACGCCCCGCGCGACTCGGGAGGCGCGCCGCGCGCCGGCGGCGACCGGCCGATGAACTTCGAGGGTGCCGAGCAAGCGAAGGCGATCGCCGAGCAGCAGCGGCAGCTGCAGGACCAGGTGCAGAAGCTCGAGGAGGCCGCGCGGGAGATGGAGGACCGGCTGCGCGCGGCCGGGGCCCTCGACACCGCGCTCGCCCGGCAGCTGCAGGACGCGCAGCGGATGCTGCGCGAGGCGATGACCCCTGAGATGCAGGAGTCGCTGCGCCGGCTCGAGAGCTCGGCGCAGCAGCTCGACGGGGACCGCACCCGTCAGTCGATGCGCGATCTCGCGCAGCAGCAGCAGCGGATGCGCGAGCAGCTGGAGAAGAGCGCCGAGATGCTGAAGCGCGCGGCGCTCGAGGGCGCGATGCAGACCCTCGGCGACCAGGCGCGGGAGCTGGCCCGGGCGCAGCAGCAGTTCGCGGACTCGGCCCGAGCCGGCGAGCCGGACCCGCGGCAGGCGCAGCAGCTCGCCGATCGCACGCGCGACGTCGCGCAGCAGATGGAGCAGCTGCAGGAACGCCTCCAGCGCGAGCGGGCCCAGACCGGCGCGCAGCAGGCGGGACGCGCCGAGGAGGAGGCGCGGCGCGCCGAGGCGGCGCTGCAGGAGGCGATGCGCCAGGCGCGTGAGGCGCAGCGCCAGCCCGACGGCGCGGGCCAGCAGCAGGCCCAGCAGGCGGCGCGCGACGCGGCGGAGCAGGCGGCGCAGGCGATGCAGCAGGCATCGCAGTCGATGCAGCGCGGGCGCGACGGGCAGGTGCGCGAGTGGAAGGGCGAACTCACCGACGCCATCGACCAGTCGGTGCAGGAGATGCTGCAGCTCGCCCGCGAGCAGGAGCAGCTCGCGCAGCGCGCGCAGCAGGATCCCAATGACCCGTCGCTGCGGCAGCAGCAGGCGGCGCTCCAGCAGGGGATGGAGGCCGCGCAGCAGCGCCTGAGCGACGAGGCGAAGAAGAGCGCCCTCGTCTCGCCGCGCACGCAGCAGATGATGGAGCAGGCCGAGCAGCGCGTGCAGCAGGCGACGCGCGAGGCGGCGCAGGGGCAGCGCGGGCAGGCCTCGCAGTCGATGCAGGACGCCGCGCAGGCCATGCGGCAGGCGGCCGCGCAGCTCACCCGCGACCGCGAGCGCGCCAACGACGCCCAGAGCGCCTCCGGCCTGCCCGAGATGATGCAGCAGATGCAGCAGCTCGCCCAGCAGCAGGGGGCGCTGAACGGGCAGATGCAGTCGCTCTTCCCGCAGACGCAGCAGCGGCCGTCGCAGTCGGCGATCGATGCGGCCAACCGCGCGCGGGCCCGCGAGCTGGCCCGTTCGCAGCGCGAGGTGGCGCGCGCACTCGATGACGTCGCCGACGCCGACCCCACGGGCCGCGCCCAGGAGATGGCGCGCGAGGCACGGATGCTCGCGCAGCAGCTCGACCAGGGCGTGGTGGACGCGGCGACCCAGGCGCGGCAGGAGCGGCTCTTCCGCCGCATGCTCGACGCCGGCCGCGCGCTGGAGCAGGAACAGAAGGACGAGAGCCAGCGCCGCGAGTCGCGCGCGGCGCGCGGCTCGCAGCGCTTCACGCCGCCGGACGGCCCGGCGCGCGACAAGGCCGCCGACCGCTACGCGGTGCCCACGTGGGAGGAGCTCCGCGGCCTCTCCGCCGAGGAGCGCCGCCTCGTGATCGAGTACTTCCGCCGCCTGAACGCGGAGAAGTCGCCGTGAGCGCGACGCGGCTCGCGTCGGCGACGGCGCTGGTCGCGCTCCTCGGCCTCGGGTCCGCGCCGCTCCCCGCCCAGCAGGATCCCGGCGCGGCCCAGGTCGCCCGCGCCCTGGACGCCGAGTCGGCTGGCCGCAACCGCGAGGCCATCCAGGCCTGGCGCGCCGCCATGCAGGCGGGGGCCGTGCTGCAGGGGGTGCTCGGGCTCGAGCGTGTCTTCTCCGTGCTCGCGCAGGAGGAGTCCCTGCTGGTCGTGCTCGACACGATCGTGCCGCGCCATCCGCGCGAGTGGCAGCTCCGGGCCGCGCAGCTGCGCGTCCTCATGACCATCGGCCTCGAGGCGCGTGCGCAGCGCGCGTACGCGGCATGGCGGGACCTCGATCCGGCCGACGTGACGCCGTACCGCGAGTACGCGCGGGTGCTGCTGTTCAACAGCCGCGCCGCGCAGGCCGACACCGTGCTGCGCGAGGCCGCCGCCAACCTCGGCTCCACGCGCGCCCTCGCGCTCGAGCTCGCGCAGATGCGCGCCGGCCTCGGGGCCTGGCGAGAGGCGGCCGAGGCGTGGCGGGAGGTGATGGACGCCGAGCCGTTCTTCGAGCAGGCGGTCGTGTTCTCGCTCGGGCCCGCGCCGGCCGCGGCGCGTGATGGCATCCGCGCCGCCCTCACGCGCGCCCCGGCCGCGCTCGGCGCGCAGTTCGCGCTCGCGCTGCTCGAGCTCGGGTGGAATGCTCCGCGCAACGGCTGGAACGCGCTCGCGCCGCTCGCGCCGTCCGACACCGTGGTCGCGCTCTGGCGCCTCTTCGCCGATGAGGCCGAGCGGGCCCGGGCGTGGCCGGTGACGCGGGATGCGCTCGCCGCGATCCATGCCGCACGCCCGGACGCCGGCGTCGCGCTCCGGGGGGCCAAGGCGGCGCTCCAGGCCGACGACGCGTCCACCGCGCTGCGCCTGGCGCGTGCCGCCGCGCCGCTCCTGGAGCCGGCGCGCCGGCCGGGCGAGGTCCTGCCGCTCGAGCTCGAGGCGCTCGCGCGCCTCGGACGCGCGCGCGAGGCGGAGGAGGTGCTCGGCGCCGCCCGCGCGGCGATCGGTGCCGAGGGGGCGCGTCCCTTCGCACGCACCATCGCGTGGGCGTGGATCCGCGCCGGTGACGTGGGCCGCGCGCGGCGGGCGCTCGACGGCGCCCCCCTCGACGCCGAGGATGCGGTGACCGGGTGGCTCGCCCTCTTCGACGGCGAGCTCGAGACGGCACGCGGGGCGCTACGGCACGCCGAGACGCCGGGACAGGACGTCGTGAGCGCGCTCGCGGTGCTCAACCGGACCCCGCTCGAGCGGTCGCCGGAGCTGGGCGCGGCCTTCCTCGCGCTCGCCAAGGGGGATTCGACCGATGCCGCGAAGCGGTTCGAGGCGACGGCGGTCGCGATGCCCGACGCGGCATCCCTGCTCGTGACCCTCGCCGCCCGCATCGAGACGGCGCGTCGGGCGGAGGCGCGGGCACTCACCCTCTGGACGCGCGTCGCGACCGAGTTCCGCGCCTCCACCGAGGCACCCGAGGCGCAGCTCGAGTGGGCGCGCGCGCTCCGCCGGCGCGGCGACGCGAAGGGCGCGCGGGAGCACCTCGAGACCCTCATCATCGACTACCCGGGGAGCGCGCTGGTGCCGCAGGCGCGCCGCGAGCTCGACGCGCTGCGGACCGCCGGATGAGCCCCGAGGCCCGCGGCGGTGCTGGCGCCGCTAGCTTTCGGCGCGTGACCTCCCTCGGCCGTGCCCTCCTCCGCGGTGCCCTCGCCGTCGCGGCGCTCGCCGCGTCCGGACGCCCCGCCCGGTCGCAGCAGCTGCTCGTCCCGATGGACGACGCGCAGGCGAACCATCTCAAGGCGTACGGCGTCACGTTCAGCGCGCTGACCGACAACATCCGCAGCGAGTGGCTGCTCAACTACCGGGGCGGTGCGTTCCTGCTCCCCGACCTCCCGAGCCTGCGCCGTGCCGCCCAGCTCGCCGGCGTCACGTTCGAGGCGGTGGACGGCGCCCGCGTCGCGGCGATCAAGGCCGAGATCGCGGCGGGGAACATGGATGCGGTGCCGCTGGAGAAGGCGCCGCGCATCGCCGTCTACACTCCGCCCGACGCGCCGCCCTGGGACGATGCCGTCACGCTCGCCCTCACCTACGCCGGCATCGATTACCAGAAGATCTGGGATGATGACGTCCTCGACACGGACCTCTCGCAGTTCGATTGGATCCATCTGCACCACGAGGACTTCACCGGCCAGCAGAACAAGCTCTACCTCGGCTTCCGGGACGCGCCGTGGTTCGTGCAGGCGCGCGACCGCGACCTCGCGACCGCCCGCAAGCACAACCTCGCCGACATCCCGGCGCTCAAGAAGGCGGTGGCCGACCGGTTGCGGGCCTTCGTCGAGCGCGGGGGCTTCCTGTTCGCGATGTGCGGCGCCACCGAGACGCTCGAGCTCGCCGTCGCCGCCAAGGGCGTGGACATCGCCGGGCCGTTCTCCGACGGGACACCGATGGACCCGGACGCCGACGCCAAGCTCGCGTGGGACCGCACCTTCGCCATGCAGGGCGCGCACCTCGAGTTCGCTGCCGGCGTGAACGCGATGAGCGACATCGACGGGCACCAGGTGAACGTGCCGTCGCGCCGCCAGCAGCTCGGCACGTTCACGCTCTTCGGCTTCTCCGCGAAGTTCGACCCCGTGGCCACCATGCTCGTGCAGGACCACCGCACCGTGATCGGCGACTACTACGGCGTCACCACCTCGTTCGCCCGGAAGGTGCTCAAGCCGACCGTGACGGTGCTCGCGCAGGAGGACGGCGCGCCGTGGGTGAAGTACATCCACGGCAGCTACGGGCAGGGGTCGTGGACCTACCTCGGCGGGCACGATCCCGAGGATCCGCAGCACAACATCGGCGCGCCGCCGACCGACCTCGCGCTGCATCCCAACTCGCCCGGCTACCGGCTGATCCTGAACAACGTGCTGTTCCCGGCCGCCAAGAAGAAGCCCCTGAAGACGTGAGCGAGCCGTTCCACGGCGAGCCGGACCGGCTCGCCCCGGGCGCGGCCGCGGCGATCCGCTCGGCCATCCGCCTCGCCGGCGGCCGGGAGGTCTGCTTCGTCTGCACCGTGAACGACGCCGGCGTCGTGCAGACCGCCCGCGTCGCGGCGCGCGGGGACGTGCGGAGCGTGCTCGCGCTCCCCGGCTTCGCCGACCGCGGCGAGCTCCTCGTGCACAACCACCCGAGCGGCTGGCTCGAGCCGAGCGGCGCCGACCTCGAGGTCGCGGCGCGGATGCACGACGACGGCATCGGCTTCGCGATCGTGGACAACGACGCGGCGCGGCTCTACGTGGTCGTCGAGGTGCCGCGCGCGCCCAAGCGGGCCGACCTCGCCCCCGGCGATGTCGCCGGGATCCTCGGGCCCGACGGCCCGATCGCCGCGCGCCTCGGCCGCTACGAGGACCGACCCAGCCAGCGCGAGATGGCCCGGCTCATCGCGCAGCTCTTCTCGCGGGGCGGCGTCGGCCTCATCGAGGCGGGCACCGGCGTCGGCAAGTCGCTCGGCTACCTCGTGCCCGCGCTCCGATGGGCCGCCGGGAGCGGCGAGCGCACCGTCGTCAGCACCAACACCATCACCCTGCAGGAGCAGCTCACCGGCAAGGACCTGCCGTTCCTCGAGAGGACGCTCACCGACCAGAAGGTGCGCTTCGCGCTGCTCAAGGGATGGCGGAACTACCTCTGCCTGCTGCGGCTGGAGCAGGCGCGGCTGCAGGCCCCGACGCTCTTCGACGACGCGGCGCAGGCCGACCTCGCGATGCTCGAGGCCTGGGCCGAGCGGACCACCGACGGTTCGCTCGCCGACCTGCCGAACCCGCCGCGCGGCGAGGTGTGGGACGAGGTCGCCGCCGAGGGGGACCTGTGCACGCGGCTCCGGTGCCCGCACTTCGAGGCCTGCTTCGCCTTCAAGGCGCGCCGCGCCGCCGCGCAGGCCGACGTCATCGTCGTGAACCACCACCTGCTGATGGCCGATCTGGCCGTCCGGCGCGCGTCGGGGCGGTGGGACGAGGCGGCCGTGCTGCCGGCGTACAAGCGGCTCGTGATCGACGAGGGGCACCATCTCGAGGATGCCGCCGCCGACCACCTCGGCCAGTCCGTGTCGCGCCGTGGGCTCGAGCGGCTCTTCTCGCGCCTCGAGCGGCGCGGCAAGGGCCTGCTGCCCGCACTCGAGCGCACCCTGTCGAAGGGCACCGACCTCCTCAGCGTCGCCTCGCTCGACCTCGTGCGCGCGCGCCTCGTGCCCGCGCTCGAGGCGGCGCGCCTCAAGTCGGCGGCGCTCTGCGACCTGCTCGGCGAATGGATGGCGGACCGGCGCGACCAGCAGGTCCGCCTCACCGACGCGTTCGAGGACGACCCGATCTGGCGGGCCGGTCTCGGGGCGGCGCTCGACGACCTCCTCGCGGAGATCGAGCTCCTCGGCGACGGCCTGCGGATGGTGCGTGAACGCCTCGAGACCGACGAGCGCCGCTCCGAGGAACTGGCCCCGTTGCTCAACGAGGTCCGCGGCGTCGCGCGACGGCTCCAGACCGCCGGCGACGCGCTGCGGGCCGCCCTGAAGCCGGACCGCGAGGGCCAGCCGCGCGTCCGGTGGCTCGAGGTGCGCGGCGCGGAGCGCAACATCGGCGCGACCGCGGTGCCGCTCGACCTCGCGCCGATCCTCCGCGAGGACCTCTTCCGCCGCGTGGAGACCGCCGTGGTCACGAGCGCGACGCTCGCGACCGGTGATGGGTTCCACTTCATCACCCGCCGGCTCGGGCTCGATGAGGAGGACCTCGAGCCGGTGACCGCCCAGCTGGCGTCGCCGTTCGACTATCCGCGGCAGTCGATGCTGGCGATCCCGAGCGACTTCCCGGCGCCGAACGCCGACGGCGCGAAGCACCTCCAGCGGACCATCGACGCGGCGATCGATCTCATCGGCTGGTCGGGGGGCGGGGTGTTCGTCCTCTTCACCAGCCACCGCGACTGCCGCGAGGCGGCGCGCGTGATGCGCGAGCGCGGCGTGGCCGGGGCGCACCCGCTGCTCGTCCACGGCGAGTCCCCGCGGGACGACCTGCTCCGCCGGTTCCGCGACCACGGTGATGCCGTGCTCATCGGGACCGCGAGCTTCTGGGAGGGCGTGGACGTGCCCGGGCGGGCGCTCCGCGGGCTCGTGCTCGGCAAGATCCCGTTCCGGGTGCCGACCGAGCCGATCACCGCCGCGCAGTGCGAGGCGCTGGAGGCCGAGGGACGGAGCAGCTTCGACGAGTACATGATCCCCCACGCGGCCCTCCGGCTCAAGCAGGGCTTCGGGCGGCTCATCCGGACCGGGACCGACCGGGGGGCGGTGGTCATCTGCGACCCGCGGGTCGTCACCAAGGGGTACGGCCGCCGCCTGATCGAGGGGCTGCCCCCCGCGACCCGGATCCAGGGCCCGTGGGCGATGCTGCGGGACGAATTGGCCGCGTTCTACCGCGCCGAATCGGGTGCTGCGGGGTAGATTGGGGGCATGGAGCGACCCGGGAAGATCCTCTGCGTGGGCCGGAACTACCGCGAGCACGCCAAGGAGATGGGCAATGAGGTGCCGACGACGCCGCTCGTCTTCCTCAAGCCCGCCTCCTCGGTGATCGCGGCGGGGGCGCCCATCGTCATCCCCGCCGGCACCGGCCGTGTGGACTTCGAGGGGGAGATCGGACTCGTGATCGGGACGCGGCTCCGCCGCGCCACGGCCGCCGAGGCCGCCGCGGCGGTGCAGGGCGTCGTGGCCGTCAATGACGTCTCGGCCCGCGACCTCCAGAAGAGCGACCCGCAGTGGTGGAGGGCCAAGGGACAGGACACCTTCTGCCCGATCGGCCCGATGCGGGCCGGCACCCCCGATTTCGGCGCCCTCGAGATGGTGACCCGGGTGAACGGTCAGGAGCGCCAGCGGGGACTGAGCAGGGACATGGTCTTCCCCATCCCCGACCTGATCGCGTTCATCAGCAGTGCGATGACCCTCGAGCCCGGCGATGTCGTGATCACGGGCACCCCGGAGGGCGTGGGGCCGCTCGCGCACGGGGACCAGGTGGAGGTCGAGGTCGTGGGCTGGAGCCGCGTCGCGAACCCCGTGGTGGTCGAGGCGTGAAGGAACGCCGCGCGATCCGCCTGCTCCCCACGCGTCGCGGCGACCCGCGCGCGTCGGTCGCGGCGTTCGTGCTGCAGCTCGTCCTGCTCCTCATCGTCGTGCCGTCGCTGGTCGTGCCGGTCGCGATCGAGTTCCTGCGCGATGATGCCGGCCGCGAGGTGACCCCGGAGCGGATCAGCTTCATCACCGCGGCCCCGCGCGGCGGCCCGCCGACGATCGCGGCGCCGCGCGCCGGCGGCGATGGCCGCGAGGCCGCGCAGGGCCCGGTCGCGCCCGAGGTGCCGCT
>JAIBBJ010000095.1 GCA_019694735.1 Gemmatimonadaceae bacterium | reverse complement strand
AGGCGCGCGCCCACCACGCGCCGCCGCCTCACGCCCCGCGCGGCGGCTCGCCCCCCTCGTCCACGAGCTTCAGCATCGCCGCGCACCGCTTGCCCCACGGATTGAACTTGTTGGTCGCGAACCCCTGCTGCCACGCCGCCCGCGCCTCGTCGCGCTCCTCGTTGAACCAGTGCGCACGCCCCAGCTCGTAGTACGCCTCGATCAGGTTCGGCCCGAGCACGAGCGTCTTCCGGAAGAACGTCTGCGCGTCCTCGTACATCTCCCGCTCGAGGTACACCAGCCCGAGGTAGAAGTGCGCGTAGAGCACCGCCTTCCGGTCGTTGTCGAGGCGGATCGCCTTGGACAGGTGCTCGATCGCCTCGCCGAAGATCCGCTTCTTGAGGCAGATGTAGCCGAGGTTGATCCGCGCCAGCGAGTTCGCGGGCTCGCGCACCAGCACCTTCTGGAAGCTCATCAGGGCGTCGTCGTACTTCTCCTGGAGCATCTGCGCCCATCCGAGCAGCGCCTCGCTCTGCGGGTCGCCGGGCGAGAGCTCGATCGCCTTCAGCAGCGCCTGCTCCGCCCCCTCGTGGTCGCCCAGCGACAGCCGGCTCCACCCCTTCTCGATGAAGGTGCTCGCGCCGATGTGGTCGGCGTGCACGACCGGCTTCTCGCCCGAGAACTGCGGCGCGCTGCTCGCCGCCGCCCCGCTCGTCTTCCACTTCTCCACGAGCGCCTTGATCTCGTCCTTGAGCGCGGTCAGCTCGGCGATCTGCCCCTCGACCGACTTGAAGAGCGTGATGATCTCGCCCTTCACCGCCGCCCGCTCGGCATCGGCGAGGCCGGCGTCGAGACGCTGGTCGATCGCGGCGTACGTCGCCTTGTAGGCGGCCAGGGTCTCGTCAGCCATCGGTGCGCTCCGTCGCCATCGCGTGCTCCATCTCGATCCGTTCGGTTGAGGTCAGCAGGCGGTCGGTCGCGAGGACGATGAAGATCGCATCGTCCTGCCGCGCGACGCCGTCGAGGTACTCGCGGGCGAGCCCGCGGTAGAGGGGCGGCGGCGGCTCGATCGCCGTCGCCTCCACGGTGCGCACCGCGTGGACGGCGTCCACGACGACGCCGACCCGCGACTCGCCCGCCCGCGCGACGAGGATCCGCGCCCCGTCGCCGGGCGGCGGCGCCGGCAGCCCGAGGCGCTCGCGCAGGTCCACCACCGGGATCGCGCGACCGCCGTGGTCGATCACGCCGACGAGCCAGCGCGCGCTCGACGGCAGCAGGCGCGGCGGCGTGTAGCGCAGCACGCGCTCCACCGCGAAGATGTCGGCCGCGAACTGCTCCCCCGCCGCGGCGAAGGTCACGAGCTGGCGGCGCACCGCCACCGCGTTCGGCGTCGTCATCGGCCCTCCGGCATCGCCTGGATCGCCATCACCCCGCGGCGCGGCGCCGCCGGCGCGCTCGCGGCGGCCGCGCCGCGCACCAGCGCGCGCACCACCGCCCGCAGCGCGGGCATCGCCACCAGCGCCGCGATCCGCCCCTCGAGGTCGAGCACGCCGTCGAGGAGCGCCGCCGCCGGGCCCGCCATTGCCGGCACCGGGCGCCACTGGCCCGCGTGCACCGGCGCCATGTCCACCACGTCGTCCACCAGCAGCGCCACGCGCCCCTCGCCCTGCGCCAGGAGCAGCAGCACGCCCGCCCCGCCGTCGCGCGGGGCGGCGAGCAGCGTCGCCGCATCCACCACCGGCACCAGCCGGTCGCGGTGCAGGCACTGCCCCACCACCCCCGACGGCGCGAGGGCCACCGGCTGCAGCGCCGGCGCCTCCATCACCTCGAGCACTTCGCCGAGCGGCAGCGCGAAGCGCTCGCGGCCGAGCCGCACGAGCAGCACCCGCGGCGCGAGCGCCGGCGCGAGGTCTGCGGCGGCGAAGCCGAGCGCGCCGGCCGGGGCGATCCCGAGCGCCGCGCTCATGCCGCACCGCCCGACGCGATCCGCCAGGCGCCCCGCTCGGCGAGGAGCATCGTCACCGCCGCGGCGACGCCGTCCAGCGGCGCCTCGCGGTCGGCGCCCGCCTCGGCGAGCGCCATCGCCGGCATGCCGTAGATGACGGACGTCGCGCGGTCCTGCACCACCGCCCCGCCACCCGCCGCCCGGATCGCCTTCAGCCCCGCCGCGCCGTCGCGCCCCATGCCCGTCAGCACGACGCCGACCGCCTGGGGGCCGAAGCAATCCGCCACCGAGACGAAGAGCGGGTCGGCCGCGGGCCGCACGCCGTGGAGCGTGGCACCCGCCGAGAGCTGGATGACGATGCCATCGGCGCCCGGCGCGACGGCCATGTGCTGGCCGCCCGGCGCGACGTACACCCGCCCCGGCTCGACGATCTCGCCGTGGGTGGCCTCGTGCACCGGCAGCGACGCGAGCTGGTCGAGCCGCCGCGCGAGCCCGGCCGTGAAGCCCGGCGGCATGTGCTGCACCACGAGCACCGCGGCGTCGAGCGACGCGTCGAACGCCGGGACGACCTCGGCCAGCGCGCGCGGCCCACCGGTCGAGCTCGCGATCGCGATCGCGCGCTGCGCGCGCCGGGGCGCGGCGACCAGCGGCGCCGGCGGGCGCAGCGTCGGCCGCGCCAGCATCCCCACGCCGCCCAGGTTGAACTGCGCGGCGGCCCGCAGCGCGTCCTCGAGGCGCCGGCGCGTGCCGTCCCAGTCCGCGGCGCCCTGGCCCGACGGCTTCCGCACGAAGTCCACCGCCCCCAGCTCGAGCGCGCGGATGGTGAGGTCCACCGTGCCCCGCGTCGTCGCCGCGCTCACCATCACCACCGGCCGCGGCACCTCGCTCATGATGTACCCGAGCACCTGGAGCCCGTCGAGCCCCGGCATCTCGATGTCGAGCGTCACGATGTCCGGGTCGAGCTGGTGCACGAGCCGCAGCCCCTCCTCGCCGTCGCGCGCGACGCCCACCACCTCGAAGCCGCGGAGCCCCGCGATCAGCTCGCGCAGCAGCGCGCCGAGGAAGGTGTTGTCGTCCACCACGAGGACCCGCCGCGGCCGCTCAGATGACACGCTCGCCTCCCCGCACCGACTTCACGGTGAGCGCGCCCGAGTTCACGTCCAGCACGACGCTGCGGCCGGAGTTCCCGCCCGTCTCCTCGGCCAGCAGCGGGATCCCCGCCGCGGCGAGCGCCGCGCGCGCGGCCGCGATGTTCCGCTGGCCCATCTGCCCGCCCGTCCCGCCCGAGAGCATGTTGCCGAAGAGCGCCGCGCCGCCCGCGATCTTCCCGGTGAGCGCGCCGCGCGCACCGAGCGCGCGCATCGCGTCCACGAGCAGCGGCACCGCGGTCGAGGCGAAGCGCGCCGGGTTGTCCGCGTCGCGCGCCACGCTCGGGTCGGGGAGCAGCACGTGGGCGAGCCCCGCGACGCGGAACCGGCCGTCGTGCAGCGCGATCGCGACGCACGAGCCGAGGCCGATCGTGACCAGCCGCCCCGACCCGCGCGCGACGGCGTAGTGCGCAATGCGCACGTGCTGGTCGGTCACGCCGCCACCCGCCGGAAGATCCGGTTGCGCGCGTCCACCACCTCGAAGAGCCGCCGCGCCTCGCCCAGCAGCGTCTCCACCTTCCCGAGCACCAGGTACCCGCCCGGCACCAGCGCGTCGTGGAACCGCTGCAGCAGCGGGCCCTGGCTCGGCCGGTCGAAGTAGATGACGACGTTGCGGCAGGTGATCAGCGCGAGCCCCTGCGCCGGCGGCGGGTCGCTGAGCAGGTCGCGCCGCTCCACGTGCACCAGCGCCCGGAGCTCGTCGGCCGCGCGCCGCGGCTCGGCGGCCGAGAAGTACCGCGCCGTGAGCGCCGGCGGCATCTCGGCGAACGCGTGCGCGGCGAACGTCGCCGCCCGCGCCGCCGCCAGCGAGCCGCGGTCGATGTCGGTCGCGAGGATGCGCGCGTCGGCGAGCCGCTCCGGCTGCGCCGTCCGCTCGGCCTGGCGATGCAGCAGCGCAGCGAGCGTGTACGGCTCCTCGCCCGACGCGCACCCCGCGCTCCAGATCGTGAGCGGCCCGGTGCGCGCCCAGCACGCCGGCAGCACCGTCGCCGCGACCGCCTCCCACACCTCGGCGTCGCGGTAGAGCTTGGTGACGTTGATCGTCAGCGCATCGAGCAGCTGCTCGAACTCCGCCGCGTCGCGGTCGAGGAGCTCGCGGTACTCGGCGTAGGTCCCCACGCCGCGCGCCCGCATCCGCACGGCGATGCGCCGCCGCAGGCAGCCGTCCTTGTAGTTGGCCGCGCCGAAGCCGCGCTCCGCCGAGATCTTGGCGGTGAGCGCGCGGAACCCGGCCTCGTCGAACGGGGCGGCCATCATCGCGGCGCGCGCCCGGTGGCCAGGCGCTCCCGCGCCTCGGTGTGGCCGGGGTCGAGCACGAGGGCGCGCTCCCACGCGACCCGCGCCTCGGTCACCTCGCCCGCCGCCTCGCGCAGGCCGCCGATGCGCGCCCACACCTCGGGCCCCAGCGTCTCGTGGTGCTTCACCGCCCGCAGGTAGGCGTCGAGCGCGGCGTCGGACTGGCCGAGCTGGATCAGCAGGTCGCCGCGGTTCCGGTGCAGCGGCGCGAGCGCCGGGTCCTCCTGGATCCCCCGCTCCACCGTCTGCAACGCCTCCTCGAGCGCGCCGCCGACGGCGAACGCGACCGCGAGGTTGTTGTAGAGCCCGGCGGCGTGCGGGTGCCGTTGCACCCCCTCGGAGAGGAGCAGCACCGTCTTCTCCGTCTGCCCCGTGAGGGCGGCGGCGAGTCCGGCCGCGTGGTACCAGAGCGGCGACGGCGGCCGCGCCCCGAAGTGCGGCCGCGCCTCGGCGAGGTGCAGGTCGGCATCGGTGAACCGTCCCTCGCGCAGCGCCAGCAGCCCGAGCGACACGTGGATGCGCGGCTCCGCCTGCCCGCCCCGCGTCAGCGCCTCCTCCAGCGTGCGCCGCGCCTCCTCGATCCGCCCCAGCTTCTCCAGCGCCAGCGCGAGGTCGTGCAGCACCGCGTACGTCGCCGAGCGGTGGCGCGCCGCCGCCTCGAGGTGCGTCAGCGCCTCCGCCCACTTCCCCAGGCGGAGGTGCGCCAGCCCGAGGTGGAAGCGCGCGCCGAGGTCGTCCGGCCGCAGCTCGGCCACGCGGCGGAACTCGCGCACCGCCTCGTCGAGCATCCCCGTCTTGTAGAAGGCGACGCCGAGGTTGCGGTGCTCCTCCACCCGCTGCTCCGCCGCGACCTCCTCGGCCGGCTTCGTCTTGCCGACCCGGTGCAGCAGCCCCGCCGTCGCGAGCCCGAACAGCGCCTTGCCGACCTCGAACTCCACGAGCCCCGACTCGTCCACCAGCGCGTGCACGTCGCGACGGCCGTCGATCAGCTGCAGCAGCGTGTGCTGCTCGGGCGTCAGCTTGTCGTCGTACTCGTCGGCCTTGCGGCGGTCCACCTCGAACACGAGGTCGAACGACGGGATCTTCTTCTCGATCAGCCCCCACTCGTCCACCCGCCGCGCGCCCTCGAGCAGCAGCGACTCGGGATTGATGGAGACGAGGAAGTCCTGCTCCTCGGGCCGGATGTCCGACTCGAAGTTGAACGTCCCCTCCGCCCACGTGAACAGGTAGTAGACCGCCTCCTCGATCTGGATGCGGATCTGCGCGTGCAGCTCCTCCTTCGAGATCATCCCGTGCTCGACGAGCAGCTCGCCGAGCCGCCGGCCGCGCGCCTTGTCCTGCAGCCGGATCGCCTCGTCGAGCTGCTCCTGCTGGAGGAGCCCGCTCTTCACCAGGATGTCGCCGAGCCGGTCGCGCCGGTTGACGATCGAGGCGTAGCAGATCCGCCCCTTGTCGAAGAAGATCGAGCCGAAGTTGGAGCGGTGGGTGACCGAGAGGCAGCCGCTCTTCTTCCCCATCGAGAGGAGCTGCAGCACGTCGGGGAGCGACGCTTCCTTGAGGGAGCCGCGGATCGCCATCAGCGCAGCTCCTCGATGAGGCGGGCGCCGATGTCGGGCCACTCCCAGACCACGCGCTCGCGGTCGAGGAAGGTCCGGTCGCCCGCGGCCTCGGCCGCCGCGGCCGGCGCGAGCGTGCTCGTCGCGCCCTCGCCCAGCCCGAGCTCCTCGCGGGCCAGCTTCGCATCGAGCGCCACGCCCCGCGCATCCGCCGCGGCCACCAGCCGGTTCACCGTGCCGATGAGCTCCCGCACGCTCTGCACCGGCGGGTCGCAGATCACGTCCAGCAGCTCGGCCATCGCCGGCCGCCCGGCGGCCGCGAGGAACCGCGCCACGAGCTTCTCGCGCAGCGGCCGGTCCGGCGGGAGGATCTCCGCCGTCAGCCCGCCCTCGAACCGCGACCGCAGCCGCGACGCCAGCTCCGGGATCTCCGCCGCCGGCCGGTCGCTCGAGAGCACGATCTGCTTCCCGGCCGCCGTCAGCTCGTTGAAGACGAGGAAGAACTCCTCCTGCGTCCGCTCCTTGCCGGCGAGGAACTGCACGTCGTCCACGATGAGCGCGTCGGCCGCGCGGTAGCGGTTCCGCCACCGCTCGACCGTGCCCTCCTCGATCGCCTTGATCAGCTCGTCCACGAGGGCCTGCGCATGCACGCAGCCGACGGCGAACCCGGGCCCGCCCGCCGCCGCGATCGCGTTGCCGATCGCGTGCGCCAGGTGCGTCTTCCCCACGCCGCTCGCGCCGGTGATGAAGAGGGGGTTGTACCGCGTCCCCGGCTGCGCGACCACCGCGTCGGCGGCGTGCACGGCCAGCTGGTTGGCGCTCCCCTCGTCGAAGCCGGCGCGGGTGAACGCGGGGTTCGGCCCCGGCGGCGGCACCTCGCCCGCCAGCGCCTTCTCCACGAAGTCCTCGGCCTCGGCCAGCCGCTCCGGGTCGCGGAACATCGGGTGCCCGCCGAGCGCGCGATCCACCTGCGTCGCCTCGGCCTCGAGCGCGCGCAGGTGCTCCACCGCCTCGACGTACATCGCGACGAGCCGCGGCACGTCGGGGTCCTTGGGGAGCTGCAGCGCCCGCTCGAGTACGCCGGTGCGGTACCCCTCGCCCTGCCAGTACGCGATCGTCTCCCGCAGCCGCACCTGCCAGCTCTCGACGTGCTGCTGCACCGCGCTCGTGATGTCGCTCAGGAACGAGAGGAACTCGCCCGAGCGCGCCCCGCCGGCGTCGCCGGCGACCGGCGTCCGCTGCACGGTCTCGCGCGTCCCGAGCGTCTGCTTGGCGATCCACTCGTTCAGCGCCCCCTGCAGCTCGCGCACCGAGACCACGCTCCGCCGCGCCAGCGTGTCCAGCGCGCCGTCGGGGATCACCACGCCGCGGTCGCGGCAGGTGCCGCGCAGGATCGCCACCCGCGCCTCGTACTCCGGCGCGCCGACGTCCACCACCAGCCCGCCCGAGAGGCGCTGGATGAGCCGCTCGTCCACGTCGGCGATCTCGGCCGGGGGCCGGTCGCACGCGCAGACGATCTGCCGCTGCGCCGCCTGCATCACCGTGAACACCCGCAGCAACTCGGCCTGCATCTCGCGCCGGCCGGTGAGGAACTGGAGGTCGTCGAGCACCAGCAGGTCCACCCGGGCGAGCCGCCCGCCGAACGCCTGCGTCTCGCCCGCCGACACCGCCGCGTACCACTGCTCGGAGAACTCGTCCATCGTCAGCGCCATCACCTCGGCGTCCGGCCGGCGCTGGAGCAGCTCGTGCGCGGTCGCCGTGATGAGGTGCGTCTTGCCGAGGCCGGAACCGCCGTAGACGAAGAGCGGGTTGTACGTCTCGCCCGGCCCCTCCGCCACGGCGCGCGCGGCCGCGGCGGCGAGGCGGTTCGCCGCGCCCACCACCAGCCGGTCGAAGGTCAGCCGCGGGTCGAGCCGCATCTCAGCGCGGAGCCCCCGTGCTCAGGCGGCGCAGCACCTGCTCCGAGATCCCGCGCAGCGTCTCGAACACCCCCGGGCCGTGCAGCGCGTCGGCGGGGAAGCTCGGCACCCCGCGGAAGTTCAGCACCTCCTCGAGGTCGGCCACGGGCGTGATCATCTCCGGCGGCAGGTCCTGCTTGTTGTACTGGATCACCAGCGGCATGGTGCGGGCGTCGATCCCCTGCTCGGCGAGGTTCGCGTGCAGGTCCTGCATCGACTCGATGTTCTCGTCGAGCTGCCGCGCCTGGCTGTCGGCCACGAACACCACGCCGTCGGCGCCCTGCAGCACGAGCTTGCGCGTCGTCTGGTAGTACACCTGCCCCGGCACCGTGTAGAGCTGGAAGCGCGTCGTGAACCCCGAGATGGACCCGAGGTCGATCGGCAGGAAGTCGAAGAACAGCGTGCGGTCGGTCTGCGTCGCGAGCGACACCATCTGGCCCTTCCGGTCGCCCGGCACCTGCCCGTAGATGTAATGCAGGTTCGTCGTCTTCCCCGACCGCCCGGGGCCGTAGTAGACGATCTTGCAGGTGATCTCGCGCGTCGCGTAGTTGACGAGGCTCACGGGAGGGACCGGGGGCGAGGGGGGCGGGCGGACGGCATCAGCGGCGCCCGAACAGGGCGGCCAGGTTGCGGTTCAGGTCGCGCTCGAAGTCCTCCGCCAGCGCGGGCGGGGCCTCGTCGTCGGGCGGCACCGCGGCATCCAGCGCCGCGCGCAGCTCGTCGAGGTACAGCTGAACGATACCCAACGAGGACTCCCGGTCGAAGACCGAGAGCAGCAGCAGGAGCCCGTCGCCCACGTGCAGCTGGGCCAGGTGCAGCTGGCGCTCCGCCCCGGTGTAGTGCAGCCCCCGGAACGGCGCGCCGTCCACCATCTTGCCGAGCCGGTCGGCGGTCGCGTTGATCGCCGCCGAGAGGGCGCACGCCGTCTGCACGTCGAGCCGCTTCGCGAAGCCGTGCTGCGCCAGCACCTGCCCGCTCGGGTGCATCAGCACCGCCAGCTGCACGCGCGCATCGTCCACGTACTGGCGCATCGGCCCGTCGGCCCAGCCGACCATCACGGAGTGCCGGATCACAGGGCCTCCACCGCGCGCCGCAGCTCGACGCGGACGAGGCCCACCTGCAGCTCCCGCTCCCCCACCACGATCAGCAGCAGCCCGTTGCGGCCCGACGCCAGGACGCGCCCTCCCTCCGCCTCGAGCTCGAAGAACGTCACCTGCCCGAACCCCGCCGTGTCCGAGGCGCGCTGCGCCTTGCGGCAGAGCGCCGCCGTCAGCGCCGCGAACGCGTTCGTCCCCACGCCCACGTGCGCCGTGCCGTCCACGACGATCCCGTCCTCCTCGGACGCGACCAGGCAGGCGAGCACGCCGCGATGGCGCGTGAGCGACTGCAGGAGCGGCCCGAACTCGCTCATGCGCCCTCCCCGACCCACTGCCGCGCCAGCGCGACGCAGCGGTCGAACGTCCGGCGCACATAGCCGAGCGGCACCTCGCGCGAGGCCGCGAGCACGACCATCCCCGTCCCCGCCGGCGACAGCTCCAGCGTCGCGGCCTCGGTCTCGACCGAGATCCGCGTCCAGGCGCCGAGCTTGAAGTGCCGCATCGCGCGCGCGGCCTCATCGGCGACGCCGCTCAGCTGCGCGCCGAGCTCGGCGCCGAGGTCGCGGCCCTCCGCCGTGAGGTACGACCCGGCCTCCACCAGCCCCTCGCCGTCGAGCAGCAGCGCGACCTGCTTGCCATGGTCGATCACGCCGAGGAAGAGCGCCTCCGGCCCCTCGCCCTCGCGGGGTGCGTCGGCCGCCCCGGGCGCCGCGTCGGCCGCGGCCGGTGCCGGCGGCTCCTCCACCGGCGCCGCCGGGCTCCCGTTCGCCGCGGGCGCCGCCGGTGCCGCCGACGCGGGCGCGGCGGCCGGCCCGGCCCCCGGCGCCGCCGCGGCGCTCGCCACCGCCTCGTCGAGCAGCGCCGTCGCGTCGGCATCCGGGCCGCTCGCCGCGTGCGCCGCCGCCACCGACGCCTGCGCATCGCGCTGCGCGATGACGCCCAGCACCGCGTCGAGCGCCGCGCGCACGACGTTGTCCCCCGGGTCGCGCTGCGCGGCGAACAGCAGGTGGTCGCGCGCCTCGTCGAGGTAGCCGGCGCGGAAGCGCGGCAGCCCGAGCGCGCGGTGCGCGGTCTGGAAGTACGGGTCCATACGCAGCGCCGCGCCCCACGCGTCGGCGGCGCGCTGCTCGTCCCCCTGCGCGATCGCC
>JAIBBJ010000028.1 GCA_019694735.1 Gemmatimonadaceae bacterium | reverse complement strand
GATGACGCACGGCGGCCGACCCCGGGAGGTCCGGGCGACCGAGGCCGTGCGCTCTCCGACCCGTGAGACCGATGTCCATCCGCTCGCTCGTGCGCCCGCTCGCCGCGGCGCTCCTCGCCCTGTCCGCCCCGGCCGCGGCCCACGCCGCCGCCGCCCCGCCGGCCGTCCCGCCGGCGGTCCCGCCCGCCGTCCACGGCACGGTCGTGGACAGCGCTGGCACGCCGATCCCCAACGCGACGGTCATCGTCGCCGAGGTGGCCCGCTCGACCACCACCAACGCGGAGGGCGCGTTCGTCCTCCGCGGCCTGCCCGCCGGTGAGTACCACCTCAGCATCACCAGCATCGGCTACGCCCCGGGGCACCTCGTGGTGAAGGTGCCGACCGACGGGCCGGACCTCACCGTCCGCGTGACGCTCGTCGCGACGCCGCTCCGCCTCTCCTCCGTCGTGGTCTCCGCGTCGCCGACCGGCACGGAGAACGAGCGCCTCGCCCAGGCGGCGGTCGAGCTCTCGGGGCGCGCGCTGGCACGCTCGCTCAGCTCCAGCGTCGCCGCGTCGCTCGCGGCGGAGCCCGGCGTGAGCCAGCGCTACGGCGGTCCCGCCGCGACGATGCCGGTCATCCGCGGCCTCACCGGCGACCGCATCCTCGTCCTGCAGGACGGCGAGCGCGCGGGTGACCTCGCGAGCTCGTCGGGCGACCACTCGGTCTCGGTGGACCCGCTCGCGGCGCAGCGCATCGAGGTGGTGCGCGGCCCGGCCTCGCTGCTCTACGGCAACAACGCGCTCGGCGGCGTGGTGAACGTCGTCTCGAACGACATCCCGACCTCGGTGCCGACCCACATCGAGGGCTTCATCGGCTCGCAGGGGGAATCGGTCACGCCCGGCGCCGCCGTGAGCGGCGGCCTCTCCATGGGCCTCGGCAGCCGCAGCGCGCTCGCGGTCCGTGCCGGCTACCGCGACATGGGCGCGCTGCGCACCGGCGGCAACGTCACGCTCGACGGCACCGACGCGCGCAACACCAACGCCTCGCTCGGCTACGGCTTCATCGGCGAGCGCGGCAACCTCGGGCTCGCGGTCCGCGGCTACGACTTCAACTACGGCATCCCGGCCGAGGCAGGGGACCCGGAGGCGGGGATCCGCATCGACGGGCGCCGCCTCGGGCTCAGCGGACGGGGCGGCCTCCAGCTCAACAGCACGGCCGTCCCGTACCTCCGCGTCGAGGGGACGGCGCAGGACTACGCGCACGACGAGGTCGAGTCGGACGGCGCGATCGGCACGCACTTCGAGCTCCGCACGCAGACGCTCAATGCGCAGGCCTCCACGCAGTTCGGCCGGATGAAGGGCGCGATGGGCCTGCAGGGGCTCTTCAAGCAGTACGCGGCGACCGGTGAGGAGGCCCTCACGCCGGCCGCGGACTCGCGCGGCATCGGCGCCTTCCTCTACCAGGAGGTGCAGCTCCGCGAGACCGGGGCGGCGCATCCGGGCCACAAGGGCGACGTGAGCCTCCAGCTCGGCGCCCGTTGGGACGACTACACGATCACCTCGAAGACCGGCGACCCGAAGTTCGGTGCCGGCCGCACCGTGGACTTCCGGAACGGGTCGGGCTCGGTGGGCCTGAGCTGGTCCGCGACCGATGCGCTCTCGCTCAGCGGCTCGGTCGCCCGCGCCTTCCGTGCGCCGACCGTCGAGGAGCTCTACTCCAACGCGTTCCACGCGGCGGCCGGCACCTACGACGTCGGCAACCCCGACCTCGAGGCCGAGGTGAGCACGGGGGCCGAGGTGATCGTGCGCCTCAACACCGGGCGCATCGTCGCGCAGGCCTCCGCGTACACGAACCGCATCGCGAACTACGTCACGCCGTCCATCCTCGGCGACACGCTGGTGGACGGCGAACTGGTGCCGCTCAACCGCTTCGCGCAGGACGACGCGACGCTCACCGGCGTCGAGGGATCGCTGGAGGCGCAGCTCTCCGCCGGCCTCGTGGCGAGCGTGATGGGCGACGTGGTGCGCGGCGAGTTCACCGGCGGCGGCCCGCTGCCGTTCCTGCCGCCGGCGCGCCTCGGCGGCGGGCTCCGCTGGGAGCAGGGGCGCTGGTCGGCCTCCGGCGACGTGCGGCACGCGTTCGCGCAGGACCGCGTCACCGGCGGCGACGTGGACGTCGCCACCGAGGCCTACACCGTCGTGAACCTCAGCGCCGGCACGCAGTGGCTGGTGGGGAACATCCTGCACCGGCTCACGCTGCGCGTGGACAACGCCGGCGACACCCGCTACTTCGACTCGGCGAGCCGCATCAAGTTCTTCGCGGCGAACCCGGGCCGGAACGTCTCGCTGGTGTACCAGGTCCAGTTCTGAGCCGGCGGTCGCCGGACGGACGAGGGGTCGCGGGCCGCACCGGCCCGCGACCCCTCGTCGCATCGGCGGGGCGCGCGCTCAGCCGGCCGCCGCGAACCCGCGCAGCAGCGTGAGCATCCGCCGGTCGTTCGACACCGCGTCGTCGCCCTTCGGCGTCTCGAGCATCTTCGGCACCGCGGCGAGCCGCCGGTCGGTCATGATCCGCCGGAACGGTTCGCGGCCGAGCAGCCCCTCGCCGATGAGCGCGTGGCGGTCCTTGCGCGACCCGCACGCGCCGACGGAATCGTTGAGGTGGAGGACGCCGAGCCGTTCGAAGCCGATCACGTCGCCGAAGCGCGCCCAGACGCCGTCGTAGTCGCCGACGAGGTCGTAGCCGGCGGCGAAGACGTGGCAGGTGTCGAGACAGACGCCGAGCCGGTGCTGCAGCGCCGCGGGGATGCGCGCGAGCAGCGCGGCCATCTCCTCGAACGTGGACCCGAGCACCGTGCCCTGGCCGGCGGTGAGCTCGAGGCAGAGCCGCGTCGGGCCGGGCGCCGCTTCGAGCGCCGCGGTGATGGCGTCGGCGTTCCGCGCGAGGCCGCTGGCGCGGTCGTCGAGGTAGTTGCCCGGATGGCTCACCAGGGCGTCGAGCCCGAGCGTGTTGCAGCGGCGGAGCTCGAGGGTGAAGCTCTCGAGCGACCGGGCGCGGAGCGTCGAGTCGGGGGACGCGAGGTTGATGAGATACGAAT
This sequence comes from Gemmatimonadaceae bacterium, assembly GCA_019694735.1. Lineage (GTDB taxonomy): Bacteria > Gemmatimonadota > Gemmatimonadetes > Gemmatimonadales > Gemmatimonadaceae > Pseudogemmatithrix. The sequence goes on along the minus strand of JAIBBJ010000028.1, from coordinate 7,299 downwards.
CGTGCGACGTGACCCAGCGCTGCCCGCTGGCGGCCATCGCCGCGCGGAACGCGGCGGCCTCCGCGGCCGACACGTCCTTCTCCTTCCACTGGTTGGGGACCTTGGTGAAGACCTGGATCCCGGTCGCGCCGATGTCGTCGCCGCGGGCCGGTGCGAGGGCGGCGCCGCCCTGGGTGGAGACGTGCGCGCCGAGCGGGGCGAGCGGGTCGGGGACGGGGACGACCGGTTTCGCGACCGGCGCGCTGAGGACGGCGGCGGGCCTCGGGGCGATGGTGCGCGCGGGCGCCTTGGCGGTGGGCGCCTTCCGCGCCGCGGGCTTCTGCTTCGCGACGGGCTTCTTCCTCGCGACAGGCTTCTTCTTCGCGACGGGCTTCTTCTTCGCGACGGGCTTCCGCGCCGCCGCCTTCTTCCTCACCACGCGCTTCTTCGCCACCGCTCGTCCCTCGGTCGGAGTGCCGTGCGGGGCCCCTCGGTCACCGCTGGCGGCGCAGCCACTCCAGCGGATCCACCGAGACCCCGTTGTTGACCCGCATCTCGAAGTGCAGCCGCGGCGGGAGGTCCGGGTCGCTCTGGCCGACGGTGCCGATCACGTCGCCCTTGTTGACCTTCTGGCCGCGCCGCACGTTCGCGGCCTGCAGCGACGCGTAGATCGAGTACGACCCGCCGCCGTGCTGCAGGATCACCATCATCCCGTACGTCCCGGTCACCTCGGCGAGCGCCACCTCGCCGCTCGCGACCGCGCGCACCGGCGTCCCCGCGGGCGCGCCGATGCCGACGCCGTTCCACCGGATGGAGGTCGCGCTGTTGGGATTCATCAGGCGCCCCCACCGGTACACGATGGTCCCGTCCACCGGCCAATCCAGCTTGCCGAGGTCGGCGGTGGTGAGCGAGCGCGTCGCCGGGGCGGCGTTGGGCCGCGCCTCGGCGCGCTTGCGCGCGTCCTCGAGGGCGGCGATCACGCCCGCCAGGCGCTGCTCGTCGCGCTGGACCTGCCGGAGCCGGTCCTCGGCCTGCTTCTGCTGCTGCTGGATCTGCGCGAGCGTGCGGCCGCGGGCGAGCTCGAGCCGCCGGAGCCGCGCCTCCTCCTCGGCCTTCGTCTTGCGGTTCACCTCCATGTCGGTGCGGAGGCGCACCAGCAGGAAGCGCTGCGCGCTGATCTGGCCGCTGAGCGCCTCGACGCGCTTCACGAGCGCGCGGTCGCGCTGCGCGACGAGGTGCAGGTACTTGTAGCGCGCGACGAGCGCGCCGAACGACTCGGCGCTGAGGAGCGCCTCCACCGTGTACAGCGGCCCGCGCTTGTAGATCTCCCCCACGCGCCGACGCAGCGTCGCCCGCTTGAGGGCGAGCTCGTCCTGCGTGCGGGCGAGGCTCTGGTTGACGTTCTCCACCTCGGCGAGGAGCGAGCCGAGCTGCTGGTCGAGCGACCGCACGACGCGCGACGTGGCCTGCGCCTGACGCTCGAGGTTCGCGCGCTCGGCCGAGACGTCGCGGGCGTTGGTCTGCAGCCGCCGCATCCGCGTCTCGAGCTCCTGCCGCTCGGCGCGGAGCCGCTCGAGCTCGGCCTGCTCCTCGCGGAGCCGCTGCGCGGCCTGCGCCGCCGAGGGCGGGAGCGCGCCGGGCTGCTGGGCCACGGCCACGGCGAGCGGCACCGTGGCCGTGCCGAGGGCGGCGAGGACCGCGAGCGCCATCGTCGCGACGGGCGCGGCCCCCCGCGGGCGCCGGCCGGACGCCACACCGCGCCGCACGCTCAGACCCGCCGGAGGTGGCGGCCGACCGAGATCGCGCTGCCGAGCAGGCCGATGAGCGCGCCGACGAGCACGCCGAGGACGGCCATGCCGCCGCCGAAGTAGGTCGCCTGCACCACGTACTGGCCGACGAACTGGTAGGTGACCCAGGTGAGCAGCAGCGCGAGGACGCCGCCGAGGAGCCCCTTGAGGAACCCCTCGATGAGGAACGGCGCGCGGATGAAGCCGTTGGTCGCGCCGACGAGGCGCATGATGCGGATCTCGCGGCTGCGGGCGAGCACCGCCATGCGGATGGTCGAGCCGATGATGATCACCGCGACGAGCGCGAAGACGATGCCGAGCGAGACGCCGGCGGCGCTGGCGATCGTGCGGAGGCGGTAGAGCTTCTCGACCCATTCCTCGCCGTAGCGGATGTCGTCGATGAAGTCGTAGTTCTCGATCCGCTTGGCGATCGCCTTGACGCTCTCGGGGTCGCGGAAGCCGTCCTTGATGCGGATCTCGAGCGAGGCGGGGAGGATGCCGGCCTCGAAGACGTCCTCGAACTCGCCGAGCTCGCGGCGGGCGCGGTCGAGGGCCTGCACCTCGCTGACCATCTCGACGCGCTGCACCTCGGGGAAGGCGGCGATGTCGCCGATGGCGGCGGCGACCGCCTCGGGGAGCGTCCCCTCGGCGATGAAGGCGCGCACCTCGACGCGCTCCTCGACCTGCTGGAGCGCGTTGCGGAGGTTGAGCGCGACGAGGCCGAAGAGCCCGAACGCGAAGAGCGAGAAGGCGATCGTGGTGACGCTGAGCGCGCTCAGCATCGGCGCGCGCTGGAAGGCCCGCAGGGCCTCGCGGACGGCGAGGTTCACGGGGCCTCCGCGGCGCCGTCCGCGGGCGCGGCGTCGGGGGCGTCGGCGGGTCGCTCGGCGTCGGCGAGCGGGAGCCGGCCCTGCAGGGCCGGTTCGGGCGCGGGGCCGGGGACCGCGGTGTCGAACTCGTCGGCCGAGGCGGGGAACTCGGCCCCCGAGTCGAAGACGAGCTTGCCGCGGTGCATCTCGAGGGTGCGGTAGCGGTGCGCCTTCACGAGCGAGAGGTCGTGGGTCGCCATCATCACGGCGGTGCCGGTGGCGTTGATCTCGCGCAGCAGCTGGAAGACGCCGCGCGTCGCGCGCTCGTCGAGGTTGCCGGTGGGCTCGTCGGCGAGGAGCACGAGCGGGTCGTTCACGAGCGCGCGCGCGATGGCGACCCGCTGCTGCTCGCCGCCGGAGAGCTCGTGCGGGAACGCGGTGCTCTTGCCGGCGAGCCCGACCTGCGTGAGGACACGGGCGACCTTGGGCGCGACGGCCGACTCCGGCGTGCCGATGACCTCGAGCGCGAAGGCGACGTTCTGCTCCGCGGTGCGGTCCTCGAGAAGCCGGAAGTCCTGGAAGACGACGCCGAGCCGGCGCCGCAGCTTCGAGACCGTGCCGGCCCCCATCGCCGCCGACGAGAACCCGGCGACCTTCACCTCGCCGGCGCTCGGCCGTTCCTCGACGTACACCATCTTGAGGATGGTGCTCTTGCCGGCGCCGGACGGGCCGGTGAGGAAGACGAACTCGCCCCGGTTCACGTGGAACGAGACGTCGTCGATCGCGGGGCCGCCCTTGGGATAGCGCTTCGTGACGTGGGTGAAGCGGATCATCTACTTCAGGGCCTGCTCGAGGTCGGCGAGGAGGTCGTCGAGGTCCTCGAGGCCGGTGCTGATGCGCAGGAAGCCGTCGGGGATGCCGATCCGGGCGCGCTCGGCGCTGGTCATCTTCGCGTGCGAGGTGTAGCGCGGCTCGCTGACGAGGGTGTCCACGCCGCCGAGGCTCGGGGCGTGGGTGACGAGGCGGAGCCGGCGCAGGAAGCGCTCGGCGGCCTTGCCGCCGCCGGCGAGCTCGAGGCCGAGCATGCCGCCGAAGCCGTCGAGGATCTCGCTCGCGACCGCGTGGTCCTCGTGCGTCGCGAGGCCAGGGTAGTGGACCCGCTTGATCTCCTTCCGCGCGCTGGCCCACTCGGCGATCGCCATCGCGGTCGCATTCGCGCGCTCGACGCGGACGGCGAGCGTCTTCAGGCCGCGCTCGAGCAGCCAGAGGGCGAACGGGTCCGGGGTCTGGCCCCAGAGCATCTCCTTCTGGAGCACCTCGTCGATATACGCCTGCGTCCCCGCGACGACGCCGGCCAGCACGTCGTGGTGGCCGTTGAGGTACTTCGTGGCCGAGTGGATGACGACGTCGGCGCCGTGCTCGATCGGGCGGAAGTTCACCGGCGACGCGAAGGTGGAGTCGACGACGAGCGCGAGCCCCTCGGTCTTGGTGAGGTAGCTGATCGGGCGGAGGTCGATCACGCGGCAGGTCGGGTTGACCGGCGACTCGACGAAGACCGCGCGGGTCTCCTTGCGCATGCGCTTGCGGAACGACCGCGGCTCGAAGGGATCGACGAGGGTGACCTCGATCCCCATCGCCGCGAACTCCTCGAGGAAGAGCCGGTGCGTGCCGCCGTAGATGTACTGCGACGAGAGGAGGTGGTCGCCGGGGCGGAGCAGGGCGAGGAGGGCGCAGGCGGTCGCGCCCATGCCGCTGGAGAGCACCAGCGAGGCCTCGGCGCCCTCGAGCAGCGCGAGGCGCTTCTGGAGGCGCTCGGCGTTGGGGGTGTTGCCGTAGCGCGTGTACTTGAGCCCGTCGCCGGTCCCGAGGGCCTGCAGGTGGTTCACCGACTGGACGAGCGGCTCGACGACCGGGTCGCCCGGGCGGTGGGCGTCGCGGGCACCGTGGATGGTCAGCGTGGCGAGGGCGGGGCCCTTCCGGTTCTTCGCGCGGGACACGAGGGGGACCTCAGGCGAGATTCTTGGTGAGCACGGGGCGGTGCTCGACGTCCATCTTCACGAGGCGCACGATCTCGGTGACGGCGACGCCGAGCAGGTCGCGCACGACCACGCCGCCCTTGGGCAGCGCCTCGTCGTACACCACCGGGGCCAGTTCGTGGCGGCGGGGCCCGTAGACCCACACCAGCTCGCCGTCGTCGACGAGGCGCATCCGGGCGTCGTCGGGCCGGACCCGCACCTGCGGGCCGCGCTCGGCATCGCCCTTCCGCGTCGCCACGAACCCGACGACCTGGAGGGGCAGGAAGGCACGGCTCATCAGGCGACGCGTCCCAGCGGGCAGAAGCGGTCGTGGTCGCGGCGGAGGAGGCGGCGGCGGGCGAGCGACTCGAGGAGCCGCGAGGCCTCGTCCGGCGGGAGGCCGACGTCGGCCTCGAGGTGCTCGGCGGCGGCGCCGCCGGTGACCATCACGCGTTCCCACAGGAGGCGCTCGACCTCGGTCACCGCGCCGACCAGCCGCGCCGCGCCGTCGCCGCACTGGACCACGAGGGCGAGGCCGTGGGCGAGCAGGACCTGCTCGATCGCGTCGAGGTGGCCGTCGTTCACGCCGCGGAGCACCACGTAGCCGTCGCGCGGGGCGTCGGCCCGCGTGAGGGGGAGCATGAGTTTCGCGACGAACTCGTCGGCGCAGGAGCGGTCGAGCACGCCGATGTGCGTGAAGTCGAGGAAGGCGACGGAGCCGTCGGCGAGGCCGGCCAGCTGCTGCTCCACCACGTGCCGCACGCGCGCGCCGGTCTGGCGCGTGACGAGGTCGTGGTACGGCGCGGCGTCGGCGGCCGCGAGGGCCGAGTGCAGGTCGATGTGGGTCACGGCCGCGCGACCCGCTTGGGGATGATCACCTGCAGCTGGGCGCCGGGGAACGGCGGGAGGCCGTCGAGGCGCGCCTGGTCCTCGTCCCAGTCGGGGAGCACGGGGGCGATGCGCGAGGTGCCGGAGCGGACGGTGAGCTTGCCGTCGAACCGGTGCACGAAGCCGCGGATCCCCTTCAGGCCCTGCCCGCGCCCGGGGTCCTGCAGCCGGCTCACGCCGTTGATCACCGCGCTCTCGAGCGCGGCGCCGTCGTCCCAGCGGTCGGCGAGGGCGCGCGCGCGGCTCGACTCGAGCGACTTGCGGAAGCCGACGCCGGCGTCGTTCACCGCGATCTGCACCACATCGCGCCCGACGCGGCGCTTGGCCCAGTTGTACCGCTGCACCATCACCCAGCCGCCGCGCCCGGCGTGCTCGATGATGTTGGAGGCCGCCTCGGAGAGCGTCATCACGAAGCTCATCGTCGCGCGCGGGTCGAGGTCGAGCTTCTGCACGAGGATCTGCGTCGCCTTCTCCTGGATCCGCCCGACGATGGCGTGGACGTCCTCGTTCCGTGCGACCGGCGTCACCTCGAGGAGCACGTCGGAGTCGCCGGCGGCGCGCGGCTTGGGCACCGTGCCGCGCATCGTGTACAGCTCCTCCGCGTAGCGGAAGAACGCCGAGCGGCTCCAGTAGCTCGCGACGTCGGGGTCGTCGGGCGGCGCGAAGTCGGGCTTCGCCTCGCGAGACTGCGCGAGGCAGAGCAGCGCCGTGAGGCCGTAGGGGGTCGCGAAGCGGCAGTGGCGCGCGTCCACGAGCACCTTGGCGTCCGCGGGGATCGCGGCGAGCGCCTCGATGACCGACTCGAAGCTCTGCTCGTCGAGCGAGGCGGGGACGGTGATGACGGCGGTCACGGCGTGTGCAGTTCTCCCCGGAGATGGTGGGCGAGCCCGGTGGCCCCCCGATGCGCGACGTTCCGCGCCGCCGCCTCGAGCGCCCGGCGCAACGCGACCTCCATAATATCACCCGCGAGGAGGCGCGAGAAATAGGTCGCGCCCCACACGTCGCCGCAGCCGGTGGGATCGCCCGGCCCCTCCACGGCCGCCGGCGCCGCGGGCACGCGCGCGGTGCGCAGCGGCCCCGCGCCCGGACGCGGGGTCGTGCGCAGGTCCGCGAGCGCGGTGAAGCCCGGCTCCGCGAAATAGACGACCCCACGCTTGCCCAAGGTCACGAGCAGGTTGCGCACGCCGGCCCCCATCGCCGTCGCCGCCAGCGCGAGCCCGTCGGGCGCGAGCATCGCGAGCTCGTCCTCGTTCACCTGCAGCACGTCGAAGCAGCCGCACCACGCCGCGACCTCGGGCAGCGGCCGGTAGGTGCGGAGGCCGCCCGGCTCCACCGCCAGCACGAGCGAGTGCAGGTCGCAGTAGATGGGGCCCTTGAAGTGCTGCCGCACGAGCTGCGCCGTCGCGAGGTCGAGCTCGAAGCCGCTGATGAGGTTGATGTACAGCGCGTCGAGGTCGCGCAGCAGCGGCTGCAGCCCGGCCCACGTCCACGGCGGCACGCCGCCCGAGAGCACCTCGGTGCGCCGCTCGTCCGAGTGGTAGCGGAGCGTCACCTGGTTGTTGGGCTGCGGCACCTCGATCGGCTCGGCATCGGGCGCGGCGTGCCGCAGCGAGCGGACGAAGCGCCGGGCCTCGACGATGCGGTCCCGGCCGACCTTCGCGAGCGGCACGAGCGCCCAGTCATCCGGCAGCGCCGCGTCGCACGCCGACAGGGCGTAGGTGATGCCGCCCCACTCCGAGACCGGGGCCTGCCGCACGTCGCGCCCGTGGATGACGTCCCAGACGAAGCTGCCGATGACGCCGAGCCGGCGGCGGCGCGGGG
>JAIBBJ010000019.1 GCA_019694735.1 Gemmatimonadaceae bacterium | reverse complement strand
TGCGGTCGAGGAGGCGGCGCACCGAGTCCACGTGCGACCGGTAGGTCTCGATCCCCGCCTGCGCCGCGTGCCAGAGCGAGTCCTCCACCGCGTCGCGCGCGAGCGGCTCGTAGCTGCCGATGCCGGCGTCGAGGTCCTCCTTCAACGCGCGGTCGAGGTCCTCGAGGTTCGCCTGGTAGGCGATCTCGTCGGCGCTCGCCTTGGAGGAGAGCAGCGCGAGCTCGCTGCGCCGCATCCCCTGCAGCCCGACCTCGACGCGCGAGAGCGCGCGCTGCGCGGGCATCGCGCCGCTGCCGATCTCGTCCGCCGCCGCGTGCAGCCGGCGCATGGAGTAGATGCCGGTGAGGCCGACCAGGATGACCATCGCGGCGACGACGATGAAGCCGCCGGTGAGCTTGGTGCCGATGCGATAGCGCTCGAGCATGGGAATGGGATGGCGCGCCGCGCCCGTTGGAGAGATGCCGAAGGGTCCACTTCGCCGTCTCGGCGCGAGGGACCGACACCCCTAGCTTCGTCCAGAAACTGAACAACGTGAGTGGGCACAGGCGGGCACCCTGATATTCGGGGCGTGAATCTCACCGAGAGCATCGTCGAGTCCTTTCCCGACGCCCTGCTCGTGGTCGGGTCCGATGGGCGTCTGCGCCTCGCGAACCGCGAGGCCGAGCGGTTCTTCGGACTGGAGCGGGACCGGTTGGCGGAACGCACGATCGGTCACCTCATCCGCGGCGGGCTGGGCGCGGGTCGACCCGGGAGCGGGGCTGAGCTCACCGCCGAAGCGATCGGCGCCGATGGAGACGCCCGGCCCATCACCCTGACACTTCGCCCCATCGCGGCCGACGACGGCACCGCGACCCTCTGCCTCGTGCGCGAGGCCGACCCGGTCGGCGACCGGCTGCGCGAGGCGCTGCGCGAGAAGGAGCTCCTGCTGCAGGAGATCCACCACCGCGTGAAGAACAACCTCAGCGTGGTCGCGAGCCTGCTATACATGCAGACGACGCGCACGTCGGATCCCGCGACGATCGCCACGCTGACGCAGGGGCAGGACCGGATCCGCTCGATGGCGATGGTGCACGAGACGCTGTACCGCACGGGCAACCTCGCCGCCGTCCCGTTCGACGAGTACGCGGGCGCGCTCTGCCGCGAGCTCGAGCGCAGCCACCGGCTGCCGGGACAGCCGGTGCGGGTGACGACGCGCATCGAGCGCGTGGCGATCCGCATCGAGGCGGCGGTGCCCTGCGGGCTGATCATCAACGAGCTCGTCACGAACGCGCTGCGCCACGCCTTCCCGGCCGGGCGCGCGGGCGAGGTGCACGTGGCGCTGCGGCGTGTGCCGGGCACGCCGTCGGTGGAGCTCGAGGTGCGGGACGACGGCGTGGGCCCCGGCGAGGCCTCCGGCGCGCCCGGCGGCACGCTCGGCCTCCGCCTCGTGGAGTCGCTGGCGCTGCAGGTCCGCGGGCTGTTCACGCTCGCGGCGGGCCACCCCGGGACCCGGGCCACCCTCGTGCTCCCCCTGGAACCGGCGCTCGCGTGAGCCCCGACGGCCGCCCCCTGCTGCTGGTCGTCGAGGACGACCCCTCGCTGCGGGAGGTGACCTGTCGCATTCTTCGGCGGCGGGGATTCGAGACGCTGGACGCCCCCGGGGCGGCCGAGGCGCTCGCCCTCCTCGCGACCCACGGGGCGGAGGTGCGCTTGGTGCTCACGGACGTGCTGATGCCGGGGATGAGCGGCGGGGAGCTCGCGGCCTCGGTGCGCAGGAATTTCCCCGACCTGCCGATCATACTGATGAGCGGGTTCCACGAGGATCCGCATGTGCGCGGCCTCGGCGACGAGGGCGTGCCGGTGCTCGCCAAGCCCTTCTCGGGCGACGAGCTGGAGCGGGCCGTGCGTGCGCGGCTGGCCCCTGGATCCTCGCGCCCCGACGCTCCCGCGTCCGGTCCGGACGCGGGGTCCTGACCTCCGCCTCCCGACTCCCCTGACTCCGCGCGTCTCGAATCCAGGCCTCCTCGCCCTGCCGGCAGGCCGGGGGCGCGTGCTCGTCGTGGACGACGAACCGGTGATCGTCCGGGTCGTCGGCGGGCAGCTCGTCGCCCGCGGCTACGAGGTCAGCGAGGCGACGACCACCGCCGCCGCGCTCGAGCGCGTCACGGCGGGCGGCGTGGATGCCATCGTCCTCGACGTCGTGATGCCCGACGGCTCCGGCCTCGAGCTGCTCGAGCAGCTGCTGCAGCTCGACCGCTCGCTCACCATCGTGCTGCTCACCGGCGCGATCGAGACCGCGCAGACGGTGCGCGCGCTGCGCGCCGGCGCCGAGGACGTGCTCACCAAGCCGGTGGACCTCGACGTCCTCTCGGCGGCGATCGACCGCGGCCTCGCGCGCACGCTGCTGATGCGGTCCAAGCGCCTCGCCGACATCGAGGTGCGCGACCCGTACGGCCTCCTCGACGACTCGGCCGCGATGCGCCGCGTGCGCCGCACCGTGGACGCGCTGCAGCGCAGCACCTCCCCCGTGCTCATCATCGGCGAGCGCGGCACCGGCAAGGGCGCGGTCGCGCAGCTGCTGCACCAGGGCTCGCCGCTCGCCGCGAAGCCCTTCGCGACGGTCGCCTGCGGCGCCCGGAGCGCCACCGAGGTGGAGCGCGCGCTCCTCTCCGCGGTGAGCCTCGAGGCCGGCGCGTCCGCCGGCAGCGGCATCCTCGCGAAGGCGGGCGGCGGCACGCTCTTCCTGTCCGACATCGAGGTGCTCGCCCCGAGCACGCAGTCGCTGCTGCTCGCGCTGCTCGACGAGCGCGTGCGCGCGCGGCACAGCTGGGTGCCGTCGCACGTCCGCGTGATCGCCTCGACCACGCGCGACCTCGGCGAGGAGGTCCGCGCCGGCCGGCTCCGCCCCGAGGTGCACCAGCACCTCGGCGTCGTGCCGCTGATGCTGCCCGCGCTCCGCGACCGCGGCCCCGACGCGATCGCGGCCCTCGCCAAGCGCATCGTCCACCGCCAGCGCGTCGAGATCGCCGAAGGGCCGTTCGGCGTCACCGACGCGGCGATGCAGCTCCTCGTCGCCGCCGACTGGCCCGGCAACGCGCACCAGCTGCGCCTGGTCCTCGAGGACGCGTTCGCGCGCGCCGTGGACGCGGAGGCGATCGCCCCCCAGCACCTGCGCGGCGCGATGGAGCGCCACGGCCTCGGCACCCCCGAGCCGACCGGCGCCGAGGACCTCACGCTCGAGGCGGTCGAGCGCGCGCACATCGCGATGATCCTCCGCCGCACCGGCGGCAACCGCTCGGAGGCGGCGCGCCTCCTCGGCATCACGCGCACCACGCTCTACAAGAAGATCGCCGACTACGGGCTCGAGGACCCGCGGCCGGCGTGACCCGACGTCCTGCGTGCCGTGCGCACGCGACCCGTCGCCGCCCTCACCCCGTGAGCACCTGCGCCTCCGGCGGGAGCACCCCGCCGTTGCGGCGCTCCATCGCCTCGAGCTGCCGCACCACCTCGGGCCCGTAGAAGAGCTTGATGTAGCGCGCCTGCGTCGGCGTGAGCCGCCGGACCGCCCACGAGAGGTGCACGAAGTGCGGCTCCACCGGCTGGTGGAGCAGGTGCATCCCCAGCTCGCTCACCAGGTGGTCCGCCTTGCGCGTGTTGCAGCTGGAGCACGCGGTCACCACGTTGGTCCACGTGTTGAGCCCGCCCCGCGAGAGCGGCACCACGTGGTCGCGCGTGAGCGACTCGCGCGGCCGCAGCTCCCACCCGTGCCGCCCGCAGTACTGGCACCGGTAGGCGTCGCGCGCGAACAGGAACGTGTTGGTCACCTGACGGCGGAAGCGCCGCGGCACGTGCACGAACTTGCGGAGGCGGATGACCGCCGGGCGCGGGAGCGCGAGATGCTCCGACCGCACCGTGCGATCCCGGTCCGCCTCCACGATCTCGGCCTTGCCATCGATCACCAGCCGAAGGGCCCGCTTGAGCGGGACCATCGTGAGCGGCTCGAACGACGAGTTCAGCGCGAGACAGCCGACCGACACGTGCTCCTCCTCTGGGTGGGAGAAAGACCCCGGAACTTAACCGGCGGTGCGTTGCCCCCGCCACTCGGCCATCCGCCGCGCCGCGTCACGGACGCGTCCCGGGACCGCGGGATCGAGCCCCGCCACCACGCCGTCACGCGCCCGCTCGACGCCCGCCACGAGCACGCGGTGCGCGCGCATCCCCGCGCCCGCGAAGACGAGCGCGGCCGCCGGATGCCCCACCGGTCCGCCGGTCGCCGTCGCACGCCACGCGACGAGGTCGGCCTGCTTCCCGGGCTCCAGCGTCCCGACCTCCGCCTCCAGTCCCAGCGCGCGCGCGCCGCCGCGCGTGGCGAGCGCGAGCGCCTCCGCCGCCGGCAGGAGGTCCGCGCGCCCGGCCGCCGCGCGCTGCGCGAACACCGCGAGCCGTGCCTCGGCGAGCAGGTCCATCGCATCGTTCGACGCCATCGAGTCCGAGCCGAGCCCCACGCGCGCGCCCGCCGCGAGGAACGCCGCCAGCGGCGCGGTCCCGTGCCCGAGCTTCGCGTTGGACGCGGGGCAGTGCGCGACCCCGCATCCCGCCGCCACGACGCGCTGCACGTCGGCGCCGCTCGCGCGCACACAGTGGATGAGCAGCGTCCCCGCGCGCAGCAGCCCGGCGGCCTCGAGCAGCGCGATCGGGCCCGCCGCCCGCGCCTCGACGGCGATGCCGCGCGCACGCAGGAAGTCCGCGAACGGGCCCGTGCCGCGCTGCACGAGATCGTCCTCGGCCGCGCTCTCCGCCGCGTGTACCGCCACCGGCAGCCCTTCGCGCGCGGCGTACGCGGCGACCGCCGCGAACAGCGCGTCCGACACCGAGTAGGGCGCGTGCGGCGAGACGCCCACGCGGACGAGCGGCGTCGCGTGCGCGCGCCGCGCCTCCACCGCGGCCGCGAGGTCGGCCATGGACCGGTCGCATTCCGCCGGGTCCGGGCCGAAGACCTCGCGGAAGGCGATCCCGCGCGCCCCGAGCGCGCGCAGCGCCTCGAACGGCGCGTCGTTGTCCGCCGTGTCCCCGAACGTCGTGATGCCGGCCGCGAGCCCCTCGGCCACGCCGAGCAGCGCCGAGTCGCGGAAGTCCGCGGCGGTGAGCAGCTGGCGCTTGGCCCGGGTGAGGGTGCGGATCCAGGCGAAGAAGTCGAGGTCCTCGAGCCCGCCGCGCATCAGCGTGAGGTCGAGGTGCGTATGCGCGTTGACGAGCCCGGGCGTGAGGATCGCGTCGCCGAGGTCCTCGTCGCGGGCGTCCCCACCGGGCGCGCCGTGCGGCGCCTCGGCGCGTGGCCCCACCCAGAGGATCCGGTCGCCCGCGGTGACCACCGTGCCGTCCGCGATCGGCGGCCCGGCGATGGGGAGGACCCAGCGCGCGTGCCAGCGGACGGGGCCGCTCACGGCGTGCGGGTGCACTCGCCCTGCGGCTCGGTCCCGGGGAGGAAGTACTCCACGCGCACCGAGTCGCTCATGCAGGCCGGACCCGCGCGCAGGCCGGTGACGGGGTCGATCGCCATCGAGACGATGCCGAACGGCCGCGGCCAGTCGGGGGGCGCGGGCTTCCGCTCGTAGACCTCGCGCATGAACGCGGCCCACGCCGGCGCGGCGAGCTGGCCGCCCTGCGCGTTGTCCTTGATCCGCTTCGGCTGGTCGAAGCCCATCCACACGCCCGCCACGAGGTCGGTCGTGTAGCCGATGAACCAGACGTCGGTGTACTCGTTGGTCGTGCCCGTCTTGCCCGCGGCCGGCAGCGTGAAGCCGCTCGAGCGGACGCGGGTGCCCGAGCCGCGCGTGAGCACGTCCTTCATCATGTCCACCATGATCCACGCCTCCTCGCGGCCGAGCACCTGGACGCGCTCGGGCTGCGCCGAGTAGAGGAGGCGGCCGTCGAGGGTCTCGACGCGGAGGATCGGCGTCGGCGGGACGCGCCAGCCGAGGTTCGCGAAGGTCGCGTACGACGCGACCATCTCGAGCGGATAGACCTCGGCCGAGCCGAGCGCGATGGACGGGAAGGGCGGGACGCGCGTGGTGAGGCCGAAGTGCTTCGCCATCTCGACGACGCCGCCCTCGCCGAGCTCCATGGTGAGGCGGATCGCGGGGAGGTTGCGCGACTGGTAGAGTGCCTGCCGCATCGTCACGCGGCCGAGGAACTTCCCGTCGTAGTTCTGCGGCGACCAGAGCGAGCCGTCGAGCTGCGGGACCTCGATCGGGTCGTCGTCGAGGAAGTAGCTCGGCGGGCGGCCGGTCTGGATCGCCGTGGCATACACGATCGGCTTGAAGGTCGAGCCCGGCTGGCGGAGCGCGCGGGTGGCGCGGTCGAACTTGCTGTCGTCGAAGTCGCGCCCGCCGACGAGCGCGCGCACCGCGCCGGTGCGCGGGTCGATCGCGACGAAGGAGCCCTGCAGGTAGGGCGAGGTCGCGCCCGTCCCGTCGGCCGTGCCCGACGCGGCCTTGGCGAGGTACGCCTCGTAGCTCTCGTGCGGGTAGGGCCCGTAGGTGCCGGCCTCCACCGCGCGCAGCTGCCGCTCCATCGCGCGCTCGGCCGCACCCTGCATGTCGAGGTCGAGCGAGGTCATCACGCGCAGCCCCTGCTCGTACGCCCGCTTGCCGAAGCGCTCCACGAGCTCGGCGCGCACCCACTCGACGAAGTAGGGCGCGATCTCGCCGGTGCCGCCGCGGGTGGGGCGGTTGAGGCGGAGCGGGTACGCCTTCGCCACCGACGCATCGGCGTCGGAGAGCGCGCCCTCGCGGCGCATCAGCTCGAGCACCGTGTTGCGGCGCTGGATCGCGCGGTCCGGGAACCGGCGCGGGTTGTAGCGGCTCGGCGCCTTGGGGAGCGCGGCGAGCATCGCCCCCTCCGCGACCGTGAGCTCGTTGATCGGCCGCCCGAAGTAGCGCTGCGCGGCCGACTCGACGCCGTAGGCGCCGGAGCCGAACGGGATCTGGTTGAGGTAGAGCTCGAGGATCCGCTCCTTGGAGTACCGGCGCTCGAGCGCGATCGCGACCTTGGCCTCGCGGAACTTGCGGAGGATGTTCTGCAGCGCGTTGCGCGCCTTGCTGCGCGACGGCAGCTGCTCCGGGAAGATGTTCCGCGCGAGCTGCATCGTGAGGGTCGAGAACCCCTCCGAGAGGCCGCCGGCGAGGATGTTCGCCTTGATCGAGCCGAGGACGCGGATGTAGTCCACGCCGTGATGGCGGAAGAAGCGCTTGTCCTCGGTGATGACGAACGCGTCGCGGACGTGCTGCGGCACCTGCTCGAGGCGGACGACGGAGCGGCGCTCGAGGCCGACCTCGGCGATGAAGCGGCCGTCGGCGGCGTAGAGGCGGGCCGGCTGGGCCGGCGTGTACTCGTCGAACTGCTCGACCGACGGGCAGGCGTCCCCGGCGCAGAGGAACCAGGTCCAGTAGGCGGCGAAGAGGCCGGTGCCGAGGACGCCGAGACCGACGCAGGCCGCGGCGAGGATGAGGAGTTTGCGCTTCATCGCGATGGGCGGAAGCTAGGCCCCCGAGGGGGGTGGGGCAACGCACACGCCTCCCGTACCTTTCGGGGATGCCGATCGTTCCCGACCCCGGATCCCTGCCGCTCCTCGAGGAGCTCGAGTGGCGCGGCCTGCTCTTCCAGACCACCGAGGGCTGCGCCGAGGCGCTCGCCAAGGGACCCGTGAAGGGGTACTGCGGCTTCGACCCGACGGCCGAGTCGCTGCACGTGGGGAACCTCGTCTCGATCATGGGGCTGGTGCGCCTCGCGCACGCGGGCCATGTGGCCGTCGCGCTCGTCGGCGGCGGGACGGCGATGATCGGGGACCCGAGCGGGAAGAGCGAGGAGCGGCCGATCCGCGATGCGGCCGAGATCCGCGCCAACGCCGCGCTCATCGAGGCGCAGATCCGCCGCGTCATGGCCAACGCCCTCGGCGACGGCGCGGCGGCGGGGCGCGTCATCTTCAAGAACAACCTCGACTGGCTCGGGCCGCTGCCGCTGATCGAGTTCCTGCGCGACACCGGCAAGCACTTCACCATCAACTGGATGATGCAGAAGGACTCGGTGAAGTCGCGCCTCGAGGGCGGGATCTCGTTCACCGAGTTCAGCTACATGCTGCTGCAGGCGTACGACTTCCTGCGGATGCACCAGTCGGACGGCGTGACGCTGCAGCTCGGCGGCAGCGACCAGTTCGGCAACATCACGGCCGGCACGGAGCTCATCCGGCGCGCGGCGCGCGGCGAGGCGCACGGGCTGACCTTCCCGCTGCTCACCAACGCGCAGGGGAAGAAGTTCGGCAAGACGGAGTCGGGCGCGGTCTGGCTCGATGCCTCGCGCACGAGCCCCTACCGCTTCTACCAGTTCTGGATCAACGCCGAGGACGCGGACGTGGGGCGGCTGCTGCGCACGTTCACGATGCTCGGGCGCGAGGAGATCCTCGCGATCGAGACCGCGCATGCGGCGGCACCGCACCTGCGCGAGGGGCAGAAGCGCCTCGCGTGGGAGGTGACGGCGCTGATCCACGGCGCGGAGGCCGCCGCCGTGGCGAAGCGCGTGTCGGACACCGTGTTCGACAAGAAGGCCGACGCGCACGCGCTCGACGACGCGGTGTTCTCGACCCTCGCGACCGAGATGCCCTCGGTGCGCGTGACGGCGGTGGACGGCCAGGTGGACGTCATCGCGATCCTCGAGCAGGCGTTCGCGCAATCCAAGTCGGCCGCCCGCAAGCTCGTGCAGCAGGGCGCGGTGTCGGTGAACGGCGCCAAGCTCGCCGCCGACGCGCAGCGGGTGCCCGTCGGCGAGGCGGTGCGCGGCCGGTGGTTCCTCGTGCGGAAGGGCGGGCGCGACATCGCCGTCGGCGAGGTCGCTACGGGATGACCCGCTCGCGGAGCTGGAGGACCACGGTCACCTGCTCCCCGACCTGCCCCGCCTGCAGCACCTCGAACTGCTGGAACGACGGCTCCCGGCGGAGCGCGGCGAGCATCGCCCCGTAGGCCTGCCGCGACGCGAAGGTCATCGCCGCCTGGAAGACGCCGCCATCGCGGCGCACGCGGCCCAGGGTGGCGCCCGGGGGCATCAGCCGCCGCAGCGTGCGCTCGATCGCGGTCGGCTCGGTCGCGGAGGCGCGCGACGCCACGTACACGTCGAGCCAGAGCAGGTGCCCGTCCCCGTCAGGGGCGACGCCGGTCACGGTGAGCGTGCCGAAGCCCTGGGACTTCCGCAGCGAATCGAGCACCGGATGGAACGCCGCTCTCCCGCCGGTGCTCCGGAACCGCGCGCGGTAGTGCCCGGGCACCCGCGCCACGTGCTCCAGCGTCACCGGCCCGCGCACCGCCGGCCGCAGCAACGCGGCGATCTCGTCGGCGCCCTGCATCGGGTCCACGGCCCACACCACCGTCACGGTGTCCGGCCGGAACGGATCGGCCCACGGCGTCTCCTCGACGAGCACGGGCGGCGGCGCGGTGGAGTCGAGCCGCGCCCACTCGTGCTGCGTCCACGTGCCGAGCGGGATGCCACGGCAGCCGTCGCCGCACCAGAGGGAGAAGGTGACGTCCTCGGGATACTCGGCGTGGAAGACGAGGTGGCGCTCGCGGTCCACCGCGAGCGCGACGGTGCCGATCACCGTGTCCGGGCGCGGCTGGTTCCGGTCCGGGCCGGGATCGTGCACGAGGCGGTCCGCGACGAGCCAGCCGCCGTCGCAGGTGTAGTGCTCCCCGTGGCGCACGACCTCCCGCTCCTCCCCGCGCAGCGCGAGCTTGCGCAGGTTCGCGGCGTAGGCCGAGTCGTCCATGGCGCCGAAGGACCCGCGCCAGCGCACCCGGGGATCGAGCAGCTTCCGCCGCTCGTACTCGCCCACGTCGCCCCACGCCGTCATGCTGTCGCGGTAGGCGAGCTGCATCTCCGGTGATCTCCGCAGCGTGAGCACGAGCGAGTCCCGGGCGTTCCCGGCGACCGTCATCGTCTCCCAGTGCCAGCGCGAGCGGCGCGCATTATCGGTCACGCGGTTCACGAGCGACTGCGAGACGGGACGGCCCCCGTCGGCGGCGGGGTGCAGGCGATAGGTGCCGGTGAGGTCCGGGCACCCGGCGCCGAAGCCGAGGAATCCGCCGCGCATCCCGGGCCAGCCGTCGGGATGGCCGTCGCACGCGGCGAGGGCGAGCAGCGCGATCGCGGCGAGCGCGCGGACCGCGCGCGAGGTGCCCACGGCGCGCGCGGTGCGCGCGGTGCGCGAGGCGCCCGCGGCGCGCGGCGAACGCGGCGCCGGCGCCGCGGTCAGTGCCCGCAGTTGGCGCAATCCGGTCCCCGGTCCTTCCGCGCGCGCCACTGCCGTACCGCGCGCCACGCCAGCCACGCCGCCGCCGCACTGACGATCGCGAGCG
>JAIBBJ010000153.1 GCA_019694735.1 Gemmatimonadaceae bacterium | reverse complement strand
GGCGCCCACGCGCGGCTCGGCGCGCAGGCACCCGGCACGACCACGGCGGCGGCGGCCTGCGCGCCCGCACGCACCGCGCTGGTGCTCGCCGGCGGCGGCGCGAAGGGCCTCACCCACATCGGCGTGCTGCAGGCGCTCGACTCGCTCGGGATCGTGCCGGACCTCATCGTCGGCACGAGCATGGGCGCGATCGTCGGCGCCCTCTACGCCGGGGGTGACGACGGCGCGACGGTGCTCGCGCGGCTGCGGGCCGTGGGGCTGGATGAGCTGGTGCGCAACTACGAGCCGACGGTCTCCGCCTCGTTGGGGGCGCTCGAGCCCATCCTCGTCTGGGAGGAGGAGCCCACGCACTGGGTCCTGCAGACGGGCGCCGTCCGCGAGATGGAAGTGAGCGCCGCGCTGTCGCGCCTCGCGCTGCGCGCGAACGTCACCGCCCGCGGCGACTTCGACCGGCTCCCGATCCCGTTCCGCGCCGTCGCCACGGACCTCGACTCGCGGCAGGTGGTGCCGATCGGCGGCGGGGACCTCGCCCGCGCGCTACGCGCGTCGATGTCCATCCCGCTCCTCCTCCGCCCCGTCGTGCTCGAGGGCCGCACGCTGGTGGACGGCGGGCTCTCATCGAACGTGCCGGTGGGCGTCGCGCGCGCGCTCGGCGCCGAACGGGTGATCGTCTCCACCATCGCCTCGCCCAAGCCGGATCCCGCGGCATTCGACGACCCGCTGACGGTCTCCACGCAGTTGTTCGAGTTCCTGTGGGTGCAGGACCCCCTCGACGCGCGGCCGGGCGACGTGGTGATCGCGCAGCCCACCGCCGCGTACGGCATGCTCGACTTCCGGCCGGTGATGCTCGACTCGCTCGCGCGGGTCGGCCGCCGGACCGCCGTGGCCGCGCTCACGCAGGCGGCGTGCGTGCGGCCGCTCGCGACCGGCCGGTCCCGGCCATACCCGCCGGTCGCCGTGGGCCGGGTGCGCATCGGGCCGCCCGGCGTGCAGGGCCTCGACCTCGTGCAGCGGGAGCTCACGCTCGCGGCACGCGGGGCCCTCGACGCGCAGGCGGTCAGCGAGGGCCTCGCGCGCCTCGCCTCCCAGGAGCGCTACCGAGGCATCTGGCTCGGGCCGTCGGGTGCCGCAGAACGCCCCGACTTCGACGTGCAGGTGGAGGCGGCCCCGACGCGCAGCTTCGGGATCGGCGTCGCCTTCGACCAGACGATGTCGGGTCGCGTCTGGCTCGCGGCCGCGGACCGCGCCTTCACCGGCCGCGACCTGGAGATGAGCGCCCTGCTCACCGCGGGCGTCTATCGCTCCGACCTCACTGTCGCCGTGCGCCGCCGCGCGCGCATCGGTGGCCGGTACCTCCCGGTGGGGGGGGCCCTCACGGCCGCCACCGAGAACGTGCGGCTCTGGCAGGGCGCCACCGAACTGCCGAGCGTCGGGATCCGCGAGGCGGCGCTGGCCATCGGGCTGCGCCCGCTCTACGACCCCGGCTGGTCGTACGAGCTCGGCGCCGATGTGCGCTTCTGGGAGGGAAGGTCCGTCGTGCGGCGCGGGACTGCCGGCGTGCGCTACGCCGTGCGCTATCGCGAGCGCGGCAGCCCGGCCCCCACTTTCAGCGTCGACGCCGTGGGGCTCCGGGAGTGGCAGCGGCTCTCGGCCGACCTCGCGCGCACCTTCCGCGTCGGACGGGCCGACGTGCGCCCGCGACTCCGGGCCGGATGGGGCCGCCGCCTGCCGCTGCACCAGACCTTCACCCTCGGCGGTCTCGACGGGTTCGCCGGTCTCCGGATGCTCGAGCAGCGGGGCGACCACGAGCTCTTCGGTTCACTGCTGGTGCGCTGGCCGCTCTGGCGCCAACTGCATGGGCGCTTCGAGCCGATGGTGGGCGTGACCGGCCAAGGTGGCTACTTCCAGGGGCCGGGGGCGCTCGACGGCACGGTGCTGGCCGGCGCCCGCGTCGGTGTGGACCTCGACACGCCGTTCGGCCCGATCCGCATCGAGCAGGGCGTGAACAATCAGGACCGGCGCCAGGCGCTGATCCGCTTCGGGACCTGGTTCTAGCCGCGCCGCGCGCGCGTCAGATCGCGGACCGGATGCTGCGCGCCCAGCGCGCCGCCTCGATGCCGATCTGGCCGAGCTTCTCCGTCGAGAGGCCGATCTCCTCGGCCTGCTTCGCGGCCGACTCCCAGAGCGCGAGTTCGGAGGCCTCGGCGATCAGGATCGGCGGCGCGAGCGGCCCGAGCCGGTCGAGGAGCGCCAGCTGCACCTCGTCGGTGACCGAGACCATGGCGATGATCTCGTCCATCGGCACGCCGAGCACGGCGTCGAGCAGCGAGAGGAGGCCGGCGAAGAACGCGGAGGGCGCCCGCCGGCGGTCGGTCGCCTCGGCCACCAGCTCGGCGAAACGGGCGCGCTCGAGCGCCACCCGGAAGCGCTCCACATCCTCGCCGCTGGCCTGCGGACCGCTCGCCGCGAGCAGCACGGCGACCCACCGGCGCAGCGCCGCCCGGCCCACGAGTGCGATCGCCGCGCGCACGCTGTCCACGCGCGCGCCGCCCGTGGCCGCGGAGTTCGCGATGCGCAGCAGCTTGAGCGTGAGCGTGGGGTCGGCGGAGAAGGTGCGTTCGAGGTCGCGGAGGTTGAACTCCTCCTCGCCGAGGCGGTTGAGCGCCTCGGCGAGCGTCGCGACCTGCGGCGCGAGCCGCCGCCCCTGCACCGTCTCGGGGCGCGCGAAGTAGTAGCCCTGGAAGAAATCGAAGCCGGCCGCGCGGCACGCGAGGTAGGCCTTCTGGTCCTCGACGCGTTCGGCGAGCACGGGGATGCCGCGGGCCTTGTACTTCGCGACCTCGGCGCCGAAGGTCTCCGGGTCCTTCCCGAGCACGTCGATCTTCACCACGTTCGCCACGTCGAGGAACGGCGCGAGATGGGGCGCGTCCTCGTAGTCGTCGAGCGCCACCTGGTAGCCGGCGCGCACCAGCCGCTGGATCGCGGCGGTCGTCTCCTCGGTGACCGGGACCGTCTCCAGGATCTCGATGACGCAGGTCGACCGGTCCAGGAGGGACCAACTGTCGTCCAGCAAGGCCCGCTCGGGCAGGTTGATCCACGCCCGAGTGGACCCGACGAGTTCGTGGAGCCCGATGTCGATGAGGGCGGACACGATGGTGCGGGCCGACATCGTGTGGGTGTCGGTGCCGGTGGCGCGGTCGGCGGTGGCGGACTCGCGATACAGCAGCTCGTACCCCACGACGGAGCCGAGCGTGTTGAAGATCGGCTGTCGGGCGACCTGGGTGTCCATGGAAGGGAGTGTCGGCATTCCCCGCATGGAGTTGAACGGCGTTCGGCGTGGCGGGGGCGGCGGCCCCGGGGCATCTTGCACGGAGCCCCATCCCCTCGATGCGCGCCTACCGCCCGCTCGTTCTCGCCTCGCTCCTGATCGCTCCCGCCTGTCGCGGCGTGGGGCCCGACGCGGTCGCCATCGGCGACGGCGTGCCGCGGGCGTTCAATGACCGGAACCTGCTGAGCGTCGTGCATGCGATGCTCGACTCCGCCGGGCCGGTGCTCGACATCAAGGCGTGGCGGTCGGGCGACCCGGCCCGGATGCTGAGCGAGGCGGCGCAGGCGCGCATCTTCGCCGACGATCCGTCGGTCATCGCGGTCGTCGGCCACGCGGGCTCCAAGGGAACGTTGCTGGCCGCCCCGATCTACCGCGCCGCCAACGTCCCGCTCGTCGTGCCGACCGCGACCGCCGAGGAGCTGCGCCGCCTCGGCGGACCGGTGTTCCTCCTCTCGCCGCCCAACGACGAGATCGGGGCATTCCTCGTGGACCAGGCGGTCGATTCGCTCGGGCGCGGACGCCTCGCCGTGGTCAATGTCGCGGATCCCTACGGCGAGGGCATCCGCGGCGGCGTGCTCGACCGGCTCCGCGCCCGCCGGCTGCCGCTCGCCGGCGAGGCCGCGCTCGCGGGCGGCGACTGCACCGCGGATGCTGCGGTCGTGCGCACCACCGTCCGCGCGTTGCTGGCGCGCGCGCGCCCCGACGCGGTGATCCTCGTGCTCCCGCAGAACCTCACGCTCTGCGCCGTGCGCGAGCTCGTCGCGGCGGACCCGTCGCTGGTCATCCTCACCAGCGACTCGTTCTCGCCGGTCGGCTTCCGCGGCATCTCCCCGGCGCATCGTCGCCACGTGCATGCGCTGCTCTTCTGGACGCCGGACCAGAACGCCGCGTCGGCAGCCTTCGCGGCGCGCTTCCGCACCATGCTCGGACGCGAGCCGGAGCCCTCGCAGGCGCTGACCTTCGACGCCTACGCACTCGTGCAGGCCGCCGTGCGCGAGGGAGTGCGGACGCGGAGCGCCATGGAGCGCTGGCTCCGCGCGCTCGGCACCGACGCCCATCCGGCCTTCGCCGGCATCACCGGCCCGATCGACTTCCAGCGCCCGCGCCGCACCGTGCTCCGGCTGCTGCCGCTCAGGACGCTGCCGCCATGAGTCCCGGGGACGCCGCCCCGGGTCCGCCCCCCTCGGCGGCCGGTCCTCCGCGACCCGCGCTGAGCCTCCGGGCGACGCTCCTCGCCGCCGCGGCCGTCGCGTACGGCCTCATCCTCATCGTCGGCCTCGCGCTCGTCGTGCGCGTCGTGCCCCGCGCCACCGGCATCGCCGCGCGCGGCGCCGGAGTCCGCGCCGACTTCGAGACCCGCAACCGCGTCGGGCGCTCGCTCGACGTGGCGATCACCGACCTGTGGGACCAGCTGCGGGCCGCGCGGACCGGTCCGATCCCGCTCGATTCCCTCGAGGCCCGCCGCCTGCGCATCGAGGGGATCCTGCGCGATACCGAGCTCCTCGGGCCCCTGCAGAGCGGGGTGGTCTCACCGGAGTTCGTCGGCGCGCTCGAGCGCGCCGACCGCGCCGCCGGCCTCATGGCCGGCACGCTCATCGGCGCCGTCGGGGCGCTGGAGATCCGCGACGTCGCGACCGCGGAGCGGCTGCTCCGCCGCGCCGACACGCTCGACGCCCCGTTCACCGAGGAGCTCAGCAGCGTCACCACCGCGGCCCTCGACGAGCTCGCGCGCGACGAGCTCCGGCTGGAGCGCGAGGCCCGGTACGCCGCAGGCCTCGTGACCTTCCTGGTGCTCATCGGCCTCATCTCCGCGCCGCTGCTCTGGACGCTGCTGCAGGAACGGCTCTTCCGGCCGCTCCGTGCGCTCGACGCCGCGCTCGCCCGCGTCGACGCCGGCGATCTCGCGGCGGAGGTCCCGGTGGACCGCGACGACGAGGTCGGACGGCTCGGCGTGCACTTCAACCGCACCACGGCGACGCTGCGCACGCAACGGGCGGCGGGCGAGCGGGCCGCCGCCGAGGCCGCGATCGCCGTGAGCGAGGCGCGCTTCCGGGCCGCCTTCGAGCAGGCCGCGGTCGGGTTGGCCGAGGTGGCGCTCGACGGCCACGTGCTGCGCACCAACCGCGCGATGGACGCGCTGCTCGACCGGGCCCCCGATGAGATCGCCGGACGCGCGTTCGCCACGTACACCCATCCCGACGACCGCGAGACCGAACGCCTCACCTGGGAGCGGCTCGTGCGCGGCGAGCGCGAGGTGGTGCGGGGCGAGCAGCGGTACGTGCGGCGCGACGGGCGCCTCACGACCGCGCTCGTCACCGCGACGCTCCTGCGCGACCCCGACGGCGCGCCACGCCACGTGCTGGCCGTCGTGCAGGACGTCACCGAGCAGCGCCGGCTCCAGCAGGAGCTGCTGCAGACCATGAAGCTCGAGGCCGTCGGGCAACTCGCCGGTGGGGTCGCGCATGACTTCAACAACCTCCTCGCGGGCATCATCGGCTACGCCGAGCTGCTGGAGCAGGACGCGGGCAACTCGTCCAACGTGCGCGAGGATGCCGCGGCGATCCGGCGGGCGGCGGTGCGCGGTGCGGACCTCTCGCGCAGCCTCCTCACCCTCGCGCGGCGCAATCCGCGGAAGACGGAGCCGGTCGAGATCGACGCGATCGCCCGCGACACCGCCGACCTGGTCCGCCGCACCATCGACCGGCGCATCGAGGTGGAGTGCACCGCGACGTCGCGCGCGGTCGTCATCGGGGACCACTCGCTGCTCTCCAACGCGGTGCTCAACCTCGCCGTCAACGCGCGCGATGCGATGCCCGACGGCGGCCGGCTCGCGATCCGCGTCACCCGCGCCGCGCCGGACGCGGCCTTCCGCGAACGGCACGGGCTCCCGCCCGACCGCGACCTCGTCGCGGTCGCGGTCGCCGACACCGGCCACGGGATGTCGGTCGAGGTCCGGGCGCACGTCTTCGAGCCGTTCTTCACGACCAAGGCGCCCGGCAAGGGCACCGGCCTCGGCCTGGCGCTGGTCTACGGGACCGTGCGCGACCACGGCGGCAGCATCAGCATCGACAGCGAGGTGGGCCGCGGGACCACCATCACCGTCTTCCTGCCGTGCGAAGGCGAGGGCGCCGAGGCGGGGCCGGGCGCGAGCGTCTCGCCCCGGGCGGCGCGGGAGGCGCACGTGATGATCGTGGACGATGACGAGGTGGTGCGCGCCGTCGGCACGCGGATCCTCCAGCGGATCGGCTACCGGGTCTCCGCCGCGCCCGACGGCCCGACCGCGCTCGAACGCCTCGCGGCCGCCGACGACGAGGTCGAGCTGGTCATCCTCGACGGGAACATGCCGCGGATGAGCGGCGCCGAGACGGCCCGCCGCATTCGCGACCGGTGGCCCGGGATGCCGATCATCTTCGCGAGTGGCTACTTCGACGCCAACGTCGCGCGGGAGCTCGCCGAGCTGCGCGTCATGCACACCCTCCAGAAGCCCTACTCGGTGCAGGCACTCGCCCAGACGGTGGCCGAGGCCCTCGCGCCTCAGCGGATGACGAACAGCTTCTCGACCACCCAGCCGAGCCCGTAGGCGGCGGCGCCCAGCGGCCCGAGCACGCGGGCCGGGCGCAGCGTCACCGCGAGCGTCGAGCGGTCCGCCTGGTCGCGCAGGTGGTCGCGCCGCCCGGTCATGCTGTCGATCTCGCCCTGCACGCGGGCCAGTTCGCGCTCCACCGCCACGACGTCCGCCACCGACTCGGCCCGCTGCTGCAGCAGCCGAAGCCGGTCGCGCGCGGCGACGAGGCTCGCGAGGCGCGCCTCGAGGTCGATCACCTCCGCCGTCACGTCCTGCATCGTGAGCGACCGGCTCGTCACGCGTCCCAGCGCCCCGATCGAGTCCATCACCGCTTCGAGCCGGGCATCGGGGATGCGCAGGGTCATCGACCGTTCCGCGCCGTCCGCCGCCGAGCGCTCCACCTCGCCGTCGGCGCCTCGGACGAGGGCGGCGATCCGCGCGGCCGCCGAATCGACGCCCCTCGTCGTGACGGCGAGCGACGCGACGCGCACCACCGTGCGCGCGTCGGGCGCGCGCGTCGCGCGCGCCGCGGCAGCCCGGCCGCCGAAGTCGCGGACATCGGCGCGGGGCGTGCGCCCGGCGCACGCCGTCCCGGCCACGCTCACGGCCATCGCCAGCGCGAGGCCCGGCGACCACCACCGGCGCGGCGTCATCGCGCGAGTACCAGCCAGCCGTGCGCCGGCAGCTCCAGCGTCCCCGCGGCCGCGAGCGGCCGTGCGGCCCCGCCGAACACGTCCCGGTACTCGCCCGGCGCCGCAAGGCCCGTGTACGCGAAGCGCGCCGGAGCGTCCCCGAAGTTCACCGCCACGACCAGGTGGCTCTCCCCCGCGGTGCGGGTGAAGGCATAGACGTCCGCAGGCCCGGTGCCGGCCAGCTTCGCCTGCGCGCCGCCCGCGCCGTTCGCGAGCGCCGGCACCTCGGCCTTCGCCCGGAACAGGGCGCGGTAGAAGGGCACCAGCGTCGTGTCGCCCCACGTCACCGAGTCCTTCTCGAAGAACCGGAGCCGCTTCGCGAGGCGCGCCTCCTGGCCGGTGTAGAGCAGCGGGAACGACTGCGCCATCGTAGCCGCGAGCACGAAGGCGGGCTGGTGGTTCTCCCCCATCCGCTCGAACTCGGTGCCCTGCCAGCTGTTCTCGTCATGATTGGACGTGAAGTACAGCCGCATGGCGTTGGCCGGGAAGGCCGACGACCCGGCGAGGTACTCGTCGAGCTTCGCCGCCGGCTCCTTCCCCTGCGCGATGGCGTTCAGGAGATGGTGGAACCCCCAGCCATAGGTGGCGTCGAACGCCGCGTGCAACTTCGCGTCCTCCTCCTCGGCGAGCAGGAAGAGGTCCGGACGCGTCGCGACGAGCGCCTGACGCGCCTCGAGCCAGAAGTCGAGCGGCACCCCCCACGCGACGTCGCAGCGGAATCCGTCCATGCCGACGTCGGTGAGCCAGTAGCGCATCTCGTCGATCATCGCCGCGCGCATCGCGGGATTGGCGTAGTCGAGCTCCGCGACGTCGGTCCAGTCGGTCTCGCGGCCGTCCCGGTCGAGGGCGTTCGAGATCGACCCGTCGGCGCGGTGGACGTACCAGTCGGGATGGGCGGCCGTCCAGGGATGATCGTGCGCCGAGTGGTTGGCCACCCAATCGAGGATGACCTTCAGCCCGAGGGCGTGGGCCGAGTCCACCACGGCCTTCAGGTCGGCGAGCGTCCCGAACTCCGGGTTCGTCGCCCGGTAGTCGGCGATCGAATAGTACGAGCCCAGCGTGCCCTTGCGGCGGTCCACTCCGATCGGCTGCACCGGCATCAGCCAGAGGATGTCCACGCCGAGGTCGTCGAGGCGCGCGAGGTGCGGAAGGAGCGCCCGGAACGTCCCCTCGGGCGTGAACTGGCGGATGTTCACTTCATAGATGACGGCATCGCGCGCCCAGTCCGGGTGCGATGCCAGCGGCGGCGCGGCCGCGGCTGGCGCGTCGGGGCGTCCGCACGCGGCGACGGTGAGCAGGGCGAGACAGGCGAGCGGACGGAGGCAGAGCGGTCGGCGCACGGGCGGGACGGGGCGGAGAGGAGGGAGTGCCGCACCGGTGGCGCGGCGGTGCCGTGGGATCGGCACGGGTGCGATATGCAGGGAGGCGCACGGCGACGCCAGTGGGGCGTCAGACCCGCGCCCGGCGCTCCGGTTCCGCCAGCATCGCCTCGGCCGGGCGGTCGAGCAGCTCGCGCAGCAGCGGGGACTGGAATTGGCGCCGGACGGTCACCGCGAAGAACTCCTCGTGCAGGTCCGGGACCGCGCAGTACTCGTGCAGGCGGCCGCTGCGGAGTTCGTCGCGGACCACGACCGCGGGCACGAGCGCCGTCGCCTCGAGGTCGCGCGCCAGCAGGCGCAGCATCGCCATGTCATCGACCTCGGCGAGGATCGTCGGGCGGAGGCCGTACCGCTCGCAGAGCACGTCGAACCCGTGCCGCAGTTCGCTGTCGCGGCTGGGCAGGAGCAGCGGCACGCGGGCGACGTCGTCCGGCCAACGGAACGGACGGCCGCGTCGGGCGTGCCCCACGAGCGAGACCTGCTGGCGCGCGAGCCGCACGCAGCGCCACGCGTGCTCCCCGTCCTCGTGCACGCGGCGGTTCGCGAGCACGACATCGAGTTGGTGGGTGCGCAGGCGTCCGAGGAGCTCGGCGAGCGACCCGGACTGCAGGACGAAGCTCACGTCATCGCGGCCGAGGAGCGGCGCGAGGAACGCGCGCTGGAAGTTGCGCGACAGCGTCGCGACCGCCCCGACGCGGAGCGCGCGGCGCTCGGCGGCGCGCCCCTCCTTCAGCGTGGCGACGAGCTCGTGACCGGCGCCGACGATGGTCTCGGCGTACTCGAGCGCGATGCGCCCCGCCTCGGTGAGGACGAGCTGGCGGCCGGCGCGGCTGAAGAGCGGCTGCCCCACGCGCGCCTCCAGCTGGCGGATCTGCGAGGAGAGCGCGGACTGCGAGAGGCGCAGGTGGCGCGCGGCGCGCGTGAGGTGGCCCTCGCGCGCGACGGCCCAGAAGTAGAGGAGGTGGTGGTAGTTCAGCGGCGGCGGCCGATCCGGCATCGTTCACTCCTATCGAATGATTTGCAAGATATTATGTATTTTGAAGAACAGCGAGCCGAGGCGACCATTCGGGCGTCCCCACACCCCGCACCCGCCATGCGCCTCCTCCTCGCCTCCGTCGGACCGCTGCTGCCGCTCCTCGCGTGGCCGGCGCTCTCGCCCGCCCGCCGCGTCCTCCTCGCGCTCGTCGCGCTCGTCGGCGGCGTCGCCTTCCGGTACGCGCACCGCGCCCTCGACCGCCATCCCGGCCGGGACCGGTTCGAGCGCTGGTTCCTCGCCACCCTCGGCGCCGCGACCGTCGTCGTCGCCGTCCCCGACCTGATCGTCGCCGGCCTCGCCTGGACCGCGACCTCGCTCGCCCTGCACCGCCTGCTCACCTTCGAGACCGGCCGCCCCGCCGCCGAGGTCGCCGCGCACCAGAAGTTCCTGCTCTCGCGCGGCGCCGATGTCCTCCTCGTCGCCGCCCTCGCGCTCATCGCCCGCA
>JAIBBJ010000160.1 GCA_019694735.1 Gemmatimonadaceae bacterium | reverse complement strand
GGGATCGGCGCGGGCGGCGAGATCGTCGGCCTCGCGATCGGCGGCGCGGGCGTCGGCGCGGGCGACCGGATCCACGGGCTTGCGATCGGCGGCCTGGGCGTCGGCTCGCCGCGGATCGAGGGCGTCGCGATCGGCGCCTACGTGCGGGCGACGGACGTGCGCGGCGTGATCATCGCGCCGGTGCTGTTCCGCTCGTTCCGCGAGGCCGACGTGCACGGCGGGGTGGTCGCGCCGGTCGTGATCACCAACGGCCTGCAGCGCGGGCTGGCGATCGGCATCGTGAACTACGCCCACGCGCTCGACGGCGTGCAGGTCGGGCTGGTCAACTACGTGCGCGACAACCCGGCCGGGCGGCGCGTGCTGCCAGTGGTGAACTGGGGCCGCGGGCGCTGAGCGCGCCGGGCCGGCCGGTCCCCCGGGGCGTTCCGGCCCGGCTCAGGGCCAGCGCCAGGCAAAGATCGCGCCGGTCGCGAGCCCGTACACGAGGGAGTCGGCCAGGTGCAGCCAGAGGCTGCGCCATGGGCGCCAGAACCAGATGCTCTCGCTCGTCTGCCCCAGCCCGCAGGCCATGAACGCCGCGGTACCGGTGATGCGGAAGACGGTCAGGCGGTCCACCCCCGGCACGAGCGCGTGCCAGGCGAGGTAGGCGACGCAGGTCGAGACGACGACCTGGAACAGCGCCGACTGGAGCATCTGCGGTCCCATCGCGGGGATGCCGGGCGGACCGATGGTGAGGTGGGCCTTGGGGCCCCGCGCGATGCGGGCGCGGCCCTCCTCGGTGCGCATCAGCTCGCCGTTCCCGAACCACGGGATGACGTAGCGGCCCGGCCCGGCGCCCGTCGCGCGGAGCACGTCCATCACGGCGTCCTCGCCGGGGAGGGCCGAGAATTCGGTCTTGTGGTGCGGCAGCGCGGTCCAGCTGAGGGCCGAGAGGACGAAGACGGCGATGGCGCTGAGCAGGATGGGGAGCCAGAGCGCGGCGAGGAACTCCATGGGACCTCCGGGGGGAGAGGGGGCTGGCACCCCTGACAGTCTGGCTCGGCGGGCCCCGGCGCAATAGCATATGGGGCTATGCGGTTCACCGTCCCCAACCCGTCCGAGGCGCTCCTGCGCGAGCTGCGCGTGTCGCAGGCCGTGCAGCGCGTGCGCCAGCTGCCGACGGTCTTCGTCGCGAACCCGCTGCTCGCGGCGTTCGTGGCGGTGGTCTACTGGGACCACGTGTTCCGCACGCTGCTGGTGATCTTCGTGGCGGCGCAGGCCGTGCTCTGGACGCCGGCGATCCTGTCGTGGCGGCGGCTGCGGAACCGCGCCCGCCCCACGCGGGTGAGCCCCAACAACGAGAAGCGGGCGCTGGTCTTCTCGATCTCGGCCGGCCTGCTCTGGGGCGCGGCGGCGTTCGCGCTCTACCCGGCGGGCGGGACCGAGGAGCGGACGACCCTCGTGATGCTGCTGACCGGCCTCTGCGCCGGCTCGGTCTCGTTCTTCTCGTCGTCGCCCTACGCGTCGCTCGGCTTCTGGCTGCCGTTCATGCTCTCGCTGCTCGTGCAGGCGCTGACCTTCATGGGCGGCTCGCCGGTGCTGCCGGCGGCGATCGCGGTGTTCACCGTCTCGGCGTTCTGGTTCACACGGACGAGCTGGGCGCAGTTCGTGGAGAACGTGGGGATCCTGGTCGAGCGCGACCGGCTGCTTCAGGAGGCGAAGGCGAGCGGGATGCAGCTGGAGCTGATGCTGAGCCGGATGAGCGACCTCGCGATGGTGGACGAGCTGACGGGGCTCAAGAACCGGCGCTCGTTCTTCGACGACATCGAGCCGGTGATCGCCGGCAGCCGGCGCCGCGGGAAGCCCGTGGCGATCGCGCTGCTGGACCTGGACCACTTCAAGGACATCAACGACACGCACGGCCACGCGATCGGCGACGACGTGCTGCGCACGGTGGCGCGCCGGATCGAGGAGACGCTCCGCCAGGAGCAGATCGTGGGGCGCATCGGCGGCGAGGAGTTCGTGGTGCTGCTGCCGGACACCACGCCACAGCAGGCGCTGGTCGCCATCGAGCGCGTGCGGAAGGCCGTGGGGGAGACCCCGATCGCCGTCACCGGCGGCAGCGAGGTCTGGATCACGGTGAGCGGCGGGATCTCGCCGCTCGTGGACGGGATGGTCGTGCCGACCGCCCTCCAGCACGCCGACAAGGCGATGTACCGGGCGAAGGCGCTCGGCCGGAACCGGGTGGAGGTGTTCGGCGAGGTGGCGGAGGCGCTGGCGGGCTGACCGGGCGCGTCGGGCCGATCGGCAGGCCGGGCGATGCTCGAGGGGGGCCGGAAGGTCCTCAGGCGGACGCCAAGGACCGGGGTGTCCTGACGCTGTCGCGCCGGATGAGAGCGGGCTGAGGTCGTTGAAAGCGATTCTCAACTAAGTGACGCAGCGCCACGGGCTTGCCGGCTCGTGGCGTTGCGTCGTTCCCGGGGGTGCGGATGAGAATGCCCGCGGAACTTCTTTGAAGTTCTCGGCATTTCCGACTAGGTTACTAGCGTATCCGGCACCACCCTGACCCGGCAGCATCCATGAGTTCCTCGATCGAATCGCTGGTCAACAAGGAGTACGCGTACGGCTTCGTGACCGACATCGAGTCGGACACGATCCCGGCGGGGCTCTCCGAGGAGACCATCCGGCTCATCTCGGCCAAGAAGGAGGAGCCGGCGTGGCTCCTCGAGTGGCGCCTCAAGGCGTACCGCCGCTGGCTCACGATGACGGAGCCGCACTGGCCCAACGTCACCTACGCGCCGATCGACTACCAGGCGCAGACGTACTACTCCGCGCCCAAGTCGGTGAAGCCGCTCCAGTCCCTCGACGAGGTGGACCCGGAGCTCCTGCGCACCTACGAGAAGCTCGGCATCTCGCTCACGGAGCAGAAGCGGCTCTCGGGCGTCGCGGTGGACGCGATTTTCGACTCCGTCTCGGTCGGGACGACGATGAAGGAGGAGCTGAAGAAGGCGGGCGTGATCTTCTGCTCGTTCGGCGAGGCGGTGCGCGAGCATCCCGAGCTGGTGCAGCGCTACCTCGGCTCCGTCGTCCCGTACTCCGACAACTTCTTCGCCGCGCTCAACTCGGCCGTCTTCTCCGACGGCTCGTTCGTGTACGTGCCGAAGGGCGTGAAGTGCCCGCTGGAGCTCTCGACCTACTTCCGCATCAACGCGGCCGACACCGGCCAGTTCGAGCGCACGCTGATCGTCGCCGACGAGGGCGCGTCGGTGAGCTACCTCGAGGGGTGCACGGCGCCGAAGCGCGCGACGAACCAGCTGCACGCGGCGGTGGTCGAGATCGTCGCGCTCGACGACGCCACCGTGAAGTACTCGACGGTCCAGAACTGGTACGCCGGCGACAAGGACGGCGTGGGCGGCATCTACAACTTCGTCACCAAGCGCGGCAAGGCGCTCACCCGCGCCAAGATCTCCTGGACGCAGGTCGAGACCGGCTCGGCGATCACCTGGAAGTACCCGTCGGTGATCCTGCAGGGCGACGACGCGGTGGGCGAGTTCTACTCGGTCGCCGTGGTCAACAACCGGCAACAGGCCGACACCGGCACGAAGATGATCCACATCGGCCGCAACACGAAGTCGACGATCATCTCGAAGGGCATCAGCGCCGGCCAGGGCCAGAACTCGTACCGCGGGCAGGTGAAGGTGCTCCCGAAGGCCGAGGGCGCGCGCAACTACACGCAGTGCGACTCGATGCTGATCGGCAACAAGTGCGGGGCGCACACCTTCCCGTACATCGAGGTCGCCAACAACTCGGCGACCCTCGAGCACGAGGCCTCGACCTCCAAGATCGGCGAGGACCAGATCTTCTATTGCAAGGCGCGCGGCCTGAACGCCGAGCACGCCATCTCGCTGATCGTCGCCGGGTTCTGCAAGGAGGTCTTCAAGGAGCTGCCGATGGAGTTCGCGCTCGAGGCGCAGCAGCTGCTCGGGATCTCGCTCGAGGGGTCGGTGGGCTGACGCCCGCCCCGCCCCGCCCCGCCCTCCCCCGTCCCTTCCTTCCGCCATCCTCCGCAGTCCTTCATGCTGACGATCACCGACCTCCACGCCTCCGCCGGCGGCAAGGAGATCCTCAAGGGGATCTCCCTCACGATCAACGCCGGCGAGGTGCACGCCATCATGGGGCCGAACGGCTCCGGCAAGTCCACCCTCGCCCAGGTCATCGCCGGCCATCCCGGCTACGAGGTGACCGGCGGCTCGATCGCGTACGAGGGCCAGGACCTCCTCGACCTCGAGGCGGAGGAGCGCGCGCAGGCCGGCGTCTTCCTCGCCTTCCAGTATCCGGTCGAGATCCCCGGTGTCACCAACGCCTACTTCCTCCGCGCCGCCTACAACGAGCTCCGCAAGGCGCGCGGCGAGGACGAGGTGGACCCGATCGAGTTCCTCGACGTGATGGAGGAGAAGCTCAAGGTCGTCGAGATGGACGCCTCGTTCATGCAGCGCTCGGTCAACGCCGGCTTCTCCGGCGGCGAGAAGAAGCGCAACGAGATCCTCCAGATGGCCGTGCTCGACCCGAAGCTCGCCGTGCTCGACGAGACGGACTCCGGCCTCGACATCGACGCGCTCCGCATCGTCGCCGAGGGCGTCAACAAGCTCAAGAAGCCGACCAACGCCACGATCGTGGTGACGCACTACCAGCGCCTCCTCAACTACATCGTGCCCGACTTCGTGCACGTGCTCGCCGGCGGCCGGATCGTCCGCTCGGGCGGCAAGGAGCTCGCGCTGGAGCTCGAGGCGAAGGGCTACGACTGGCTCCTCGAGCCGGCGGGCGTCTGACCGTGCCCACCACGTCGTACGCCGACCAGTTCGCCGCCGCGCTCGCCGCGGGCGAGGGGCCGGCCTGGCTCCCCGCCCTCCGGGAGCGGGCCTTCGCGCGCTTCCACGCCCTCGGCTTCCCGACCACGCGCGACGAGGACTGGCACTTCACCTCGGTGACGCCGATCGCCGAGCGCACCTTCAAGGCCATCCGGCCCGCCGCGACCACGCTCACGCTCGCCGACCTCGAGGCGCACCTCCTCGACCCGGACTGGCACCGCCTGGTCTTCGTCAACGGCCGCCTCGAGCCCGCGCTCTCGACCTTCGCCGGGCTCCCGGCCGAGGTGCAGGTGAG
Organism: Gemmatimonadaceae bacterium; assembly: GCA_019694735.1. Lineage (GTDB taxonomy): Bacteria > Gemmatimonadota > Gemmatimonadetes > Gemmatimonadales > Gemmatimonadaceae > Pseudogemmatithrix. The sequence goes on along the minus strand of JAIBBJ010000160.1, from coordinate 5,327 downwards.
CACGCTCTCCGAGGCGCTCCGCGAGCAGCCGGAGTGGGTGCAGAAGCACCTCGGCACGCTCGCCGCGTTCGACACGGCCGCCTTCACCGCGCTCAACACGGCCTTCATGCAGGACGGCGTCGTCGTCCGCGTGCCGAAGGGCGAGGTGGTGGAGGTCGCGCTGCACATCCTGCACGTGACCGACGCGCAGGCGCAGGGCGCGGCGATCCACCCGCGCCTCCTCGTCGTCGCCGAGCCGCTCGCGCAGCTCACGCTCGTCGAGAGCCACGTCGCCGTCGGCGCGCCGTCCTACCTCGTGAACGCCGTCGCCGAGATCTCGGTGGCCAACGGCGCCCGCGTGGACCACTACAAGCTCCAGCGCGAGAGCGCCGAGGCCTACCACGTGGGCACGGTGCAGGTCACGCAGGGGCGCGACTCGATCTACCACTCGTTCTCGTTCGCCGAGGGCGCCGCGCTCTCGCGCACGAACGTCTACACCAAGCTCGCCGGCACCGGCTCCGAGGCGCGGCTCAACGGCCTCTACGTCCTCGACGGCGCCCAGCACGCCGACCACCAGACCTTCGTCGAGCACCTCGCCGAGGCCTGCGCCTCGCGCGAGCTCTACAAGGGCATCCTCGACGGCGAGTCGCACGGCGTCTTCAACGGCAAGGTCTACGTGGACCCGGTCGCCCAGCGGACGGACGGCAAGCAGACCAACAAGGCGCTGATCCTCTCGGAGAAGGCCCGGGTGGACACCAAGCCGCAGCTCGAGATCTTCGCCGACGACGTGAAGTGCACGCACGGCGCGACCGTCGGCCGGCTCGAGCAGCTGCCGCTCTTCTACCTCAAGAGCCGCGGCATCGGCGCCGAGAACGCCCGCGCGCTCCTCACCTACGCCTTCGCGGCCGAGGTGCTGGAGACGATCGAGGTGGACGCGCTCCGCGTCACCCTCGAGAAGGCGATCTTCGAGCGGTTCACGCACCACCGGATGGACTGAGGCCCGATGGCCGACGACGCCGCCCTCGACGCGCTGTACCAGGAGATCATCCTGGACCACTACCGGCGCCCGCGGAACTTCCGCGAGCTGCCGAACGCGTCGTGCTCGGCCGACGGCCGGAACCCCAACTGCGGCGACGCGCTCACCGTCTGGCTCCGCTTCGACGGGGACCGCGTCGCCGAGGTCACCTTCCAGGGCGTCGGCTGCGCCATCTCCAAGGCCTCGGCCTCGCTGATGACGCAGGCCGTGAAGGGGCGCACCCGCGCCGAGGCGGCGGAGATCTTCGACACCGTCCACCGCCTCGTGACCGGCAACGACGTGGACGCCGACACCACCAAGGCGCTCGGCCAGCTCCGCGCGCTCGGCGGCGTCTCCAAGTTCCCGATGCGCGTGAAGTGCGCCTCGCTCGCCTGGCACGCGCTCAAGTCCGCGATGGAGGGCGAGGCGCCCGAGGTCGCGGTCCACACCGGCGCGCCGTGAGCGCGGGCGACACCGCCACCGCCGCCGACTTCACGCCGGTCGCCGGCCTCCGCGCGTCCGACCTCGCCGACGGCCAGCTCCTGCAGGGGCGGCACGCCAACGGCACCGCACTCTGCATCGGCCGGCACCAGGGCGCGCTCTTCGCGGTGAAGGACAGCTGCCCGCACGCCGAGTTCCCGCTCAGCGAGGGGTCGCTCTACCCGGACGGCGAGCTCGAGTGCTGCTGGCACGGCGCGCGCTTCGCGTGCCGCACGGGGAAGGTCCTCCGCGGCCCGGCCGAGACGGACCTCGTCCGCTTCGACGTCGAGGAGCGCGACGGCACCATCTGGGTGCGGCGCGCGCGGTGAGCGCGCACCCCGCCCGCAACGCACGGAGGGCGCGATGAGCGCCGATGCCCGCATGCACGGCGGCGCGCACGCGCTGGCGCCGCGCACCGACTTCCCGCTCCTCGCCGCGCGGCCCGACCTCGTCTATCTCGACTCGGCGGCGACGGCGCAGAAGCCGCGGGCCGTGCTCGACGCCATCCAGGCGTACTACACGACGACCAACGCGAACCCGCACCGCGGCGCCTACGCACTCTCGGCGGCGGCGACGCAGGCGTACCACGAGGCGCGCGCCCGCGTGGCGCGCTTCCTCGGCGTCGCCGATGCCGACACGCTCGTGTTCACCCGCGGCACCACCGAGGCGATCAACCTCGTCGCCACCGCGTGGGGCCGCGCCCACGTCCGCGCCGGCGACAACCTCGTCGTGACCCGGCTCGAGCACCACGCGAACTTCGTCCCCTGGCAGCAGCTGGCGCTGGCGACGGGGGCGGAGTTCCGGATCTGCGAGCTCGACGCGGCGGGCACTGTGGACCTCGCGATGCTCGCGCGGCTCGTGGACGCACGCACGAAGGTGGTCGCGTTCGGGCAGGTGTCCAACGCACTCGGCACGATCAACCCGGTGGCGGAGCTCGTACGGATCGCGCGGGAGCGGAGCGGCGGGCGCGCGGCCGCCGCCGGTCCCGCACGCGGCACGCACGAGGGCGCCCTCGTGGTCTGCGACGGCGCGCAGGGCGTCCCGCACCTGCGCGTCTCGGTGGACGCGCTCGGCGTGGACGCATTCGCGTTCAGCGGCCACAAGCTCGGCGGGCCGATGGGGAGCGGCGGGCTCGTGATGCGGCGCGCACTGCTCGAGGCGATGCCACCCTACCACTTCGGCGGCGACATGATCGAGTGGGTGCACGACGACCACACGACCTGGAACGTGCTGCCGCACAAGTTCGAGGCGGGGACGCCGAACGTCGAGGCGGCGGTGGGGCTCGCCGCGGCGTGCGACTACCTCGACGCGCTCGGCATGGACGCCGTGCGGGCGCACGAGGTGTCGCTCACGGCGCGCGCCCTCGCGGCGCTGCGCGCGGTCCCCGGTGTCACGGTGTATGGGCCCGCGACCGCCGAGGCGCGGAGCGGCGTGGTGAGCTTCGGGGTGGCGGAGGTGCATCCCCACGACGTGGCGACGACGCTCGACGTGCACGGCGTCTGCGTGCGCGCAGGACACCACTGCGCGCAGCCGCTGATGCGCGCGCTCGGGGCGCACGCGACGGTGCGGGCGTCGTTCTGGGTGCACTCGACGCCGGATGACGTGGCGCGGCTCGTGGCGGGGGTGCAGGCGGTGCAGCGGCTCTTCGCGACGGCCTGACGCGGCACGCACGCGTCGGGGAAGGCCGGAAGGGGAAGTCGTAGGGGGACCGCCTAGGTGAATCGCCCAGTTCATGGACAGGTGCTCATGTCCGATAATCGGGGCAGGGTCCCTCTCCTCACCTTCGGCAGTCCGAGATCGCCATGCGCCTCCCCTTCGTCGGCCGCGCGCGCGCGCGCCACGTCCCGCTCGCCATCGCACCGGGCACCATCGACATCTCCGACCGCGAGGCCGACGCGCGCCTGCGATTCCTCGGCCTCACCGCCGACGACGTCGGCGTGATCGCGCACTGGAAGGCCGCATGCGAGACGCGTGCGCCGGAGATGGTCGAGGACTTCTACCGCCACATCATGGCGGAGTCGCGCACGGCGGACATCATCCGCAAGCACACCACCATCGAGCGGCAGAAGCCGATGGTGACCCGCTACCTGGCGACGATGCTCACCGGGCGGATCGACGACACCTACCTCGCGTACCGCCGCAAGGTCGGCGTGGTGCACGACCACATCGACCTCGACTCGAACTGGTACGTCGCGATGTACGAGGTGATCCGCCGGCACATGGTGGACGCGGTGCGCGCGTCGGGGGCGCCGGCCGAGGAGGTGGACCGGTTCGCAGTGAGCTTCCAACGGCTGCTGCAGGCCGACATCGCGGTGGTGATCACGGCGCTGACCGACTCGCGGCGCGAGCGGATGGAGGCACTGCTCCGCGGCGAGGCGGTGCGGTTCATGGAGGAGGTCTCGGCGGTGCTGATCCGCCTCGGGAAGGGCGACCTCACCGTGCGCATCGCCGGCGAGTACGGCCCGGAGAACTCGCGGGTGCAGCAGGCGTTCAACGAGGCGATCACGATGCTGCGGACCTCGTTCGGCGACGTGGCACGCGCCGCCGAGCAGGTGACGGCGGCGAGCGAGGAGATCAATGCGGCGAGCCAGACGCTCGCCTCGGGGTCGAACACGCAGGCGGCGAACCTGCAGGAGGCGTCGGCGGGCACGCACGAGCTGGCGGCGCTGGCGGGCGGCAACGCGGACCGGGCGGGACAGGCACGCGACGTCGCGGCGACGGCGTCCGAGGCCTCGCGCGAGGGCGGCACCGCGGTGCAGCGCCTGGAGACCGCGGTGCGCGAGATGCAGGAGTCGGCGGTCGCGACGGCGCGGATCCTCAAGAGCATCGACGAGATCGCGTTCCAGACGAACCTGCTCGCGCTGAACGCGGCGGTGGAGGCCGCGCGCGCGGGCGAGGCGGGCCGCGGCTTCTCCGTGGTGGCGGATGAGGTGCGCGCCCTTGCGGTGCGGGCGGCCGCCTCGGCGAAGCAGACCTCCGAGATGATCGAGCAGTCGAAGTCGAGCGCGACCACGGGGGTGGCGGTGAGCGCCGAAGTGGCGCGGCAGTTCGGGCGCATCAACGAGGGAATCGGGCAGCTCCGCACGGTGGTGGAGGCGATCGCGCGCGGATCGAACGAGCAGAAGATCGGCACTTCGCAGCTGAGCGGGTCGCTCGACCAGGTGAGCAGCGTGACGCAGCAGACCGCCGCCGCGGCCGAGGAGACCGCGAGCTCGAGCGCCGAGCTCTCGGCGCAGGCGATGAGCCTGATGGAGATCGTCGGCCGGTTCGACCTCGGCGCGGGGCGCGATGTGGACGGGGAGCCCCGCTCGATGCCCTCGGCGCGGCCGGTGAAGGGGAGCGGGCGCCAGAAGATGCCGGTGACCTACCCCCGCTGAGGGTTCGCGCCGGCCCGTCGGGGGCCGTATACTGGCCGGACCTCGCCGCCAGGGATCCGACCCCCGCATGGGATCATCCGCCGCCACCCGACCGCGCCGCCGCGCCATCACCCCGCCGTGGGTGTGGTTCGGCGGCGCGCTCGCGCTGACGGCCCTCGGCTTCTGGCCGAGCTTCTACTCGGTGCTGCCGGACGTCCCCACGCACCTGCTGGTGCACGGGCTGAGCGCGACGCTGTGGATGGCGCTGCCGCTCGTGCAGGGGCTGGCGATCGCGCGCCGCGAGCGGGTGCTGCACCGCCGGCTCGGGTACGCGTCGCTCGCGCTCGCGGCGGTGGTGGCGCTCAGCGGGCTGCGCGTGGTGCAGACGATGGTGCTCGGCGACGGCGGGGTCCCGGCGCTGATCAGCGTGAAGTTCGTGCTGCTCGACCTCACGGGGATCGCGCTCTTCTCGGTGTTCCTTGCGCTCGCGATCCGCG
>JAIBBJ010000211.1 GCA_019694735.1 Gemmatimonadaceae bacterium | reverse complement strand
CCGGTCGGCAACATGAGCGGCGGCGGACCGGCCGCGTCGGTGCGCGCGGCCGCGGGCGCGCCGCCGCAGGGCGCGGGCGGCTGGGGCGTGATCGAGATCTTCGAGACGTACAACACGGTCGCCCCGGCGGTGACGCTCACCTGCGAGGACTACGCGCTGGTGTACCGCCTCGCGGAGAACGGGCAGAAGCCGCGGGTGCGCATCGACGCCGACGCCGAGCTGCTCGGCGAGGTGCCGGCCTTCAACACGATCGCGACGATCCGTGGCGTCGAGAAGCCCGATGAGTACGTCATCCTCTCGGCGCACTTCGACTCGTGGGACGGCGGCTCCGGCGCGACGGATAACGGCACCGGGACGCTGATGGCGATGGAGGCGATGCGCATCCTGCGGCTCGCGTATCCGCGGCCGAAGCGCACGATCCTGGTCGGTCACTGGGCGAGCGAGGAGCAGGGGCTGAACGGCTCGCGCGCGTTCGCCACGGACCATCCCGAGGTGCTGCGCGGGCTGCAGGCGCTCTTCAACCAGGACAACGGCACGGGGCGCGTGCAGTCGCTCTCGGCGGCCGGCCTCACCGCCCTCGGTCCGCACCTCCGCGACTGGTACGCCAAGCTGCCGAGCTTCTACACCGACAGCCTGAGCGCGAACGTGGTGTCGTGGAGCTTCCGCGACGTGCCGACGGGGAACCCGGGCGGCACCGACGGCGCGGTGTTCTCGTGCTACGCGACGCCCTCGATCGGCATGGGCGCGGTGGGCTGGAACTACAACACCTACACCTGGCACACCAACCGCGACACGTACGACAAGGTCGTGTTCGACGACCTGCGCCACAACGCGACGCTGGCGGCGATGCTCGCGTACCTCGCGTCGGAGGACCCGACGTTCGTGGACCGGACGAAGTCGCCGGGCGCGTGGCCCGCGAACTGGCCGGCGAATTGCGGCGACGCGCCGCGGCGGACGAATCCGCGGTACTGAGCGTCCGGCGCGCAGGCGGGACCACGTGACGAAGGGGCGGCCGGTCGGCCGCCCCTTCGTCGTTCCCGACACCACCCCGCGGGGCTACCGTCGCCGCTCGAGCGGCACGGCGAGCTGCTCCTGCTCGCAGCTCTCGCAGATGCTGTGCGTGAACTTCATCTCGCGGTGCTCGGCGAGCCACGCCTCGATCTGCTGCCAATAGCCGTCGCCCGCCTTCACCTTCCGGCACCAGGCGCAGACCGGGAAGAGCTTCGAGAGCTCCTGCACGTCGCTGCGGGCGGCGCGGAGCTCCTCGCTGCGGAGCTGCAGGTGAGCGGCGAGCAGCGAGACGAAGAGCGCCACCATGAAGAAGCTCGCCTCCATGTCCCCCATCGCCTGCAGCCACGCGGGATCCACGGTGGTGAGCCGCAGCGCGAGCGCAGCCCCGAGCGTGAGCCGCACCCCGTGGAACCCGGCGTGCGCCGCGAAGACGATCGCCGGGATCGCCATCACCTCGCGCAGGCGGCCCGTGGTCCCGCGGAGCAGCCGGAAGGCCGCGAGCGAGAGGCCGCTCCACACGAGGCCGTTGAGCACCGACCGCCACGGCGCGATCGCCGGCGTGACGAGGAAGACCACGAGCGCGGCCGCGTGCACCGCGAGCACGATGCCCACGGTCCGCACATGGCGTGCGCGCCCCGCGGTGCGCTCGGCGCCGAGGAAGAGGACGCCGTGCGCGAGCGTGATCAGGAGGGTCGGCACGAGGCGGCCGATCGCGTAGGGGAGCACCGGCCGCATCGCGAAGAGGACGTCGGCGACGGTCATCACCCACGCGGTGAGCGTCCAGAAGGCCAGGCTCGAGTCGCGCTCGGCCCGTCGCCAGTGCGCGGTCATCAGCGCGGCGAGGATGGCGCCGATGCTGAGGTTGATCGCGTAGACGTAGGATTCCTGGAGCATCGCGGCGGCGGCGGGGGGCGGGCTCCCGAAGCGTACGCGGGCCGGCCGCGGGCCGCCAGCAGTCGCGGCTGCCGTGACGGCACCGCAACTTTGTCGCATCGTCCGGGGTACCCGGGCGCATCCCTCGTGAGGAGGCCATCCTGCGTCCGATCCACGGCCCGGCGCTCGCCGCCATCGTGCTCGCCGCGCCCGCGCTCGCCGCCCAGGGCACGATCCGCGGTGTCGTGACCGACTCGCTCCTGCTCCGGGGGCCGCTGCCCGATGCGCAGGTCGTGCTGCAAGGCGCGCCGCACACCGCGACCACCGACCGCCTCGGGCGGTTCACGATGCGGGACGTTCCGGCGGGCACCTACCGCATCGGCTTCTTCCATCCGTCGCTCGACTCGCTCGAGGTCACGGCGCCCGTGCGCACGATCACGGTCGCGGACGACCGGATCACCGACGTCGCGCTCGGCACGCCGACGGCGAATGCGCTGAGCCGCGTGCTCTGCGGGCGCGACCTCGAGCGTGCGGCGGGCGTGGCATTCGGCATCGTACGCGATGCGGAGACCGAGACGCCGCTCGCCGGCGCGGTGGTGCGCGCGAACTGGTTCGTCTGGCAGCTCGTGGGCGGCGTGGGGCGCGAGGCGCAGCGCGTGGAGATGGACACCACCGGCGCGGACGGACGCTACGAGCTCTGCAACATCCCCAACGACATCGCGCTCACGCTCACGGCCGAGTCGGCCGGGCAGGTGACCGGCGACCTCTCGCTCGCGCTCGACCATCTCGACCTCGGGCGCCGGGACCTGCTCGTGAGCCTCGGCGACACGGCCGCGCGGCGCGCACCGCCGCTCTCGAGCGCGGACACGGCGCCGTGGATGCGCCCGCCCGGCAGCGCGCGGCTGCGCGTGGAGGTGCAGACCGCGCAGGGCCGGCCGGTGCGCGGCGCGACGGTGGGCGTGCGCGGCACGCGGGCCGCCGGCACGACCGGCGACGACGGGGTGGTGCGCCTCGTCGGCGTGCCGGGCGGGTCGCAGACCGTGCTCGTGCGGCGGCCGGGCTCGGAACCGGTGATCGCGATGGCGGCCGCGCGGCCGGGCGCGGAGACGGTGCTCACGCTCCGCATCGGCCGCGACCTGCAGCAGCTGCCGACGGTGGCGGTGACGGGCCAGCGCACCACCGCGCTCGAGCGCGAGATCCGCACGCGGCTCCAGCTCTACAACGGCCGGGTGTTCGAGGGGCGCGAGGTCGAGCGGGTCGCGAGCGGGTCGCTGGCCGGCTGGATGAAGGTGCCGGGGCTCCGCGTGATCGAGGACGGCTTCGACGCCCTGCCGGTGATGCAGAACAGCCGGATGCAGCCCTGCCAGCCGAACCTCTGGTACAACGGCGCGCTGATCTCGAGCTGGACCGCGTGGGAGCTGCGGACGTTCCTGATCGGGGCGAAGCGGATGGAGGTCTATCCGCGCCCGGCGAACCAGCCGCCGCAGTTCCTCACGACGAACGACTGCGGATCGATCGCGGTCTGGGGATGAGCCGCGGGTGACCGCGCGCTGATCCGCCGGCGCGGTCCGCCGCTCAGCGCGGCGGGCGCAGCCGGTCGAGCCGCGCCTCGACCTCGCGCACCTTCGGCTGCAGCGCGGGTTCGGCCCTGGCCCAGCGGTCCACGAAGCGCTCGTACCACTTGATGGCGTTCGCGCGATCGCCCTTCGCCTCGTACAGCTCGCCGAGGCGCTTGAAGATGCCGGCCTCGTACAGCGCGGCGACCTCCAGGTCCGGATCGGGTGTCTCGGCGACGCGGGTGAACGCCGCGATGGCCGAGTCGGGGCGGCCGGCGAGGTCGTGGGCGCGCGCGACCAGCATCGTCGCCATGCGCGGACTCGTCATGCGGCGATCGTCGGCGAACCGCATCTGGGTGATGGCCTCGTCATAGCGCCCCTGCGTGAAGGCGAGGACGGCGCGGTACGCCGCCGTCCGTCCTTCGGGGTCCGGCGCCTGCTGGGCCTGGTCCCGTATGAAGCCCTCGAGCGCCTGCTGGGCGAGGGTAGGGTCGCGCAGCTCGACGGAGAGCCATGCCAGGTCGCGCCACGGCCGCTCGCTCGGTTCGATGGACGCGAGCGGGTACTGGGCGAACGCACGGGCGAGCACGGCGCGCGCCTCCGCGGGGCGTTCGGGCGCGCCGGCGAGCACACGCGCGGAGTCGAGCCGGTACCAGATGAGGCCCGCCGGCCGCGGGTCGGCCTTCACGTCCGCGTCGATCGAGCGTCGCCCCCATGCGATCGCCTCGTTCGGCTGGCCGCGCGCCATCGCCACCATCGCCACGCCGTCGGCGGATCGGACGGCCTGACGACGGGTCCGCGCCGTCGGGAAGACCGCGCGGCCGAGGCTGTCGAGCCGGTCGAAGTCGTGACGCGCCCAGAGGACGTAGGCCTCCGTCTCCCACCGGTCGCCGCTGTCCGGGAACCGCTCGCGGAAGGCCTTCGCCGTCTCGGCCGTCCCGAGCGAGTCGCCGGTGAAGATCTGCACGCGCTGCAGGTTGGTGAACGCGCCGCCGAAGGTGCGCGGCAGCTCGGTCACGCGCTTGTAGAGCGCGGCCGCCTCCGCGTAGCGGCGCTGGTCGGTGTAGATGACCGCGGCGTTGTTGAGCGCCGACGTGGAGAGGGAATCGAGGGCGATCACCTGCTCGTACGCCGCGAGGGCGCGCGCCTGGTCCGGGCGCGGGCCCCGCGTGAAGTAGTACGCCTCGGCCGACAGGCGCTCGAGCTCGGAGAGCCGGTCGCGGTGCCGGTAGGCGCGCTCGATCGCATCGAGCGCGCGCGTGCGCTCGCGACCCTCGTTCCCGAGCAGCACCGAGATCTTGCGCCATGCCATCGCGAAGGCCGTGTCGAGGGTCACGGCCTCCTGCAGCAGGGCGAGGCCGCGGTCGGCGTCGCCGCGTTCGTCGGCGGTGAGGCTCCCCTCGACGTACTTCCGCAGCGCCGTGAGCGAGGGCGTCGTGACCCGCTCGAGGTCCTTGCTCGCGCGGATGGCGCGCAGCGACTCGCCCGCCTTGTCGCGGACGGCCCGCGACAGCGCCCCGAGGGCCTCGAGAAGGTGATCCTCGTCGTCGGCGGTCTCGCGGAAGGTCGCGAGCTCGGCGCCGTCGAGCGCCCCGACGAGGCGCGCCGAGATGACGAAGCTCTGGCCGAGGCGCTCGATGCTGCCGTCGAGCACGGCCTTCGCCCCCTCGCGTGTCGCGATCTCGCGCGCGACGTCGAACGGGACGCCGGCGTCGGTGGCGCGCTGCATCAGGCGGAGCACGTCGCGCATCGAGGCGCGCGAGATGACGCGCAGCGCCCGCGACTGCCCGAGGTCGGTGCGCAGCGCCTCGGCCGCGGTGCCGCCGAGGGTCGAGTCGCCGGCGGGGCTGGCGAAGTCGGCGACGACGAGCGTCTCGTGCGCGCCGAAGGTGCCGGCACCGCGGAGCGACGCGGCCGGGCCGATGCCCATCGCGCGCATCACCATCCAGGCGATGACGAGCACCGCGAAGCCGCCGACGGCGACCCCGCCGCCGAGCCAGGCGCGGCGCCACGACAGGTGGGGGCTCGCCTTCATGGCGATCGTCGCCATCGTGCCCTGCGGCACCGCGGACGCGGTGGTGCCGCCGGGGGTGAGCGTCGGCGTGCCGGTGAACGCGCGGTGCGCGACCTTCTGCGCGTACCAGGTGGCGATGATGACGGGGAGGCCGGCGAGCATCGTGCCCACCGCGCCGGGGAAGACCCAGTCGGGGAGCCCGATGACGCTCGTCGCCGCCCAGGCGGTGACGCTCACGAGGCCGGCCGCGGTCGCCCAGAGCGCGAGCGCCTTGCCGAAGCGGATGCGGCCGCCGGCGAGGATCGCAGGCGCGGCGGCGGCCGCCCCGCTCGACGTGATCGTGTCGAGCACCTTCGCGATCTCGGTCGCCTGCTGCGGGCGCGCCGAGGGCTCCTTCTCGAGGCAGCGCATCACGAGCGCGGCGAGCGGCTCCGGGCAGTCGGGGCGGAGGGCGCGCACGTCCTGCGGCTTCTCGCCGAGGTGCGCGGCGAGCAGCCTGGCCGGTGTGAGGCCGTGGAACGGCGGCCGTCCGGCGAGCAGCTCGTAGGCCATCGCGCCGAACGAATAGATGTCGGCGCGATGGTCGGTGTCGGGGTCGCCCGCCGCCTGCTCCGGCGCCATGTACGTCGGCGTGCCGATCGAGGTCCCCGCGATGGTGAGCTCGGTGCGGAACCCCGGTCCCTCGTCGCGGCGCGCGGCGTTGATGGCCTTCGCGATCCCGAAGTCGGTGACCGTGGCGCTGCCGGCGGAGAGCAGCACGTTGTCGGGCTTGATGTCGCGGTGGACGATGCCGTGGCCGTGCGCGTAGGCGAGCGCCCGCGCGACGTCGCGCAGGATGCCGATGACCTCGGTGGTCCCGATCGGGCCCTGCGCGATGCGCTGGCGGAGCGAGTCGCCGTCGACGTACGGCATCGTGAACCACGGGAGGCCGCCGGTGTCGCCCGCGGTGAGCACCGGCACGACGTGCGGGTGCTGCAACTGGGCGGCGAGGAGGACCTCGCGGCGGAAGCGCTCGACGGAGATCCCCGCGAGCAGCTCGGGCGCCAGCACCTTCACCACGACGCGGCGGTCGAGCGCCTTCTCGCGGACGAGGTACGTGCGGCTCATCCCGCCGCCGCCGAGCTCCCGCTCGAACACATAGGAACCGGCGAGGGCCTGCTCGAGCTGCTGGCGGAGGGCGTCCATTGGGGGCTGAATCTGGCGTCAGGACGGAGGCGCGGCCAGTGAGCGATGGCGCGCCTCGTGACGCGGCGGGCGGTCGCCGGGTAGCACTGGGTCCGGGGCGGCGCCCGACGCGCCGCCCCCTGCCCGTCCACCCGGAATCCCGATGCGCCTCACACCCGCCTTCCTTGCGCCCTTCGGCGCGCCCGACCACGGGCGCGTCGCGGCCCCGCGCACACCAAGGCCAGGCACCGGGATGCACGCCGCTCCATAGCGCGCCCCCGCCTTCGGGTCCCACCCGACGCCCCGCCTTGGCTCCTGCCAGGCGGGGCGTCCGTCTTCCGACCATCACGCGGACACCGTCCGCATCACCACCGACCGACCCCATGACCATCAACCGCATCCGGGCCCTCCTCGCGGAGGCCACCACCACCGGGCCGCCGCGCGACTACCACTGGCTCACCGCCAAGGGACTCGGCGTCCCGGTGTCGGCGGCGACCGCGCGCGCGATCGAGCGGCAGCTCGCGCGCGAGCCGGCGCCCGAGTGGCTCACCTTCCGCGACCTCTCGGGGTCGCGCATCCGCATCCGGGCGGCGCTCATCGAGCGCCTCACGGAGTGCACCGCCGCGCAGCGCGCGGCGGATCGCGCGTTCCAGCGCGCGCGGGAGAAGGAGGAGCGCGAGGACCCGCCGTTCGACTCCCCGTGGGAGGAGTGACCCGGCCCGCGCCGGCGGCATCGCTTCGACAGGATGCCGTCGGTGCGGCGTGGCGCTCCGGCGAGTGGCCGCCGCCGCCCGGTCGGGTGTACGGGGTACCCGCACCGCGCTCGCGGGCGCGCGCCGGGCGCGGTACGATTGCAGGCGCCGCTTCCCTCCGACCCGTCCCATGACCGTCCATCGCTCGCAACCGTCCGTTGCCACCCCGCGGACCACCGCTGCCGCTGCCGCTCCCGTCCGCCGTGCGATCGCCCCGCTGCGCTTCGCCGGGGCCGTCGCCGGGCTCATCGTCGGATCCGCCGCGCTCGCCCCGGCCCCCGCGCAGCAGCGCCCCGCGCCCCCGCCGGCCGCGTTCACCCTCGCGCAGGTGATGAGCGCTCCGTTCGTCACCAACCTCACGGCGGCGGCCACGGGCGAGCGGATCGCCTTCACGCTCAATGAGCGCGGGCTCCGCAACATCTGGGTCGCCGAGGGCCCGGACTTCACCGCACGTCGGCTGACGCAGTACGAGACCGACGACGGGCAGGAGCTCAACGCGGTCACGCTCTCGCCGGACGGGACGTGGGTCGTGTACACGCGCGGCGGCGACTTCGGTTCCAACTGGGACGACGCGCTCCCGGTGAACCCGACCGGCGCGACGACGCCGGTGAAGGTCGAGCTGTGGGCCGTCCCGTTCGCGGGCGGCACGCCGGTCTCGCTCGGCGAGGGGCTGAACCCCGTGTTCGCGCCGTCGAGCGACGCCGTCGTCTTCGAGCGCGGCCGCCAGCTCTGGCGCGCGCCGCTCGACGGCTCCGCGTCCGCGACGAAGCTCTTCGACCAGCGCGGGAGCGCGTCGGACGCGCAGTTCTCCCCCGACGGCACGCGGATCGCGTTCGTCAGCGGCCGCGGGGACCACAGCTTCATCGCGATCTACACGGACGCGGCGACGCCGCTCCGCTACCTCGCGCCCAGCACCAACCGGGACGACACGCCGCGCTGGAGCGCGGACGGCACGCAGATCGTGTTCGTGCGCCGCCCGGGTGCGGGGGGACCGCCGGCGAACTCGCTCGAGATCCAGCCGAACCCGTTCAGCCTCTGGGTCGCGGACGTGCGCACGGGCGAGGCGCGCCCGCGCTGGGCGAGCGAGCGCACACTGCGCGGCTCGGTGCCGAGCACGCACGGCGGCGTGAACCTCCATCTCGCCGCGGGCGACCGCATCACCTTCGCCCACATGCAGGACGGCTGGACGCACCTGTACGCGATGTCGCTCCGCGGCACGGACGCGCCGGTGCTCCTCACCCCCGGCGCGCACTTCGCCGAGCACGTCACGCTCTCCCGCGACGGCAAGGCGTTGCTCTACTCCGGGAACACCGGCCCGTCGCCCGACGACATCGACCGCCGCCATGTGGTGCGCGCGTCGGTGGAGCGCCCGCAGCTCGACGTGCTCACGCCCGGGAGCGGGCTCGAGTGGACGCCGGTCGCGATGGGCTCCGGCCGCATCGCCGCGATCGGCGCGACGGCGCAGCGCCCGCCGGTGGTGTTCGTGCTCGACGCGCCCGGGGACGCGCGCCCCGCGCCGAACACGCCGCGGCGCTGGGTCGCCGGCGACCGCGTGCCGGCCGAGTTCCCCGCGACGGCGCTCGTCACGCCGAAGGCCGTGACCTACACGAGCGCCGACGGCCTGACGATCCATGCCCAGCTCTTCGAGCCGACGGGGCTGTCGATCACCGCGGCCGGCGGCCGGCCGGTGAAGCGCCCGGCGATCGTCTACGTGCACGGCGGCCCGCCGCGGCAGATGCTGCTCGGCTGGCACTACGGCGACTACTACTGGAACGCGTACGCGATGAACCAGTACCTCGCGTCGCGCGGCTTCGCGGTGCTGAGCATCAACTACCGCCTCGGCATCGGCTACGGGCACGACTTCCAGCGTCCGCCGCGCGCCGGCATGGCCGGCGCGAGCGAGTACCTCGACGTGAAGGCCGCCGGCGAGTGGCTGCGGGCGCAGCCGGGCGTGGACGGTGCGCGCATCGGCATCTACGGCGGCAGCTACGGCGGCTACCTCACCGCGCTCGCCCTCGGCCGCGACTCCGACCTCTTCTCGGCCGGCGTGGACATCCACGGCGTGCACGACTGGAGCAGCGACAGCGGCAACCGGTTCGGCGCGGGCACCTTCCGCACCGAGCGCCCGACGAGCGAGGTGGAGGCGCTCGCCCGCACGGCGTGGGAGAGCTCGCCGGTGAGCGCCGTGCTCACCTGGCGGTCGCCGGTCCTGATGATCCACGCCGACGACGACCGGAACGTCCGCTTCAGCCAGACCGTGGACCTTGTCCAGCGGCTGCGCGCGCAGCGGGTGGACCTCGAGGAGATCGTCGTCGTGGACGACACGCACCACTTCATGATGCACGCCAACCAGAAGCGCGTGAACGCGGCGATCGCCGAGTACCTCGAGCGGAAGCTGAAGCCGACGATGTGATGCGCCTCCTCCGGCTGACCGTCCCGTTCGCGGCACTGCTCTCGGCGCCCCTGATGGCGCAGGCGCCCGCGGTGCCGCGCACGCAGGTCGTGCTGCTGGGCACCGGCACGCCCAACGCCGATCCCGACCGCAGCGGCCCCGCGGTCGCGGTCGTGCGCGACGGCCGCAGCTATCTCATCGACGCCGGGCCCGGCATCGTGCGGCGGGCGGCCGCGGCCGCCCGCGCCGGCGTGGCGGCGCTCGAACCCCGCCAGCTCAAGGTGCTCTTCCTCACGCACCTGCACTCCGACCACACCGTCGGGCTGCCGGACGTGATCCTCAGCGCGTGGACGCTCGAGCGCACCGAGCCCCTGGAGCTCTACGGGCCGCCGGGCACGAAGGCGATGGTCGAGCACCTGCTGGCCGCCTACCAGGCCGACATCCGCAATCGCATCGACGGCCTCGAGCCCGCGAACGAGACGGGATGGCGGGTGAACGTTCACGAGATCGCGCCGGGGGTCGTCCTCGACGACGGGCACATGAAGGTCACCGCGTTCCCGGTGCCGCACGGCGATTGGGAGGTGAGCTTCGGCTACCGGTTCGACGCCGCCGACCGCGCGGTGGTCATCAGCGGCGACACGCGGGCGAGCGATGCCGTCGTCGCCGCGTGCGACGGCTGCGACCTGCTGCTGCACGAGGTCTACTCGGCGGACCGCTTCCGCACGCGACCGCCGGAATGGCAGCGCTACCACGCGCGCGCACACACGAGCACCGACGAGCTCGCGCTGCTCGCCACGCGCGCGCGGCCGCGGCAGCTCGTGCTGTATCACCAGCTGTTCTGGGGGACCGACGACGCCGGCCTCGTCGCCGAGCTCCGGCGGGCGGGGT
>JAIBBJ010000200.1 GCA_019694735.1 Gemmatimonadaceae bacterium | reverse complement strand
CGCGACGCGCTCTTCGCGAAGCTGGCCACGCTCGACCCGGCCTGGTACGGGCGGACGCGGACCGGCGAGATCATGGCGCGCCTCACCAACGACCTCGGCGCCGTGCGGATGGCCGTCGGGCCCGCGGTGATGTACCTGACGAACACGATCTTCGGCGGCGTCTTCGCGCTCTCGTTCATGCTGGCGATCTCGCCGCGCCTCGCGCTCCTCGCCCTGCTGCCGATGGCGCCGCTGCCGATCGTGATGTTCCGCCTCGGCCGCGCCATCCACGACCGCTTCCAGCAGGTGCAGGGGCAGTTCGGCGACCTCACCACGCAGGTGCAGGAGCACCTCTCGGGGATCCGCATCGTGCGGGCGTACCAGCAGGAGGGGGCGGAGGTCGCGCGGTTCGACGCGATGAGCGCCGAGTACCGGCGGCGGAACCTCGCGCTGGTGCGGCTGCAGGGGCTGATGAACCCGAGCTTCGTGCTCCTCGCCGGCCTCGGGGCGGCGGCGGTGCTCGGGCTCGGCGGCGCGATGGTCGTCGAGGGCACGCTCACCGTCGGCGCGTTCGTCGCGTTCGGGCTCTACCTCGCCAACCTCACCTGGCCGCTCATCGCGCTCGGCTGGGTGACGAGTCTCTTCCAGCGCGGGGCGGCGAGCTGGACGCGCCTCGCCGCGATCCTCGAGGCGCAGCCGGGCATCCGCGACCCGGAGCCGCCGCGCACCACGCAGGCGCTGCCGCCCACCGCGGGCGGGCGCGCGCTCAGCTTCGAGCACGTGGCATTCGCGTTCCCGACGAAGGACGGCACGCCCGGCCGCCGCGTCCTCGAGGACGTGAGCGTGCATGTGCCGGCTGGCGCGACCCTGGGGATCGTCGGCGCGACCGGGAGCGGCAAGACGGCGCTCCTCGAGCTCGTCGCGCGGCTCGCCGACCCGACGGCGGGACGCCTCCTGCTCGACGGGGTGGACCTGCGCGACCTCCCGCTGGCAGCGCTGCGGCGCGAGATCGGGTTCGTGCCGCAGGAGAGCCTGCTGTTCAGCGAGACGATCCTCGACAACCTCACGTACGGCGCGGCCACGCCCGACGCGGCGCGGTGGGCGGCGGGGGTCGCGCAGCTCACGGAGGCGATCGACGGCTTCCCCGCGGGCTGGGACACGATGCTCGGCGAGCGCGGCGTGAACCTGTCGGGCGGGCAGAAGCAGCGTGCGGCGCTCGCACGCGCGCTGGCGCGGCGGCCGTCGGTGGTGATCCTCGACGACGCGCTCTCGGCGGTGGACACGCACACCGAGGCGGCGATCCTGCGCGGGCTGCGCGAGGCGCTCGCGGGGCGCACCGCGATCATCGCGTCGCACCGCATCACCGCCATCCGCGACGCGCACTGGATCATCGTGCTCGACGAGGGGCGCGTGGTCGAGCAGGGGCGGCATGCCGAGCTGCTCGCCGCGCGCGGGCGCTACTGGCAGCTGCTGCGCCGGCAGCAGCTCGAGGACGAGATCGAGACGCCGGGCGAGGCGACCGTTCAAGCGTGAAGCATCGGCGCCGAAAATTCACCGACGGTTCAACCGGCGCCTGAATCCCCGGGCCCGCGGACGGCGTATCAGTCTGGGTCGGCCCGGTAGGGTGTGACCCTACACGCGGTCGGCGAGTCCGATGCAGGTAACCCCTTAACGGAGGCAGTACATGAATTCGTTCGTCCGCAAGACCGCCGTGGTGGCCACGCTCCTTCTCACCGTCGCGGCCGGCGCGCAGGCGCAGGCCGCGCCGGCGTCGCGCTTCAGCGTGAACGCCGGCGTCGCGATGCCGATGGGTGATTTCGGGGACGCGGCCGACATGGGCTTCGGTGTGGGCGGCGCGTACGCGTTCCAGGCCGGCAAGCTGAACCTCCGCGTCAACGCGGACTGGACGCGCCACAGCCTGTCCGACATCGACGGCAGCTGGTCGCAGCTCGGCGCGATGGTGAACGCGATCTTCCCGATCGCCGACAAGGGCTTCTACGCGATCGGCGGCCTGGGCTTCTACAGCCAGACGCTCGACATCGACGGGCTCGGCAGCGACAGCGAGTCGGACCTCGCCTACAACGCGGGCGTCGGCTACGGCAAGGGCAAGTGGTTCGTCGAGGCGAAGTACCGCTCGGTGCTCTCGGACGACGCCACGAACTCGCTGCCGATCACGTTCGGCTGGAAGTTCTGAGCCGCACGGACGCCACGCAGCACCGCAGGACGGACGGGGGCGGCCCATCGGGCCGCCCCCGTTCCGCGTCTCAGGGCGCGGCCCCGTCGTCGGGGAGCGGCGGCACCGTCGCCGCGAACCGGGTGCGCAGCAGCCGCACGAGGCGGGCGGCGAAGGCGGCGTTGACCGCCGTGGTGCAGTGGTGGTCGTCGAGGAAGTGCGGCGCAGGCGGCGCGTCAGGCCCGCGCAGCCACGCGCGGTCCTCGAGGAACGCGCCGCGGGGATCGGCCTCGGCCCACGCCCGCAACGGCGCGTCGAACGCGTCCTGCGCCTCCGCCACGCGCGCCCGGGCCGCGGGGTCGGCGTAGCGCGCCGCCAGCGGCGGCCACGCGGTGGCGTCGAGCGGCCCGACCAGCACCACCCCGAGCGACGGCTGCGCGCGGCGCAACACGCGCACCGATTCGAGGATGCGCCCGGTCCAGGTCGCGACCCGCTCCCGCCACGCCGGGGTGGGACCGTCGCGCACCACGGGATCGAGCGCCTCGGGCGTGCAGAGGTCGTTGAAGCCGATGCGCACGACGGCGACCGCATCGGCCCAGGCCGCGGGCGCGCGCGCGATCTCGCGGGCCGCCTGCGTGGCCTGCCCGTCCTCGCCGAGCAGGTCGGCGGTGCCGGCCCCCGACCACGCGAAGCACCAGGCGAAGTCCTCCTTGGCGGGGACGCGGAGCGTGCGGCCGAGCCGCCGGGCGAGCCTGGCGGCGCGGGCGCTTCGGCCGCGGAGTCCCCACGCGCCGAGGTCGATCGCGTCGCCGCGTCGGCGCGCGAGCACCTCGGTCCACTGCCACGCGCGCTCGGCGCCGCCGCGGAGCCCGCTCCCCGGCGGGAACCAGAGGGTGTCGCCGTAGGCGTGGGCATTCGAATCGCCCAGCACGAGGAGGCGGAGCCGGCCGTCGGGGGGTGGCGGCGGCGCGGGGACCAGCTCGCGCAGCGTCGGCAGGCGTCGCATCCGCGCGGAGGCCGTCGCCGCGGCTAGATGCGGTCGAGGATGAACGCGGGCGTCAGGTCCTGCAGCCAGGACGAGAGCATCGTGAACCGTCCCGACACCATCAGCAGCCCGACGCCGACGAGCATCACGCCGGCGATGCGGTTCACCCAGACCATCTGGTGGCGCACCCTGGCGAACATCTTGAGGAAGCGGTCCACCATCAGGGCCGCGAGCAGGAAGGGCACGGCGAGGCCGGCCGAGTACGCGGCCAGCAGGACGAGGCCGCGGCCGAGGTCGCTCTCGTTGGCGGCCATCGTGATGATGGCGCCGAGGATGGGCCCGATGCATGGCGACCAGCCGGCGCCGAACGCGATGCCGACGACGAGGGTGCCGAGGTAGCCGATCGGCTTGTCGCTCAGGTGGAGCCGGGTGTCCTTCATCAGGAACGACACGTTGAACGCGCCGAGCGTGTAGAGGCCGAAGAGGATGATGAGGACGCCGCCGGCGCGGCTGATCACGTCGCGCGAGCGGATCATCAGCTGGCCGAGGACCGTGGCGCCGGCGCCGAGCGCGAGGAAGATGAGCGAGAAGCCGGCGACGAAGGCGAGGGCGTGGAGCACCGTCTCCCGCTTCGTCTGCTGGAGGTCCTCGAGCGTCATCCCCGTGATGAAGGTGATGTAGCTCGGCACGAGCGGGAGCACGCAGGGGCTCAGGAACGAGAGCAGCCCCGCGGTGAAGGCGATGAGGAGGCCGAGTTGGCCGGCGCCGGCGTCCATCAGCGGTGCCCCTGGGTCTGGCAGTCGCGGCAGATCCCGTGGATCACGAGCCGGTGGCGCTGGCGCGCGAAGCCGCGGGACTCGGCGACGATGGTGGTCATGCGTTCGAGGCGCTCGTCGCGGAACTCCTCGACGCGGCCGCACTGGGTGCAGACGAGATGCTCGTGGTGCGGGATGTCGCGCGCGGGCTCGAAGCGGCGGAAGCCCTCGCCGAAATCGCGCTCGACGACGAGGCCGCTCTCGAGGAGGGTGTCGATGGTGCGGTACACGGTGGCGGTGCCCACCGAGCGGCCGCGCGCGGTGGCCTCCAGCGCGACCTCCTCGGCGGAGAGATGCCGCTCGGAGGTGAGCAGGACGTCGGCGATCGCGAGGCGCTGCGCCGTGACGGGCAGGTTGTGCTCGCGGAGGTAGCCGACGAAGCGCGCTACTGCGGGGTGGTCCGGCACCGGGCGTCGCTGATGCGGGCGCGGGCGTCGTCGCCGCTCACGCGCTCGGGTTGGACCTCGTCGCCGAGGCGCTGCTGCACACCGCGGACGACGGCCTCGACGGTCACCAGCGGCGCATCGGCCTCGGCGACCACCTCGCACTCCCACTTGCCGCGCTCGGGGCCCTTGCGGGTCCAGCGGTAGCGGGCGGTGAAGACGACGTGGCGTTCGCGGCCGGCGACCAGCGGCTCGGCCGCGACGACGGCGACGCCGGTCTCGAGGGGACCCTGGCGCATCGGGGGGAAGAGATGGACCTCGGCCAGGCGCTCGGGGGCGACGGCGTCGGCGATGGCCAGGAGGAGGCGCTCGCGGGCGTCCGAGGCGAGCGGGATGGTCTGCTGCGTCATGCCCGGAATCTACTCGGGGCCACCGGGGCGCGCCGGGGCGCCGGGGGCCACCCGGGTCAGAGGAGCGACACGGGATCCCGGTCCACGACGAGCCGCATCTCGTGCGCGGCCGGCACGTCCACGCCGGTCATCAGGCCGCGCAGGAGGCGCGTGAGGGGGGCCGGGGCGCCCGACTTGAGGATCGCGTGCCACCGGAAGCGCGTCTTGATGCGCTCGATCGGGCAGGGCGCGGGGCCGAGCACCGTCACCCCGAGCCCGAAGCGCGTGTCGGCGGCGATGAGCCAGTCGGTGACCTGCGCGGCGAAGGCGGCGACCGCGCGCTCGTCGAGCCCGCTCACCACCACGTTCGCGAGGCGGAGCGTGGGCGGGTACGGGGGATGCTCCCGGGCGGCGAGCTCCTCGCGCACGAACGCGAGGAAGTCGTGCGCCGCCGCGTGCCGCACGGCGTGGTGCCCGGGCACGCGGGTCTGGATGACCACCTCCCCGCCCTTCGGCCCGCGCCCGGCGCGCCCCGCGACCTGGCTCAGCAGCTGGAAGGTGCGCTCGCTCGCACGGAAGTCGGGGAGGTTGATGCCGATGTCGGCGTCGATCACGCCGACGAGCGTGACGTTCGGGAAGTCGAGCCCCTTCGCGATCATCTGCGTGCCGAGGAGGATGTCCACCTCGCCGCGCCCGACGCGGTCCAGGATCGTCGTGTGCGCCCACTTCCCCGTCGTGGTGTCCACGTCCATCCGCGCGACGCGCGCCTGCGGCAGCCGTTCGAGGACGAGCCGCTCGACCTGCTGCGTGCCGAGCCCGCGCTGCCGCTCCATCGTCGCGCCGCACTCGACGCAGGCCTTGAGCGCCGGCTCGGTGTGCTGGCAGTAGTGGCAGACGAGCCGCTCGGGCGTGCGGTGGTAGGTGAGGGAGATGGAGCAGTCCGGGCAGCTCGCGACGTGCCCGGCGGGGCACTGGACGAAGCTCGCGTAGCCGCGGCGGTTGAGCAGCAGGATGCTCTGCTCGCCCTTGGCGAGCCGGTCGCGCAGCAGGGCCTCGAGCGGCGCCGAGAGCACCTGGCGCCGCGCCTTCTCGTCGGGCGTGCTGGCCGTGAGCTCCTGCCGGAGGTCGAGCACGCGCACCGCGGGGAGCGCGCCGCCGCCCGCGCGCTCGCCGAGCGTGAGCCGCGCGAGGCGTCCCTCCTCCGCGTTGCGCCAGCTCTCGAGGCTCGGCGTGGCGCTGCCGAGCACGCAGCGGGCGCCGGTCTCGCGGGCGCGCATCAGCGCGACGTCGCGCGCATGGTAGCGCGGCGTCTCCGCCTGCTTGTAGCTCGCCTCGTGCTCCTCGTCCACGATGATCGCGCCGAGATCGGCGAGCGGCGCGAAGATGGCCGAGCGCGCGCCGACGGCGATGCGCTTGTCGCCGCGGCGGAGGGCGCGCCAGGCGTCGAGCCGCTCGCCGTCGCTGAGCCCCGAGTGGAGCACCGCCACCTGGTCGCCGAAGACCGCGCGGAAGCGGTCCACCGCCTGCGGCGTGAGGGCGATCTCGGGGACGAGGACGATGGCGCTGCGGCCCTCGCGGCGCACGACCTGCTCGAGCACGCGGAGGTAGACGAGCGTCTTGCCGCTGCCGGTGATGCCGTGGAGCAGGAAGGCGGCGCCGGGCGCGCCGGCGAGGATGGCGTCGATCGCGGCCTGCTGCGCCGGCGACGGCACGAGGGGCGGCGCGGCGGGCGCGGGGCGCGAGGCGAACGGGTCGCGATCTCGCCCCTCCTGCTCGCTCCGCGCGAGGCCGCGCCGCTCGAGCCCGTCCACCACGGCCATGGTGCAGCCGAGGCGCTCGAGGAGGAGCTTCACCGGGGCGCGGCCGCCGAGCTGCTCGAGGAGCTCGTAGAGCTGGCGCTGCTGCGGGGCGCGCTTGAACGCGGCGTCGCGCTCGAGGAGGGTGGGCAGCTCGCGCGCGAGCACCAGCAGCCGCTCGGTGCGGCCGGCGGGCGCGGGGCGCGCCGCGACGCCGAGCGCGGCGGGGAGCACGGCGCGGCAGACGAGGCCGAGCGGCACGACGTGGTAGTCGGCGATCCAGCGGCAGAGGGCGAGGAGATCGGGCGCGAGCGCGGGCTCGGCGTCCGGCACGTCGAGGATCGCCTTCGGCCGGATGTCGCCGAGGGCGGCGCCATCGCTCTCGCCGACGCAGATGCCGATGGCGCGCCGCTGCCGGACCGGGACGACGACGCGGCTGCCGGGCACGAGCGGGTGCCGCGGGGCGTCGGGGGCCGCGTACGTGAAGGTGCGCAGCAGCGGGAGCGGGAGGGCGACCTCGACGAGGCGGGGCGGCCCCGGCGAGGCGGGGGCGGTCACTCCGCCGGCCGCGCCCCGCGGGCCGGCGGGACGTCCTTCACGCCGGCGCGGTACATCCAGTCATGGATCGCCGCGGCGAGGTCGTGGCCGCGCTGGAAGCGCGCATTGGGGTCCTTCTCGAGCAACCGCATGGTGATGGCGCAGAGCTCGGCCGGCAGGTGCGGCGCGACGTTCTGCAGCGGCACCGGAAGCTCGTGCACGTGCTTGTAGCCGATGGCATAGCCGTCGGGGCCGTCGAACGGCGTGGCGCCGAGGAGGCACTCGTAGAGCATCACGCCGACGGCGTAGAGGTCGGCGCGACCGTCCACGAAGCGGCCCATCGCCTGCTCGGGCGCCATGTAATGCGGCGTGCCCATCGCGCGCCCGCCGGCGGTGAGGCGCGAGTGGTACATCGCGGTCGCGATGCCGAAGTCGGTGAGGATCGCGTTGCCGTCGGTGTCGAAGAGGACGTTGTCGGGCTTCACGTCGCGGTGGACCACGCCCTGGCGCGCCGCGTAGTCGAGCGCGGTGGCGACCTGGGCCGCGATCCGCGCGGCGCGGCCGGGCTCGACCGTGCGCGTGGCCGCGAGCTCGTCGGCGAGGCAGCCGCCGCCGATGAACGGCATCACGATGTAGACGGCCTCGTCGGTCTCGCCGTAGTCGAGCGGCGACGAGATGAACGGGTGCAGCAGGCGGCTCGCGGCCTCGGCCTCCCGCTTGAAGCGCACGCGCATCTCCGCCTCACGGGCGAGGTGCGCGTGGAGGACCTTCACCGCGAGCGGGCGGTCGAGGAGGTGGTGCCGCGCCTCGTACACGTCGGCCATGCCGCCGGCGCCGATGCGGCGCACGATGCGGTAGCGCTGCCCGGTCGCCTGGCGGAGCGACGTGATGAGGTGGTCGGGCGCGTCGATCGCGACCGGGAGCTCCGGCAGCGCGAGCCCGCACTGCCCGCAATCGCGGGCGGCGCTCCGGTTCCAGGTGCCGCACTCGGGGCAGAACACGCCGGGAATCTACAGCAGGCCGCGGCGGTTGAGCACCCACACGAGGATGCCGCCCAGCCCGAGCTGGAGCGCGAGCATCCACCAGAAGCCGTGCGGGGCCTGCGCCAGCGGGATCTCGGTGAAGTTCATCCCCCACATCCCGCTCACGACCACGAACGGCACGCTCAGCGTGGCGACCACGGTGAGCCCCTTGGTCACCATCCCCATCCGGTTGGAGATCTGCGTGAGGTACGAGTCGAGCGTGCTCGAGAGGAGGTCGCGGTAGCTGTCGAGCGACTCGTTGATGCGGATGACGTGGTCGTAGATGTCGCGGTACCAGACCTGGACCTCGAGCGGCAGGAAGGCGCAGGGGCGGCTCTGCAGCACGTTGAACACCTCGCGCATCGGCGAGAGGTGGCGCTTGAGCTGCAGCACGAGGCGCTTGACGCCGAAGATGTCGCGCAGCGCGGCCTGGTCGAAGTTGACGAAGACCCGCTCCTCGAGGCCGTCCACGAAGGCGTCGAGCTGCTCGACGATCGGGAAGTAGGCGTCCACGGTGGCGTCGAGGACCTGGTGGAGCAGCCGCGCGGGGCCGTGCGCGAGGAGGTCGGCGTTGCGCCCGAGGCGGTCGTGCGTGGCGTCCACGCCCGGCGCGTGCGGGCCGTGCACGGTCACCACGAAGTTGTGCCCGAGGAAGCAGCTCAGGTTGAACGTCTCGATGTCGTAGAGGTCCTCGGTCTCCTCGACGAACCGCACGCCGCGCACCACGGCGAACACGTACGCCGGGAACTCCTCGACCTTCACCCGCCCGTCGCGCGAGAGCGTGTCCTCGATGCTCAGGGAGTGGAAGTGGAAGACCTGCTCGAGGAGCGCGTGCTGCGCCCTGGAGTTGAGGTCGATATCCACCCACAGCATGCCGGTGCCGCCCTGCAGGACCGCGGCGAACTCCTTCGGCTCGAGGTCGCGGCGCACGGTGCCGGCGGCATCGCGGTACCACGAGCGCGGGCGGTCGGGGACCGCGGCGACCGGATGCTCCGCGGTGATCGGGCGGAGGCGGAGGGCCTTGCTCCTGCGGCGGCGTGCCATGCCGAGAAGCTACCGCAACGCCTCGAGGTGCGCGACGACCGCCGCCCCCACGCGCGCCGGTTCGTAGCCGCCCTCCAGCGCGCTCACCACGCGGCCACCGCACCAGCGCTCGGCGCGCGCCACCAGCGTCCGCGTGAGATGGGCGACGTCGTCGAGCTCGAGGGTGAAGCCGCCCAGCGGGTCACCGGCGAGGGAGTCGAAGCCCGCCGAGATCATCACGAGGTCGGGGGTCCAGCCGTCGGTGGCGGCGTCCACCGCGCCGAGGAGCGCCTCGCGGTACGCGGCGGCCGGCAGCTGGGGCGGCATCGGCACGTTCCACACGGTGCCGTGCGGGCCGCGGTCGTCCGCGGCGCCGGAGCCGGGATACCAGGGCCACTGGTGCATCGAGACGAACCGGATGTCGCGCTCCTGCTCGACCAGCGCCTGCGTGCCGTTCCCGTGGTGGACGTCCCAGTCCACGATGAGCACGCGCTGGGCGCCGAGGCGCCGGGCGTGGCGCGCGCCGATGGCCACCGAGCCGAAGAGGCAGAAGCCCATCGCCTGGTCGCGCAGCGCGTGGTGGCCCGGGGGCCGCACCGCCGCGAACGACCGCACGTTGCGGCCGTCGAGGGCGCGCTCGACGCCCTCGAGCACGGCGCCGGCGGCCGCGGTGGCCGCGTTCCAGGTGCCGGCGCTCGCGACGGTGTCGGCATCGAATCGGCCGCCGCCGGCCTCGCTCACCTGCTGCACGCGGGCGATGTAGGCGGGGTCGTGGGCGAGCGCGAGCTCCGCCGGCGTCGCGTGGCGGCTCTCGAGGTGCTCCAGCGCCATGAAGAGCTCGGGATGGTCGCGCAGCGCGCGCGTGATCGCGCGGATGCGGCCGACATGCTCCGGATGGTTCCAGCCGTTGTCGTGGAAGCCGATGTCGGAGTGCGAGAGGAACGCGAGCGTCACGGGAGGCCTCGGGCGCGGCGGCTCCCCCACTCGGCGACGAAGAGCGCGAGGGCGAGGAGCCCGAGCCACGCGGGGAGCGGGGTCGGGGGTGGGGTGAGCGGGAGGCGGTCGGGGGTGGCGGGGCCGAGCTGCTGCACGAGCGCGGCGCGAGGGGCGCCGTCGGGCGCCTGGGCCGCGGGCGGCGCGGCGGAGGGCTCGCGCGGTGGGGCGCCAGGTGGGGCGCCGGGTGAGGCGGCGAACGCGGCGGCCGGCGCCGCCGCGACCGTCGCGACGAGCTGGTTCCAGAACGCGCGGTGGCCGGCCGGCCCGTCGCGCTCTGCCTCGAGCCGCCAGCGCCAGGTCTCGCCGTAGCCCGCCTGCAGGACGCGTCCCGCCACGACGCGGCGCGCCGCGATGGTCGGCGCGCCGTCGCGGCGCTCGAGGAGCACGGCGTCCGGTCGCAAGGCGGTGAGCGGCCGCAGCGGGATCGCCTGGCGCGGCTCGTCGCGCTCGAACGCGTCGCGCTCCCCCGCCACCTCGGCGGCCGTCCGCGCCGGGGCGAGCGGCGTGAACGCCGGATCGGCGGCGCCGTCGCAGCCGAGCAGCAGCCCGCCGCCGGCGCGCACGAAGCGCGCGAGCTGCGCCGCTTCGACGGGCGCGGCGCCCGTCGCCGGGC
>JAIBBJ010000025.1 GCA_019694735.1 Gemmatimonadaceae bacterium | reverse complement strand
CGATCCGCGGTTCCAGGCGTTCGCGTCGTGGTATGCGCGGATCGGGAGCGGCGCGGCGGCGGGCGCGCCGCTCAGTCCCGCAGGATCCGCACCTCGGTGACGGTCCCGTCCGCACTGAACCGGATGCCGAGCCACTCGGAGTCGATCCGGATCAGTCCGCGCTCGGGCCCGAGCCAGTAGACGCGATCCCAGTCGCGGAAGTACGCGGTCTCCTCGCGCGGACCGAGCAGCCGGTCGAGGCTGTCCGCGCGGAGGCCGATGAGCGTCCGGCGCGCGAGGAGGTCGTCCACCATCCGCAGGCGCGCGGGCCAGTCGGTGCGCGCCCCGTCGTTCTGGCGCCAGCCCGCAGGGTCGAAGGCGGTGCGGTGCCAGCGGTCGGAGACGCTCGGGCCGCCGAGGACCCAGCCGACGAGGAGCACGTATGGCGTGGCGGCACCGAGCGCGTAGGCCAACGGGCGGACGACCGGCCCGCGCCTCGCGCGGATGATCGCGAGCAGGGCAAGCACCGCCCACGGGAGCCACCCCAGCGCCTCCATCACGACGACGAGCCACGCTGGGCGCGTGTCGTACACGACGCCGAGCCCGAGGACGTCGTTGGCGATCGTGTACCACTCGGCGATGAGCCAGGTGCAGGCCGCCGAGAGGACGAAGCCGAGCGCGAAGAAGCGGCGGCCGTCGGCAGTCCGTTCAGTGGTCACGCTGGCCACGGCTCCCCGGGCGTCCCGCGTCGGCGCGCTCAGCGACTCCCGTCGCCGAGCGCAGGTGGTGCCGGGTCCTCATGCGGCCGCTGCCCGAGCGCGCGCCCCGCCACCGGCTCCCCCTCCCCGGCCGGCAGCCCCGCCCGCGACGCCTCGAGCTCGGCGATGCGGCGCTCGAGGGCCTGCAGGCGCTCGTGGTCGCCGCGCTGCGCCTCGAGCGCGCGCACGTACCGACGCGTCCAGTAGAAGCCGCCGGCGAGCGCGGCGAACCAGAAGGCGACGGCGGAGGCGACGACGTAGAGGTTCATGGGCCTGACGGAAGCTCGCCGCCGCGCATCGCCCCGCAACCCCCGCCGCCCCCGTGTCGGCGCGCCCCCCGGCGGTGCATCTTCCACTCGCCCCCACCCGCCCTGCCCATGCGCTCCCTCCGCCCGCTCCTCCTCGCCGCCGCGCTCGCCGGACTCCTCGGCGCGCCGGCCTCCGCCGCCGCCCAGGCGCGCACCGAGAAGCCGCAGCTCCACGGCAAGCACTGGATCGCCGTCACCGGCAAGCCGCTCGGTGCGACCGCGGGCGCGATGATCTTCCAGCAGGGCGGCAACGCCGTGGATGCCGCGGTCGCGATGCTCGCCGCCGTCTGCACCATGTGGGACACCCTCTCGTGCGGCGGCGAGACGCAGGCGCTCATCTACCACCCCGGCCTGAAGAAGGTCATCGGCATCAACGCGCTCGGGGTCGCGCCCACCGGGGCGACCGCCGACTTCTATAGAAGCCGCGGGATGGCGTTCCCGCCGGAGTTCGGGCCGCTCGCCGCCGTCACCCCCGGCACGCCGGGCGGGATGCTCGTGATGCTCGCCGAGTACGGGACGATGTCGCTGGAGCAGGTCCTGGCGCCGGCGCTGCAGATGGCGGAGGAGGGCTACCCGATGGAGGCGCAGCTCGCCAACACCATCCAGGCCAACGCGGGACGGATCAAGCAGTGGCGGTATTCGCCGGCCGTCTTCCTCACGCACCCGGGCGCGGCGCGCGAGGCACCGGAGGCGGGCGAGATCTTCGTGCAGCGCGATCTCGCCGCGACGTTCCGCAAGCTCATCGAGGCCGAGCGCAACGCGCTCCGCGCGCGGAAGGGCCGGAAGGAGGCGATCATGGCCGCCTACGACCGCTTCTACCGGGGCGACATCGCGCAGGAGCTCGTGCGCGCCGTGCGCGAGGAGGGCGGGCTCTTCACGATGGAGGACCTCGCCACCTGGCGCGTGCGGATCGAGGAGCCGTTCTCGACGACGTACCGCGGCACCACCGTGTACAAGCTCCCGCAGTGGCAGCAGGGCCCGGTGCTCCTGCAGGCGCTCAACATCCTCGAGCACGCCGACCTGCGCGCGATGGGCTACAACTCGGCGCAGTACATCCACACCGTGTACCAGGCGATGAACCTCGCCTACGCCGACCGCGACTTCTACTACGGCGATCCCGCCTTCCCGCCCGAGGAGCCGATGCAGGGGCTCCTCTCGAAGTCGTACGCGAAGGCGCGGTGGGAGCAGATGAGCCGCGACCGCAACGATGCGGCGGTGCGCCCCGGCGACCCGTATCCGTTCCAGGGCGGCACGAACCCGTTCACCGAGCTGCTCGCGCGGTGGAGCACCACCGGCCCGCGCACCGACGAGTCGCCGCGCGCGCGCACGCCCGAGCCGCCGGACGACGGCGCGTTCTATGACGCGTTCACGCGCGGCACGACGAGCATCCAGGCCGCCGACAAGGACGGCTGGATGGTGAGCATCACGCCGAGCGGCGGCTGGGTGCCGGCGGTGATCGCGGGACGCACGGGGATCGGGCTGTCGCAGCGCGCGCAGTCGTTCGTCACGCGCGCCGAGGACGGGCCGTTCAACGTGATCGAGCCGGGGAAGCGGCCGCGCGTGACGCTCACGCCGACGATCGCGGTGCGCGACGGCGAGCCGTGGATGGCCTTCTCGGTGCAGGGCGGCGACACGCAGGACCAGGACCTGCTGCAGTTCTTCCTCGCGATGGTGGAGTTCGACCAGACCCTCCAGCAGGCGGCGGAGCACCCGGGCTTCCACAGCTACCAGATGCGCTCGAGCTTCGGCGCGCACGAGGCGCGGCCCGGGCGGATCCAGCTCAACGAGCGCGTCCCCGACTGGGTGCGGTCGGACCTCGCGCGGCGCGGCTATGCGCTGGAGTACGCGCGCTACACGTCGGGCCCCATCACCGCCATCCTGCGCGACCGCCGGCACGGCTCGCTCTGGGGCGCGGCGAGCAACTTCGGCGAGGACACCGGGATCGCGTGGTGAGCCACCTCACGCCCGCGACCGGCTCGGGTCGCACGCTCGTCATCCAGGTCCCCTGCCACAACGAGGAGGAGGTCCTCCCGCGCGTGCTGGCGGACCTCCCGCGCGCGCTGCCGGGGATCGACCGGATCGTCACGCTCGTGATCGACGACGGCTCCACCGACCGCACGGTGGAGGTCGCGCGCGCGCACGGCGCCGAGGTGGTGCGGCTGCCGGTGAACCGCGGGCTGGCGCGCGCGTTCCTCACCGGGCTGGACCGCGCCGTCGCGCTCGGCGCCGACATCGTCGTGAACACCGACGGCGACCACCAGTACCGCGGCGAGGACATCGCGAAGCTGGTGCAGCCGGTGCTCGAGGGGCGCGCCGACCTCGTGGTGGGGACGCGGCCGGTGGCGGAGATCGCGAGCTTCTCGCCGCTCAAGAAGCTGCTGCAGAGACTGGGCAGCTGGGCGACGCGCGTCGCCAGCGGCACCACGGTGGAGGACGCGCCGTCCGGCTTCCGCGCGATGAACCGCGAGGCCGCGATGCGGCTGCACGTCTTCAACCGCTACACGTACACCGTGGAGACCATCATCCAGGCGGGGCGGAAGGGGATGCGCGTGCTCTCGGTGCCGGTGGGCGTGAACCCGGTGACGCGCCCGTCGCGGCTGGTGAAGGGTTCGGGCTCGTACGTGATGCGGCAGCTGAACGTGATGGTGCGCGTCTTCATGACGTACAAGCCGTTCCGCTTCTTCGCGATCCCCGGCACGGTGCTCGGCGCGCTCGGCACGGCGCTGCTGCTGCGGTTCCTCTGGTTCTACGCGACGGACGGCGGGCGCGGGCATGTGCAGTCGGTGATCATCGGCGCGCTGCTCGCGGGGGCGGGGCTGTTCCTCGCGGCGATCGGGCTGCTCGCGGACCTGATCGCGGTGAACCGGCAGCTGCTCGAGGACGTGGAGTGGCGGGTGCGGCGGATGGAGGACCGGGGCCGCGAGCGCGCGCCGTGAGCGCACCGTCAACGCACGTGGAGCGCACGGCGGACGCCTCGTGAGCGCGCGCCCGGCGCGACGCCGCCCGTCCCCCCCGACCCCGTACGGCGGCCGCTTCACGGGCACGCTCTTCCGGTGGTCGGAGGGCAAGGGATCGTGGTACTTCGTCGCCGTGCCGCCCCGGCTCTCGCCGCCCGTGACGCACGGCTGGGGCCGCACGCCGGTGACGGCGACGCTGGACGGCACGACGTGGGAGACGAGCGTGTGGCGGGGGAAGGACGGGCGCACGCTGCTCGCGGTGCCGGCCAAGGTGCGTGGCGTGCGGCCGGATGGCGCGACGGTGCGCGTCGAGCTGCGGTTCCGCGCGCTCTGATCCCTCGGATCCCGCCGATCCCGCGGGCGGCGAGGTCGGCAAGGGTCTCCCAGGCGAGACTGGCGTATTGCAGATGGTCGGATGGGGATGGAGGACTGGGCACCGGGAGTCGGTACACGGGGTAGTCGCGCGAGCGGGCGCCCGATCGACATCTCCACGCGTGCGGGAGGCGGTTGACGGGCGCCCGGGGTAGTTTGCGGTCGTGCCCTCCTTCCTCCCGCTCCAGCACGAACGGCTCGCCCCCGACGAGTCGGCGCGGCGCGCGACCGCGTTCGCGGACCACATGGCCCGGCGCCGCACGACGCGCCACTTCTCGCCGGAGCCGGTGCCGCGCGTGTGGATCGCGGAGGCGATCCGCGCCGCCGGCACGTCGCCGAGCGGCGCGCACCAGCAGCCGTGGACATTCGTCGCGATCGGCGACGCGGCGCTCAAGGCGCAGCTGCGCGCCGCGGCCGAGGAGGAGGAGCGGGCCTTCTATGCGCACCGCATCACGCCCGAATGGCGCGCCGCGCTCGCGCCGCTCGGCACCGATGCGGTGAAGACGCACCTCACGGACGCGCCGTGGGTGGTGGTGCTGTTCCGGCACAGCCACGGCGTGGACGCCGGGGGCGGGAAACGCACGTACTACTACACACAGGAGAGCTGCGGCATCGCCGCCGGCCTCTTCATCACGGCGGTGCACACGATGGGACTCGTGACGCTCACGCACACGCCGTCGCCGATGGCCTTCCTCGGCGAGGTGCTCGGCCGGCCGGCGCACGAGAAGGCGTTCCTGGTGATGCCGGTGGGGTATCCGGCGGTGGACGCCCGGGTGCCGGACCTCGCACGCAAGCCGCTCGACGCGATCGCGGTCTGGCGGTGAACGGGCCCGGGCCGCGCGGCGACGGGGCCCCGCCCGGCGCTAACGGCCCGCGCCCCGCGGCGTCGCACGAGCGGAGGGGTCCCGTGCCGCGTCCGATCCGCCTGCTGCTGCTCGCCTCGAGCCTGTGGTACTTCAGCGAGGGACTGCTGGGGCCGCTCTTCGCGGTGTTCACCGAGCGGATCGGCGGCGACCTCCTCGACATCACCGTCGCGTGGGCCCTGTATCTCGTCGCGAGCGGCCTCGCGTACCTCGCCGTGGGCCGCCTGCTGAACCGCTCACGCTGGAAGTTCCGGATGATCGCGGTCGGCTACACCCTCAACACGGTCTTCACCTTCGCGTACCTGCTCGTCGCCGACACGCTGGGCCTGCTCCTGGTGCAGGTCGGGCTCGGCGTCGCCGAGGCGGTCGCGACGCCGTCGTGGGATGCGTACTACGCATCGCGGCTCGCGGACACCGACGACACGTTCGCGTGGGGCATCGCGAGCGGGCACACGCAGCTCATCTCGGGCGTCGCGATCGCGATCGGCGGGCTGATCGCGAACTTCATCTCGTTCGAGGCCCTCTTCGTGACGATGGGTCTCATCAGCCTGGCGGCGACGCTCGTGCAGATCCGGCTCACGCTGCTCGACGAGCGCGCGGCGCGGCGTGCGTAGCGGCGGCGGCCCCGCGGGAGCGGGTCCCCGCACCGTCTGACGGTGACGGGGCTCGTCCGCGCGGCCCGCATTCATCGCCGGTTCATCTTCGGGGCCTAGGTTGGAGGCAGTTCCCTGGAGGATCCGTGGCACTCCGCCGCCCTCGCCCGCCCGCGCTCCCCGCGACCGCCCTGCCGGCCGATGCGGAGCGCGTGCGCCTCCTCGGCCGTGGCGTCGTCGTCGCGGAGCCGGGGCGCTGCGTGCAGTGCGGCATCTGCGCGCACAACTGCCCCGTCGGCATCGACGTGCGCGCGTTCGCGCGGGAGGGGCGGGCCGTGACCGACCGGCGCTGCCTGCTCTGCGGCAGCTGCGTGAGCCGCTGCCCACGCGGCACGCTGTCGTTCCAGCTGCTGGAGCGGTCGCGATGACGCGCCGCTACGTGCTGGTGGGGTCGGGCATCGCCGCGCTGAGCGCGGCGGAGGCGATCCGCAGCGTGGACCCGCGCGGGCGGATCACCCTCGTGAGCCGCGAGGGCGGCGGCTTCTACTCGCGGCCGGGCGAGGTGCGCGGGGGCGCCGGTGGTGTTCGTCGGCTACGCCATCGTGGCGCCGGAGCATGGCTGGGACGACTACGGCGCCGCGGACCCGCGCGGCAAGGTCGCGCTCATCCTCGACGGCGAGCCCGCCGCGCTGTCACGACAGCGCTTCGGGACGCGGAAGCTCTGGGGCCGCATGTCTTCGTGTTCCCCAGGGGACGCCACGCGCTCGCGCATGTCGCGCGGGCGGCGGCGCTGCGAGGGCGGCGCGGGCCCTAGGCCGCAGGCCTGCGCCATCGCACCTGCCCCACCATCCACCCGCCCGTCACCACCGCATCCAGCCCCAACTGCACCAGCCGGCTCAACGCCACGAACAGCAGCCCCTGCGCCGGGCTCAGCACCGGTGCCAGCAGCACGAGCAGGATCCCGTCGCGCACGCCAAGCCCGAGCGGCATCACGATCGCGAGGAAGCCGCCCGCCCACGCCAGCGCCACCGCGCCCGCCACGAGCGGGTAGTCCGCGAGCCCCACCGGCGCCACCGCGCGCGCGATCGCCAGGTGCGCTGCGCCGAACGTCAGCAGCCCCGCGATCCCCAGCAGCACGCTCGGCGCGAGTGCCGCAGGTGAGCGGACCGGGCCCGTGCCGCCCACGCGCGCGAGCAGCGCCGCGCCGCGCGGATGGCGCGAGACGAGCGCCGTCAGCATCCACGCGGCCGCGATGCCGGCGACGAGCCCGGCGGCGGCGCGCGTCGCGTTCGCCTCGCCGTGCCAGCCGAGTCCCGCGAGCGCGACGAGGCCGGCGGCGCCGAGCATCACCAGCGTCTCCCAGACCACCGCGCCGGCGCCGCTGCCGACCGCCACCCCCGCGCGGCGCGCGAGGGCCACGCGCACGGCGTTCGCCCAGACCTTGCCGGGGAGGTAGCGCGCGAGGAGCGACGGGGCCTGCGTGTCCAGCGCCTGGCGCCAGCGCACCGGGGCGCCGACGGCGGCGAGCACCTGCCGCCAGATCGCGAGCGCGAGCACGGCGTTCAGCGCAAGCAGCACGAAGCCCACCGCGAGCCAGCCCCACGCGATCGGCGGGGGCGGGCCGTCGCCCATCACCGCCTGCCAGCGCGCCGCGAACCAGCGCGCGGCGAAGCCGAGCAGCGCGAGGGCAAGCAGCGTCGGCAGCGCGGCGAGGAGGCCGCGGCGCGGCGCGGCGGCCGGGATGGGAGCGGAAGGCGGGATGGGCATGGCAGGGCTGACGGTGGAGGGACACCCGACGGGCACCCGGCGCAACGCCCCGTCCGCGCGCGGCCCGTCCCCGCCGTCGCGGGGCACTGCCACGGCGTGACAGCGTGATTTCGCGGAGGGCGGGTCGGTCGTCCTTGTCCGGTGGTCCGCGCCCCGGCGCGGCCGGCTCCTCCCGCTCACCCGCCCCGCCCGATGCCCGCTCCCGTCTCGCTCGTCACCGGCGCCGCCGGCTTCATCGGCTCCCACGTCGCCGAGTCGCTCATCCAGAAGGGCCACACCGTCATCGCGATGGACGACCTCTCGGGCGGCTACCGCGAGAACGTCCCCGCGGGGTGCCGCTTCGTCGAGGGCTCGACCAACGACGCCGAGCTCGTGAACCGGCTCTTCAAGGAGCACCGGTTCGACTACGTGTATCACCTCGCGGCGTACGCCGCCGAGGGGCTGAGCCCGTTCATCCGCCACTTCAACTACACCAACAACCTCCTCGGCTCGATCACGCTGGTGAACGCGGCGGTGAACGCGGGGAGCGTGCGGTGCTTCGTCTTCACGTCGTCGCTCGCGGTGTACGGCTCGGGCCAGGTGCCGATGCGCGAGGAGATGGTGCCGATGCCGGAGGACCCGTACGGCATCGCGAAGTTCGCGGTTGAGATGGACCTCGCGCAGGCGCACGCGATGTGGGGGCTGCCGTACGTGATCTTCCGTCCGCACAACGTCTACGGCGAGCGGCAGAACATCGCCGACCGCTACCGCAACGTGATCGGCATCTTCATGAACCAGGCGATGCGCGGCGAGCCGATGAGCGTGTTCGGCGACGGGCTGCAGACGCGGGCGTTCAGCTACATCTCGGACGTCGCGCCGATCATCGCCGCGGCGCCGGAGCGGCCGCAGGCGTACCAGCGCGTGATCAACGTCGGCGCCGACAAGCCGTACACGATCCTCGAGATGGCACAGACGGTCCAGCGGGCGATGGGCGTCACGACGCCGGTGCGGCACCTCGAGGCGCGGCATGAAGTGAAGCACGCCTGGACGTCGCATGACGTCTGCGAGACGCTCTTCGGCGACCTCCGCACGAACGTGTCGCTGGAGGAGGGGATCGGCCGGATGGCGCGGTGGGCGCGCGAGGTGGGGAAGCGCGACCCGAGCCGGTTCGAGCGGATCGAGATCGAGCGCGGGCTCTACTCGTTCTGGCAGCTGGAGGCGGAGGCGGCGCGGAAGGCGGGGCGGATGGCGGGGTGACCGCCCGATCGGCGCGGCCGGCGGTCCGGCGGTGTCGATGCCCTTGAGGACGCCGCGGAGGGCCCGCGCTGGATGTAGCGGCACGAACTCCACGCGCCTGTCATCGCGAACGCCTGGATCTTCTGGCCGGGTTCGAGATTCAGGCGCCCGGGCGCCTACCGGAGCGGGAACAGCTCCACGCCCGGCCCCACGGTGACGTTGGGCCCGAGGCACCGCTCGCGGAAGTTCGCGAAGCGGTCGAGCAGGAAGGCCCGCGGGTCGGCGCCACGGTTCACGTAGTACTCCACCGAGCCCGCGCCCACGAGCAGGTGCGTGATGCCGGTGCCCTTGAGGCAGTCGCCGAAGCCCGGCGACTGCGCGACGTAGCTCCAGTTGGAGAGCATCACGTCCACGTACGTCTCGCGCGGGAAGGCGCCGCCGCGCGCCTCCCAGAGCATCAGGATCCGCCCGCCCTCGGGCACGACGCGCAGCGTGTTGAAGACGGTGGGGCCGAGGTCGCGCGCCGTGCCGTCGGGATGGCGGCGCCACACCTCCTGCGCGCTCGCGAGGCCGAGCGCGTGGCGCACGAGCACGGCATCGCCGCGGACGAAGCGCTGGCGGATGGCGCCGGTGAGCGGGAGGAGCGCGACGCCGATCAGCACGGCGCCGAGCGCTCGCCGCATGCCGGTGCTGATGCGGCCGCCGAGGAGGTCGCCGAGCGCGACGACGCCGGCGGCGGTGCCGACGGCGAGCGCCGGGACCGCCGGCATCAGGTAGCGGAGGTTGATGCGGCCGAACGGCACCACGACCAGCAGCGCGTACGCGAGGCCGACGAGCCCAACGGCGACGGCGGGCCGCGCGTCGCGGGGGGCGCCGGGCGCGTCATCGCGAGGCGCGTCATCGCCGGGCGCCGACGCGCGCCGCCACGCGAGCAGTACCAGCGGCAGCGCGAGCAGCAATGGCGAGAGCGCATAGAATGCGCCCTCGCCCTCGATGGTGAGCGCGCCGGGATCGAAGAAGGCGTCGAGCACCTTGAACGATGCGCGCGCCTCGGGGAGGGCGTGGAGGATGGACGCGTCCACGCTCGCCGGGCGGAGGTGCGTGCCGTAGAGCCGGGCGATCCACGGCTCGAACCATCCGGGCGCGCCCACGGGATAGAGCGGCGCGCCCGTGAGGAGCTGGTTCTTCACGTACCACGGGAGCGCGACCGCGGCCGCGGCGGCCGCGGTGACGAGCGCGTGGCGCATCCCGCCGGCGGCGCGCCAGCCGAGCGGGATCAGCGCGATCGCGTATGCGCCGGCCTGCGGCTTGATGGCGATCGCGGCGCCGACGAGGAGGCCGGCGGCGAGCACGGTGCCGCGGCGGGCAGCGGCGTCCGCGGGCGCCGCCATCCGCACGGCCTCGAGCAGGGCGAGGTGCGCGGCGAGCAGCACGAGCACGAGCGTGACGTCCACGCGTGCGGTGATCGCGACGAGCAGGAAGCTCGGCGTGCCGAGCACCATCGCGACGGCGAGCCATCCGCCGGCGCGCGCGAGGCCGGCGGCGCGGGCGAGCGCGGCGGTGCCGAGCGCGACGAGCACGAAGGCCACGGCCTGCATCACCGCCGGGCCGGCGAGAAGGCCCGCGGCGAGGAGCGGCAGCGACGCGAAGTGCGCGCCGCCCACCAGGGCCACGTGGAACGAGTCGGGCGGCGTGGCGAGCCGGCCCTCGCGGAGCAGCCACTGCGGGATGCGCAGGTGGTACATCAGCGAGTCCCACTCGGTGGGCGGCGCGACGGCGCCGGCGAGCACGAGCAGCACGAGCGCGCCGAGCAGCGCCTTGAGCACGAGCGCCGACGGCGGGTCGGGCACCGCGCCCGGCGCGGGACGCGCCGGCAGCAGCCGCGCGCCGAGCTCGCGCGCGGCGGCGGCGACCTCGCGCCAGGCGACCATGCCGAGCGCGGCGGTCACGGCGAGCACCACCGCGGGCCGGAGGAGGCCGGCGACACCGAGCGCGAGCAGC
>JAIBBJ010000119.1 GCA_019694735.1 Gemmatimonadaceae bacterium | reverse complement strand
CGCGTCGAGTACACCGCGCTCCGCCCGGTCGAGATCCAGGATCTCCTCCGCCGCGCGCCCATCAAGACCGACATCACGTCCGTCCGCGCCCTGGCCGAGGGGCGCACGGTGATGGTGACCGGCGCGGGTGGCTCGATCGGGTCCGAGCTGAGCCGGCAGATCGCCGACCTCCGCCCGGAGCTGCTGATCCTGCTCGACCACTCCGAGAACCAGGTCTTCGAGATCGAGGGCGAGCTCCGCCGCCGCAACCCGACCCTCAAGGTCGCGCCCGTCATCGGCGACATCCGCGACCAGCAGCGGATGCGCCTCACCTTCGAGCGGTACCGCCCGTTCGCGGTGTTCCACGCCGCGGCGCACAAGCACGTGCCGCTGATGGAGGAGAACGTCGTCGAGGCGATCACCAACAACGTGATGGGGACCCGGAACGTCGTGGACGCGGCGGTCGAGTTCGGGGCCACCCACCTCGTGCTGATCTCGACCGACAAGGCCGTGCGCCCCACCTCGATCATGGGCGCGACCAAGCGGCTCGCCGAGATCATCGTCCGGCTGGCCGCCGCACAGCATCACCGGCATTTCGTCGCCGTCCGCTTCGGCAACGTGCTCGGCTCGCGCGGATCGGTCGTCCCGACCTTCATGGCCCAGATCGAGCGCGGCGGGCCGGTGACGGTGACGCACCCGGACATGCGGCGGTTCTTCATGACCATCCCCGAGGCGGTCCAACTCGTCCTGCAGGCCGGTGCGCTCGGCAACGGAGGCGAGCTCTTCGTCCTCGACATGGGCGATCCCGTGAAGATCGCCGACCTCGCGCGCGACCTGATCCGGCTCTCCGGACTCGAGGAGGGCGAGGACATCGAGATCAAGTACACCGGCATCCGGCCCGGCGAGAAGCTCTACGAGGAGGTCCTGTTCGGCGACGAGGACGTCCGCGAGACGGCGCACCCGAAGGTCATCCGCGTGCTCGCCGCCGAACCGGAGGGGACGCTGGAGGACCGCATCGACGAGCTCGTGCGCATGGCGACGTTGCTGCCGACGGAGGAAGCGCGCCTGCGCGAGGCGATCATCGGCCTCGTCCCGGACTTCCAGGTGCCGGAACGGCGGAATGACGTGCTGACGCTCCGCACGCGCGTCTCGGGCGAGCACCGCCGCATCAGCGGCTCAGGCCGCCTTCCGCTCGAGTAGGGCGCCGACGGCGACGAGGACCAGCAGCGTGGCCGCCAGCAGTGCGGCGTCGCCGCGCGGCCACGCCAGCGCCAGCGCGCCCGCGCCCGCGGCGGACGCGCCGTAGAGCGTCGCCACCCGCGCGTGACCGAGGCCGCCGCCGTTGGCGAGCCGCTGGTAGAGATGACTCCGGTGCGCCTCGCTCAGGCGCTCGCCACGGCGCCAGCGGCGCGCCAGCGTGACCGCCGCGTCGAGGAAGATCGCGGCCAGCGGCAGGAAGGCCGCGATGAACCCCAGGCGTCCTTCGGCCACCAGCCCTGCGCCGAGCGCGACGAAGCAGACACCGAGCGCCCCCGACCCGACATCGCCCATGAAGATGCGCGCCGGGTCCCAGTTCCAGACCAGGAACCCGAGGCTGGCCCCGGCGAGCGAGGCCCCGGCGGCCGCGACCCACCCGCCGGACGCTCCCGCGAGCGCCGCGAACAGGCCGTAGAGCAGCGCCTGCAGGCCGATCAGGCCGTTGATGCCGTCGATGAAGTTCACGACGTTGATCGCCGACACCGTCCAGAAGACCCACCACGCCGCCGCGACGCCCAGCGGCAAGGCTACCGGCAGCGGGGCGCCACGCACCAGCGGCAGCAGAAGGATGCCCGCGGCGACATGCACGACCAGCCGCACCCGGACCGGTGCCCCGCCATGGTCATCCACCCAGCCGATCGCGGCGACGAGCAGCGTGGCCGCGCCTGCCCCGAGCAAGGGTCCGGCCGCGGCCGCATCGGTCCCGGCGCCGGCCGGGACGCTGATGGCGACACCGACCGACACGAGGAACGCGGAGATGAACCCGAGTCCTCCACCGCGTGGTGTCGGCAGCTGGTGCGACGAGCGAGCGTTCGGGTGGTCGAGCAGGCCGCGCCGCAGCGCATGGTGGCGGACCAGCCCCACGAGGAGGAGGGAGAGCACGGCCGCGATCGCGAAGGGGATCATCGGCCGCCTCCCCGCTCGCACCACCAGGCCGCCACGTCCTCGAGTCCCGCGTCCACCGACAGCGGCGGCCGCCAGCCGATCGCGGTGCGGAGCGCGGAGGCCTCCACGCGGAACGATCCGAGCAGCCGCTCCGCTTCCGCGCCGCGGCCGATCAGGCGCAGCCCGGCCTGCAGGGCGAGCGGCGGCACGTTCACGAGGCGCACCCGCCGGCCGAGCGCGCGGCCGAGCCGCAGCAGCAGGTCCGCCGTGGACGGATCCTCACCGTCGGAGACGAGGAAGCGGCCGCCGTGGGCACGCGCGTCGGTGAGGACGCAGAGGATCGCGTCCGCGAGGTTCCGCACCCCAACGAGACTGCGCGCGTTCCGCACCCCGCCGAACGGCAGCGGGATCCGCGCCCCGAGGTCGGCAAGTTGCAGCAGCCGTCGGAAGTTCCCGCCAACCCCGGGTCCATGCACCAGCGGCGGGCGCAGCACGGCCCACTGCCGCGGCGCGAGCGCCGGCTCGTCGAGCAGCGACTCCATCTCGGCCTTGCTCGTCGCGTACGCGCCCACCGGCGCCGGGGCCGCCGTATCGCGCAGGAGCTCGCCCCGCGCGCCCTCCCCGAGCACCTTCGCGGTGGAGAGGAGGACCACGCGCCCGACCCCGACGTCTCGCGCGGCCTCCAGCAGGTGCCGCGTCCCGCGCACGTTGACGGCACGGAAGCGCTCGAGTGCCTCCGGCCCTTCGTGATGCATCACGTGTACGCGCGCGGCCAGATGGACGACCGCATCGGCACCGGCCAACGCCCGGGAGAGGCCGTCACGATCGTCGAGGTCGGTGATGCCACGCGCCTCGACCTCGCCTATCGCGTCCGGCGATCGCGTCACCGCGACCATGCGGTGACCTGCCCGCGCGCCATCGGCGAGCAGCTGCCGGCCGACGAACCCCGTCGCGCCGGTCACCGCGATGACCAGACGGTCGCGTGGTGCGCCGTGCCCGGCGCCGGCGGCGGTCATCGGTGCCGACGTGGCGGGGGCGCGACCTGGACGCCGATCCGGTACGGCCACCATTCCCCGCTGACGTTCCACAGCTTCGCACCGTCATAGCGGCGCTGCGTGCGACGATCGTAGCCCTTGTAGAGCGACTGGATCGTCCCGCCGCCGAGATAGGCATCGAGCCGCCATCCTCGCCGCGTCGCGACCAGGTAGCCGACGCTCACGCCACCCAGCAGGCCCGCCCCCTCCTGGTAGAGCGTCGTGTCGCGGTAATCGGGCCGCCGCAGTCGGAAGGCCGCCGCGCCGACGTGCATCGCCCCGTAGGGCCCGGTGCGCGACGCGCGGCGATACCAGCGCCACTCCGCGGTGCCGACCACGAACTCGAGAGGATAGCCGTCGACCGAGCGCCAGGGGGAGACCATCACATCCCATTGGAAGGCGCGGCGCGCGGCCAGCAACGGGCGTTCGCGGCCGAGCATCGGGATGCCGAGGAGGGTTGATGCCCCCACCGTCCAGCGCGGGCCATCGAGCGACGCGACGTCGGCCGGCCTCCCGGAGGGCCCCGGCACCTGCGCCGGCAGCGAGTGCACCGGGACGAGGTGCAGCAGTGCCAGGCAGGCGAACGCGGCCGGCGCAACGCACACGGAAGCGGAGAATCGGGAACGCAGCACGCCGCAATCTCGCCGCGCCGACGCCGAGCGTCCACCGGCCGTGGACGCGGGGCACGGGACGCAGGCGCTCACCCGCGCGTCCAGCGGCGCGCGATCACGGCCCCGCCAGTGCGGCACGCGCCGCACGAGTCGCCGCGCCGGGCGCGAAGCCACGCCGCACGAGCCAACCGATGAGGCGCCGCTGCGCGACCTCCGGCGCAAGCGATCGCAGGGCGCGGGCGCGCCGGGCGGCCGCGGCCTCGAGGGTGGCGTGCGCGTGCACGTCGTCCTCCTGCGCGAGCGCGCGCGCGACGATGGCCGCCGGGACTCCTCGGCGCCGCAGTTCCGCCGCGACCCGCCGGACCCCGAACCCCTTCGCTCGCGCGGGCCCGGCGACGTACGCCTCGGCGAAGCGGACGTCGTCGAGGAGGCCCAGGGCCGTGAGGCGCTCCACCGCGGCGCCGATGGCCTCGCGCGGATGGTCGCGCGCCTCCAGCCACCGCTCAAGCTCCCGCGTGGCACGACCTCGTCGCGCCAGCGCGTCGAGCGCATGATCGAAGCATCGCGTCATCGCGCTCGCCGCCAGCAACCGGGCGAGCACCTCGCGGTCCACGTTCCGCCCCACCTGCAACCGGAATTCCGCGATCGTCTCGACCGACACCGGCAGCAGCACGCCGCCGCCGACCTCGACGGCGTAGCGTCCGGCCCGCCGTGCCAGTTCACGGATCGCCGAGATCGCCCCGGGCGCCGGCGGCGGCGCGGACATCTCCGCGCGCGGGCGACGCGCGCCACGGACGAGCGCCGGGGGCGGACCCGAGTGGAACGGCGGGGATTCCGGGCCCCGACGACTCACCACAGATCACGCCCCCGACACAGTGTCGATGGCGGCGGAAGGATGGCGAAGGGACGCAACCGCGCCGCCACCATGCCTCCTGCGCGCTGTCCCCTGCCCTACTCGTCCTCCTCGGCGCTGCCGGTGACCGGCTTGGTCACCCCGAGGACCTCCTTCACCTTCGCCTCGATCTCGGCCATCACGACTGGATTGTCCTTCAGGAAGAGCTTGGCGTTCTCGCGGCCCTGTCCGATCCGCTGCGGGCCGTACGAGTACCACGCCCCGGACTTCTCGATGATCCCGCTCTCGGCGCCGATGTCCACCAGCAGCGACGTGTGCGAGATGCCCTCGGCGTACATGATGTCGAACTCCGCCTGCTTGAACGGCGGCGCGACCTTGTTCTTCACGACCTTCACGCGCACGTGCGAGCCGATCACGTCCTCCTTCTCCTTCACCGGGCCGATGCGGCGGATGTCGAGCCGCAGCGACGCGTAGAACTTCAGGGCCTTGCCGCCGGTGGTGGTCTCGGGATTGCCGAACATCACCCCGATCTTCTCGCGCAACTGGTTGATGAAGATCACGGAGCAGTTCGAGCGGGCGATCGCACCGGTCAGCTTGCGCAGCGCCTGGCTCATCAGTCGGGCCTGCAGGCCCACGTGCGAGTCGCCCATCTCGCCTTCGATCTCGGCCTTCGGCACCAGCGCCGCCACCGAGTCCACCACGATCACGTCCACCGCCCCGCTGCGCACCAGGATCTCACAGATCTCGAGGGCCTGCTCCCCGGTGTCCGGCTGCGAGACGAGCAACTTCTCGATATCCACGCCCAGCTTGGCGGCGTAGTCCGTATCCAGCGCATGCTCGGCGTCGATGAACGCCGCCGTCCCGCCCGCCTTCTGCGCATTGGCCACGACGTGCAGACAGACCGTCGTCTTGCCGCTGCTCTCGGGGCCGTAGATCTCGGTGATGCGTCCCCGAGGGATCCCCCCCACGCCGATCGCCGCGTCGAGGTTGATCGCCCCGGTCGGGATCGCCTCCACCCTCACCTTAACGCCATCCGCG
This sequence comes from Gemmatimonadaceae bacterium, assembly GCA_019694735.1. GTDB lineage: Bacteria > Gemmatimonadota > Gemmatimonadetes > Gemmatimonadales > Gemmatimonadaceae > Pseudogemmatithrix. The sequence goes on along the minus strand of JAIBBJ010000119.1, from coordinate 5,162 downwards.
CCCATGCGCATGATGGCACCCTTGCCGAACGACTTCTCGATCTGGGAAACGGCCAAGCCCAGCGCCTTCGTACGGTCTGACTGCTGCGCGGTCGTCGTCGCCATCATTGCCTCGATCGGTACTGCCTGTAGCGCCGGCTTGGCCGACTCGTGAGAGGGAATCTAGCCCCGTGGGAGAGCGAGGCCATCCCCGAAGGAACCGCGAATGTAGCGGACTTCGGACACCGAAGAAATTGCGAAACAGTCACTCATGCGCAAGGGTGTCCGCACCACGCCAGTCCGCCTCGGTTATCCACAACTGTCGCTCTCACAAAGCATGCTATCGACATTGAAGCCCAAGCTCTTATTCTGCAAAGACTTAAGCTGTGGATTTCAAGTTGACATCGTGTAGAACGTGTGTGGACCGACGTGGAGGATGCGGGGAGGCCACCCGCGCGGCGGTCATCGTCAGCGTGCGAGCCGGAACGCGTCCTCCACGTGTTTGACCAGCACCCGCTCGCCGTCGACGAGTACACCCACCACGTCGAACCGGTAGCGCTCTTCGGCGCGCCCGTGCCGGTCGATCCACACGTGCGCACTCCGGACGAGCTCGCGCTGCTTGCGGTGGTGCACCGCCTCGACCGGGTCGCCGAACGCCGCCCCCCTGCGCGCCTTGACCTCGACGAAGGCGACGAGCGCGTCACGCTCCGCCACCAGATCGATGTCCCGTCGGCCGTTGCGGAAGCGATGATACACGATCCTCCAGCCTTTGCGACGCAGCCACCGCGCGGCGATGCGTTCCCCGAGTTCGCCCATCCGCTGGTTGTGGTTCGTCATGGCCGCAAAGCTACGGCGCGCGGATTCCCGACCATCACCGGGAACCCGCGCGCCGTATCTCTCCATCGCAGAGCCGCCTACGTCCCAACACCGCGCCCTGCCATCCTCCGACCGGCGGCCTCCGCGACCGCCGACCCGCTTACGGCCTCAGGCCGCGAATACCGACGTCGGCATGCGCGACGCAAGACCACCATTCGTTCGATCCGCCTCAGGCTCCACCACCACCCCCGCGCGCAGCTTCCGATGCAGCGTCCGCACGTGGATGCCCAGGAGCCGAGCCGCGCGCACCCGGTTCCCTCCGGTCATCTCGAGCGCCCGCAGGATGGCGAGCCGCTCCAACTCCGCGAGATCGAGCGTGGGAAGGGGAACACGGTTCCGCGACAGGTCAGACACTGGATCCTCCTTGAGATCTCTGTGCGACAGCGCCACGCTGTCGCACGTGATATTTCGACTCTTTACAGCGACAAGAAAAGTCACACCGTCACAGAGTGCGACAGCGAGAGGGCTGTAATGGACGGACAGATTGCCCCACCAAAGCATCCCGGTGACCTGAATGGCAGGAATCGGGCCGCGACCGTTTGCCCCTCAAAAGACCGAACGGCGGCCGGTGAGCCCAGGGGCCACCGACCACCGTTTCGAACCCATAGGCGCAACGTGGCGCCCACTCGCCAGCCGCTCCGCCCGGCCGCCTCACGCCCCTTCAGGCCGCGGTGCGCTCTCCTGCCACTCGGTCGAGGTCCTCGAGCCCGATCAGCACGTCACGGGGCTTGGAGCCGTCGGGCGGGCCGAGTACTCCTGCCAACTGCAGCTGATCGATCAGCCTCGCGGCACGGCCGTACCCGATCTTGAGCCGCCGCTGCAGGAGTGAGGTCGAGCCGCCCTGGTGTTGCACGCAGACCTCGGCGGCCTCGCGGAAGAGCTTGTCGCGCTCCCCGGCCTCCGCCGCCGACTCCTCGCCACCGTTGGCCTCGAGTGCTTCCTGGGCGCGCACCTTCTCGAGGATGTCCCCCTCGTCCTTGTGCTCCTCGATCGCGATGAGGCCCTGCGCCTCCATGGCCGCCCGGCGTGCCTCCCTCCGCTCCACATACCACCCCATCAGGCGCTCCGTGTCGTCGTTCGACAGGAACGCCCCCTGGAGGCGGCTCGGCTCGCTCTTGCCCGGCGGAATGAAGAGCATGTCGCCGTTGCCGAGCAGCGACTCCGCCCCCATGCCGTCGATGATCGTGCGGCTGTCCACCTGGCTCGCGACGCGGAACGCGATGCGGCTCGGGAAGTTCGCCTTGATCAGGCCGGTGATGACGTTCACGCTCGGACGCTGCGTGGCCAGGATCAGGTGGATGCCGATCGCGCGTGCCTTCTGCGCGAGCATCGCGAGCGGCGTCTCGACTTCGGCGGCACAGGTCATCATCAGGTCCGCCAGCTCGTCGATCACGACGACGATGTACGGCAGGATCCCGCCCTTGTACTCGCGGTCCTCGAACCCCACGTTCGGGTCCTTCGGCCTCCGCAAGGCGGCGCCGTTGCGGACCTTCGTGTTGAAGTCCTGGATGTTGCGCGCGCCGTTCTCCGCCAGCAGCGCATAGCGCTCCTGCATCTCCAGCACCGCCCACTTGAGCACCGCCGCCGCATCGCGGTTGTCGGTGACCACCTTGTGGCGCAGGTGCGGCAGCACGTTGTACACGCTGAGCTCGACCATCTTCGGGTCCACCATCAGGAACCGCAGGGTCTTCGGCGTGTGCCGGTAGATGAGCGAGGTGACGATGGTGTTCACGCAGACCGACTTGCCCGACCCCGTCGCGCCAGCGATGAGCAGGTGCGGCATCTTCGCGAGGTCGGCGATCACCGGACGCCCCTCGAGATCCTTGCCGAGCGCGATCGGCAGCGCCATCGGCTTGTCCTGGTACTCGTGGCTCTCCAGCATCTCGCGGAAGGCGACCATCTCCGGTGCCGGATTCGGGACCTCGACCCCTACCGCGCCCTTCCCGGGGATCGGCGCGACGACCCGGATGCTCGGCGCGCGCATGGCGAGCGCGAGGTCATTGGCGAGGTTGGCGAACTGACGGACCTTCACCCCCGGCGCCGGTTCGATCTCGAACTGCGTCACCGTCGGCCCCGAAGTGCGCCCCGAGAGCGTGCCCTCGACACGGAAGGTGCGGAGCGAGTCGATGAGCTTCGCCCCCATGGCATCGAGCGCAGCGCGCCCCGCCTCGGCGTTCCGCGCGGGCGCCGGTGTGAGCAGGACCGGACTGGGGAGTTCGTCGGCGTCAGGGAGTGCGCCGGCGGATCGAGGCGCCGGCGCAGCGGGCGCCGCGTCCTCCCCGGCGAGCTTCGGCTTGCGCGCGCGCCTGAGCTTCGGCAGGAGCGGCGGCTCCACCGCCGTCTCATCATCCTCGGCAGCGGACTCGAGGGCCCCCACGGGTTCGTCCGTGGCCGCGCTGAGCCCCATCAGCGCGAGGTCCACGGGCGGCATCTCCGCCGCGTCGGGCTCGAGTTGCTCGGCCGTGGTGAGCGCGGCTGGGGACGTGCTGACGGGCGGTCTGGTCCCCACCGCGACCATTGCCCGGAGCGGATTCCACCCTAGCGTGACCGCCGTGAGGATGCTGACGGCCGACACGATGACGAACCACGCGCCTCCCTGTCCGAGTGCCTCCGCGAGATAGAACGCCGCGAAGGACCCCCACAGGCCGGCGAACGGATCCGCAGTGCCCGCCGGGACCGCCCCGAGGCGCGCGAGCCCCGCCGCGACGGGCAGCAACGCGACGAGCCCGAGCGGGAACGCATCGACGTGCTGACGGGGCGACTGCGGCAGCCGCCCGAGGAGGCGAAGGGCCCGCACGGCCGGGATGAACGGCACGACCACGGCGGCGAGCGCTCCCACCAATCCGAGGATGCCCCAGCGGATGCAGCCACCCACGGGCCCGAAGGCGCCACCGGCCGCCGTGCACGACTCGAACGACTCAGGCGCACGCCCGAACACCAGCGCGCCGGCGATGAAGAGAGCGCCGACGAGGAGGACGATCCCGGTGATCTCGTTCCGCAGCGGCGACTGCGGCGACGGTGCGGCCGGAGCCGGCGGCGCGGCGGCCACCATCAGCTCCTCGGCCGGTGCATCCGCTCGCCGCTGCCGCGTACGGCGCGGGGCCGGCGCGAGCGGCGAGTCGAGGAGGAGCGGGTCGTCCTGCGTCAGCTTCCGCGGCATCGTCTCGGGGGTTCTGGGGGACAACTCCGAGACGATTCGGGAGGGATTCGGGAAACGCGCGCACACCCGACCTTGGCGGAGGGACCGGGGCCTGGGTCGCACGACAGCCCGCGGCGCGGCACCCGCCCACACGGCATCGCTCGCGGCCCGCAACCGCGCCGCGTTCAGCCCGCCGCCAGCCCCGTCGCGGCAAGGAGCCGATGCGGGGCGACCGCCCTCGGCACGCATGGCAGCGCGCCGACCCGCGCCGCGAACGCGAGGTCCTCTCCGAAGCCGGCGTCGCGAAGGCTCGCGGCGTGCGGCGCCTCGGCGACCGCCTTCGCGGCATCACGTCCCGTCCGGGCCCACAGCGCACAGGCGCGGTCGGTGGGCACGTCGGTCACGGCGGCGCCGAGCCGAGTGGCGATCGCCCCGGCGCAGGCGAGGTCCTCGTCCGCCGGCTCGCCGGCCTGCCCGCACGCGATCAGGGCGATCGGCAATCCGCGCCGGCTCTCGGCGGTCAGGGCGATGGCGAGCGCGTCCAGATTCACGAACGCACCGACCAGGACCGACGCCGCCTCGCGCGCCGCGAGCAGTCCGTTGGTGCCGTTCGTCGTGGTCGTCAGCACGGTGCGGCCGAGCACGCGCCCGTGCCCGTATTTCTGCGGGGAGTTGCCGACATCGAAGCCGGGAAGTGCGACGTTCCCGCGCTCGCCACCCAGCAGCACGCGCATGGGATCGAAATCGGCAGCGCGGATGCGAACCTCCTCCGGCGTGGCGTACGCCTCGACGGCGTCCGCGCCATTGTGCAACGCGGTCACGACGACCGTGGACCAGCGGAGCACGTCGATGACGACGGCGCAGTGCCCGCGCAGGTCGCCGGGCACCACGTCCTGCCAGCGCGCGTAGCTGCGGATCATCGGCCGCACCGCCGAACGAGGCGCACCTACGGGTCGCGGATCGGGGTGGTGGACTTGCTGCCGTCCTTCTGCGGTCGCCGCACCAGACCGGGGCGCGTCGCGAGACCCGGCCGCGCGGGGGGGGCGGCGCCCGGCGTGGACGGGGAGGACGTTCCCGACCGATTCGCGGCCGCCGCGTTGCGCCGCGCCTGGAGGGCGCGCAGCGCCCGCAACGCCCGCGCCGAGTCCGCCCGCGCGAGCGAGTCGGAG
>JAIBBJ010000115.1 GCA_019694735.1 Gemmatimonadaceae bacterium | reverse complement strand
GTTCGAGGAGACCGGCCTCAAGCCCGAGAAGCTCCTCTCGGTGACGATGCACAGCTTCTACCTCGTCCCGAAGGCCTCGGTGCAGCTGGCCGCGGTCTTCGCCGCGATCGTCGCGCCGGACGCCGCCATCGTGCTCGGCGAGGAGCATCGGCGCCACGCGTGGCTCACGCCGAGCCAGGCGCGCCGACGGTTCGCCTGGCCGCACGAGGGGCGCGTGCTCGACGACGCCCGGAAGCTCCTGGCCCAACCCAACCTCTGGGACGTGCTCGACTGCACCTGACGGCGCCCCGGCGCCGACGGGCGGGCCCTGGCGGTTCAGCCCTGCGTGGTTCAGCCCTGCCGGATCAGCCCTCGTCGACGCGCGCCCGCTCGACGCTCGTGCGCAGCCGGTCGCCCTCGGGCGGTGCGTTGGGCTTCACGCGGACCGACTTCGCCGGGATCCCCACGTTCACGTGGTAGGGCCGGACGTCCTTCGTCGCCACCGCGACCGCACCCACCATCCCTTGCTCGCCGACGTGCACGCCGGCCAGCACCGTCGCGTGGTACGTCACCCGCACCCCGTCACCGAGCACGGTCAGCGCGTTCGTCACGTCCACCTGCTCCACGATGGAGTGCGTGTGCGAGTAGATGTTCGCGTAGTCGCTGATCGACACCCTGTTCCCGAGCCGGATCCCGCCGCGGTCGTCGAGCAGCACATGGCGGTGCACCACGACATCGTCCCCGACCTCGAGGTTGTAGCCGAACGAGAACTCGACATGCTGGAAGCACTTGAAGTTGCGGCCCACCCGCTTGAAGATGTGGGGCGCCAGCAGTCGCCGGAGGCGCACGCCGAGCTCGACGTTCTGCCCGCCGATCGGCAGCCGGTCGAACGAGTACCAGAGCCACAGCAACGGCTTCACGCGCTGGAACCGCGCCTGGTCGCAGTCGCCGTAGTACTCGGGCTCGAGGGTGACGTTGCGCGGGTCGAGCGCGGCCAGCGCGAGCCGGACGCCCACCGGCGTCGCCTCGTCGGCGAGCGCCTCGGCGTAGCGGCCGGCCATGCCGGGGAACGAGAGCTCGAGGAGCGTGTCGCGGCAGAGGTCGCTGCGGTCGACCGCGGGGTCGGCGAGCTTCGCCTCGAGCGACGCGAGCCAGCGCTCCTGGAGCGCCTCGGCCGGCCGCGGCGGGAGGGACTGCAGGGGGATGCGGGGCATCCCCCAATCTACGCCGCGCCGTCCTCCGTCGCCGCCGCGTCGTCCCTGTCGCGGGCGGTGGCCGCCGCGAGCAGCGAGACCAGCGCCTCGGCGAGCTCGTCGCGGCCCTCCCCGGTCTCCGACGAGAACGCGATCATCTGCTCGGGGTCGAGCGCGAGGTCGCGCGCGATCGCCGCCACCTGCGCCGCGGCCTGCGCGCGCGAGAGCTTGTCCACCTTGGTCACGCACACGATCGCCGGCACCTGCAGCTCCGCCAGCAGGTCGAGCATCTGCCGGTCGTCGTCGGTCGGGTCGCGGCGCACGTCGAGCAGCTGGACGATCCCGACCAGCTTGGGCGAGCGGCGGAGGTAGCCCTCGATGAGGGGTCGCCACTCGGCCTTCCGCTCCTTCGCGATCCGCGCGTAGCCGTACCCGGGGAGGTCGGCGAGCACGAACTGGTGGTTCACGTCGAAGAAGTTGATCTCGCGCGTGCGGCCCGGCGTGCGGCTCACGCGCGCGGCGGCCTTCCGTCGCACCAGCGTGTTGATGAGGGAGCTCTTGCCGACGTTCGACCGGCCGGCGAACGCGACCTCCGGGAGCGACGGCTCGGGCCGCCAGCCGCCGGCGGTGGCCATCGGCCCGAGGAATTCCAGGTGCCGGATGACGAGCGGGTCGCGGGGCGTCTCGGCCCCGCGACCCGCCGGCGCGCCCGCGGACCCGGGGCGCGCGTCGTCGCGTGCGCTCACGCTTCCTTCTTCTGCTTCTTCGCCGAGAGTTCGAGGAGGGGCGGCTGCTTCTGGGTCACCGTCGCCTCGGTCACGCGGACCTCGATCACGTCATCGCGGCCGGGCAGCTCGAACATCGTGTCGAGCAGCAGCTCCTCGAGGATGGCACGCAGGCCGCGCGCGCCGGTGCCGCGCTGGATCGCCTTCCGCGCGACGGCGCGCAGCGCCGCCTCGTCGAACGTGAGCTGCACGTCCTCGAGCTCGAAGAGCCGGGTGTACTGCTTGGTCAGCGCGTTCTTCGGCTCCTTGAGGATCTGCACCAGCGCGTCCTCATCGAGCCCCTGCAGCGGCACCGCGACCGGGAGGCGTCCCACCAGCTCGGGGATGAGCCCGTAGCGGAGCAGGTCCTCCGGCTCCACGTCGCCGAAGACGTTCGTCTTGGACGCCGCCACCTTCTCGGCCGCCTCCGACCCGAAGCCGATCTGGCGGCGGCCGAGCCGCGCCTCGATGATCTTCTCCAGTCCGTCGAACGCGCCGCCGCAGACGAACAGGATGTCCTTCGTGTTGATCTGGATGTACTCCTGCTGCGGGTGCTTCCGGCCCCCCTGCGGCGGCACCGAGGCCACCGTCCCTTCGAGGATCTTCAGCAGGGCCTGCTGCACGCCCTCGCCCGAGACGTCGCGCGTGATGCTCGGGTTCTCGGACTTGCGCGCGATCTTGTCGATCTCGTCGATGTAGACGATGCCGCGCTCGCACTCCTGGACGTTGAAGTCGCCCGCCTGCAGCAGGCGCACCAGGATGTTCTCGACGTCCTCGCCGACGTAGCCGGCCTCGGTCAGGGTCGTCGCGTCGGCGATCGTGAACGGCACGTCGAGGATCCGCGCCAGCGTCTGCGCGAGCAGCGTCTTGCCGACGCCGGTGGGGCCGAGGAGCAGGATGTTCGACTTGTCCAGCTCGACGTCGTTCTCGCGCTTGGCGCCCGAGTTGATGCGCTTGTAGTGGTTGTACACCGCCACCGACAGCGCCTTCTTGGCCGCCTCCTGCCCGATCACGTACTGGTCCAGCACCGCCTTGATCTCATGCGGCGCCGGCACGCGCGTGACCGTCTCCGCGACCTCGCGCTCCTCGTCCTCGGCGAGGATCTCGTTGCAGAGCGCGATGCACTCGTTGCAGATGTAGACGGACGGCCCGGAGATGAACTTCCGGACGGCGTCCTTCGACTTTCCGCAGAAGGAGCAGCGCAGGTGGCGGTCGTGGGACATGGGGACTCGGAGGAAGTGCGGGACCGGGGGGGGGGGTGTGTCAGAGTGCGACTGCCGAACGACGCCCCACCTTCGGATGAGTAACAGGCGCCCCCGGGGAGGGCAAGGAAACGGGCAGGGCGCTCGTGAAACCGTTCACAAGCGCCCTGTCAGTATCGTCACTTGGCGGCGGCGAGTGCAGGGTTCGCGGCGTCGTCCCGGTTCGTGACCACCATGTCGATGAGGCCGTATCCCTTCGCTTCCTCGGCGCTCATGAACCGGTCGCGGTCCACGTCGCGCTCGATCTGCTCCAGCGGCCGGCCGGTGTGCTTGGCCATCAGCTCGTTCATCTTGGCGCGGAGGTAGATGATCTCGCGCGCCTGGATCTCGATGTCCGCCGCCGTGCCCTGCGCACCGCCCGAGGGCTGGTGGATCATGATCCGCGAGTGCGGCAGCGCCGAGCGCTTCCCGTTCCGGCCGGCGGCCAGCAGGAAGGCGCCCATCGAGGCCGCCAGCCCCATGCAGATCGTGTTCACCGGCGACTTCAGGAACTGCATCGTGTCGTAGATCGCGAGGCCCGCCGACACCGACCCGCCCGGCGAGTTGATGTAGAGGTGGATGTCCCGCCCCGGGTTGTCGGCCTCGAGGAAGAGCATCTGCGCGATGATCATGTTCGCCACGTCGTCGTTGATCGGCGTGCCGAGGAAGATGATGCGGTCCATCAGCAGGCGGCTGTAGACGTCGTAGCTCCGCTCGCCGCGGCTCGACCGCTCGATGACGTAGGGATTCGGGATGATGGCCATGGGTTCCTGCTCCTGATGCGGGGTGCGGTCCGGGAGCGGCCGCCCGGCGTCGGGCGGCCGCGGGCTCAGGTGCTTACGCCTGCTCGATCGTGTTCCGGCCGAGGAGCCACGTGAACACCCGCTCCTCGGTGATGCTGCGCTCAAGCTCGCGGAGGCGCCCCGCCTTCTGCAAGGAGGCGTAGAGCTGCCCCGCGTCCGTCGAGCGCTTGGCCGCCAACTCGGCGACCTTGTCGTCCACGTCCTTCTCCGTCGCGGCGAGGCTCTCCTTGCCGGCGATGGTGTCCAGGATCAGGTCGCGGCGCACCTGCCGCTCCGCCATCCCCTTGATCTCGTCCCCGAACCGGCCGATCTCCTCCTGCGGGATCCGGTACGCCTCGGCGTAGGCCTGCACCATCTGTCGGACCCAGGTCGGCGGGATCTCGAACGGGTTGGCCGCGACGATCTCGTCGAGCAGCTGCGTCCGCGCCGCGGCGTCCGCCTCGCGGACGGCGTTCTCGGCGAGGTCCTTCCGCACCGTCTCCGTCAGCGCCGCGAGCGACTCGAAGTCGCCCATCTCGCGCGCGAACGCGTCGTCGAGCGCCGGGAGGGACTTCCGCTTCACCTCGGCGAGCGTCGCCCGCACCATCTTGGTCTTGCCGCGCTGCGCCTCGTCCGGGAAGTCCTCGGGCCACTTCACCGGCCGCTCCACCGTCTCGCCGGGCGCGAGGGTCATCACGAGTTCCTCGATCGCCGGGATCGCCTGGCCGGCGCCCATCACGAGGCGGTACTCCTTGCCCTCGGGGATGGTGCCGTCCTCCTCGGCCGTGGCGAGCATCACCGTGACGAGGTCCCCCTCGAGCGCCTTGCCCTCGGCCGGCGTCCAGCTGCCGCGCTGCTCGCGCATCCGGTCGAGCTGCTCCTGCACCATCTCGTCGGTCACCGCGTCCTTCGGGCGCATCACGCGGAAGCCCGAGAGCGTCTCCAGCTTGATCTCCGGGCGCACCTCGCAATGCAGCTCGAAGCTCAGCCCCTCGTCGTCGCCGAACTTGACGTCGTGGGCGTGGGGCTGCGTGACGAGGTCGAGGTTCTCCTTCGCCAGGACGGTCTCGAACGCCTCGCGGATGAGCGCCTCCACGGCCTCCTGGTCGATGACCTGCCCGTACTGCTTCTTGATCATCGCCACCGGCGCCTTGCCCGGCCGGAAGCCGGGCACGCGGACCTGCTTGGCGACGCGCGTGGCGGCCTTGGAGCGGGCCTCCTTCACGCGGGCGGGGGGGACGGCGACCTGGAGGCGGCGCTCGGCGCCCTCGCTCTTGGTGGTGGTGATCTGGATATCCATGACGACAGTGAAGCCTGGAGGACGGGTTAGGGCACGAAACCCCGCCGCCGGAGCCCGGCGGCGGGGGCAACTATAGAGCGAAAGCTAAGGGGCGGCCCGGGGGTGGCCAAGGGCCGCGGGTCTGTCCCGCCCCCCCCCCCGGGGAGGAGCGTCAGGCCGCCAGGCCGGCCGTCTCGAGGCGGGGGGCCGGCTCCCGCCCGGCGCGCCACGCCAGCCAGAGCGGGAGCCCCATGCAGAGTACCCCTCCGATCAGGGCGCCCCAGTAGCCGTGCCGGGCGCTCACGGCGATCGGCATCACGCCGTTCGCCGCGTAGATCGCGAAGGGGAAGCTCACCGGCGCCACGGTGCGCGCCCACGTGGAGGGCGGCACCAGCCACAGCATGAGGCGGCTCACGACGACCCCGGTCACGTACCAGCCGATCCAGTTGCTGATCGGCATCCCGTAGAACACCGGCGTCACCAGCCAGGCGGGGACCCAGGCGGGGACCTTGTCGAGGTCCCAGACCCAGTGCGGCGGGTTCACGTTGGTCATGTGGACCTCCATCGGCACGTCCCACGCCGTGAGGACCGCGCCGGCGACGAGCGCCCAGCGCCACCGGCTGGCCGAGGAGTCGTCGCTGGCCATCAGCCGCGCACAGATCGCCAGCGAGCCGTACAGCATGTAGTACCACGAGATCGGGATCGGATACGGCACGTCGCCGAGGATCCGGTAGCCGAGCATCTCGGTGTAGTGATACGGCCCGAACGGGAACCCGATGTTGGTGCCGCCGAGCTCCGAGGCGAGCGCGACGCACGACGCCACGCCGAAGACGGCGAGGGCGCGGCCGGTGCCGAAACGCGGCGCCGAGTGCAGCAGCACGGCGAGGGCGCCCAGCAGGATGTAGATCTGTCCGGAGTACTTCCAGCCGAGCCTGTAGACGGTCTGCGTGTACGGCCCCTGCATCCACACCGGGAACTCGCCCGCGAGGATCGTCACCATCGCCGCGGTCGCGAAGGCGATGAGGATGAGGTGCCCGATGAAGAGGCCGCGCGAGGCGCGGTCGAGCGGGTAGGCGGTCGCGGTCAGGCGCACAGGATCATCTCCTCGGGGCGCGTCAGCACACGCTCGCCCCACTCGATCGCCGGGCCCTCGGCCCCGGCCGGCGGCGGCTCGGCGTGGCCGCGCCACACGCTCAGCAGCAGCCCGGCCCGTGCCAGCGAGCCGACGCGGGCGCGGACGCTGAAGGAGTCGTAGCCGTTGCGCTCGATCGCCCCGAGGATCGCGGCATAGCCGTCCGCGCAGGCGCGCGCGCAGCGCTGCGAATCCGGCGCGAGCAGCGCGATGCCGGGCGAGGCCGCGCGGTAGAGCGCCCGCGCGCGGGCGACCTCATGACGCATCAGCTGGATCCAGCGCGGGTCGTCCTTGAGCGTCGGGTCGTGCAGCACGCGTTCGGCCGAGAGGCCGAAGGTCGCGAGGTCGGCGTCGGGGAGGTAGCAGCGGCCGCGAGCGGCGTCCTCGCCCACGTCACGGAGGATGTTGGTGAGCTGCATCGCGACCCCGAGGGTGCGGGCGTACCGCACCGCGCGCGCGCGCGTGCCCTCGTCCCCGTCCACGCCGAAGATGTAGGTGCACATCGCGCCGACGGACGAGGCGACGCCCTCGCAGTAGCCCGTGAGTTCGGCCCACGTGTTGTAGTGCGCGGGCTGGAGGTCGCAGGCCACGCCGTCGAGGAGCTCGACGAGCACGTCCGACGGGACGCCGAAGCGCTGCACGCACCGCCAGAGCTCGCGGAACACCGGCCCCTCGGGGCGGCCCGCCAGCGCCTCGGCGACGCCGGCGCGGTAGAGGTCGAGCTCCGCGGTCAGCAGCGCCTTGTCGCGGTCCACCGAGCGGTCGACGATGTCGTCGGCGAGGCGGCAGAAGGCGTACACGGCGAACGCCCCGCGCCGCTTCTCGGCGGGCAGGAAGCTGCTCGCGAGCGCGAAGGTGCGCGCGTGCGAGCGCGTGATCGACTCGCAGTGCTGGGCGTCCGCGCGGGCGAGCGCCTCGTCGGGCTCGGGGAGGAATCCGGGCAGCACCATGGTCAGGCCACCCCGGCGGGTTCGGGGCGCGCAGCCGGGCGCCGGCCTGCCGCCGGGTTGGCGGCGGGACCGATGAGGTCCGCGACGATCTTCCCCGAACTGATCACGCCGGGGAGCCCGGCCCCCGGGTGGGTGCCTGCCCCGGCGAAGAACAGGTTGGGGATGTCCTCGCTCCGGTTGTGCGGGCGGAACCATGCCGACTGGAACAGCGTCGGCTGCACCGAGAAGGCGGCGCCGAGGTGGCTCGAGAGGACGTCGCGGAAGTGCACCGGGTCGATCATCCGCTCGGTGACGATGTGCTGCGAGAGCCCCGGGAGGTAGCGCTCCTCGAGGTACCGCACGATCGCGTCGCGGTACGGCTTCGCGGCGGTGGCCCAGTCGGTGGGCCCGCCGAGGTGCGGCACCGGCGAGAGCACGTACCACGCGTCGCAGCCGGCCGGCGCGAGCGACGGGTCGGTCGCGGTCGGCCGGTGCAGGTACAGCGAGAAGTCCTTCGCCAGCACCTTCGCGTCGAAGACGTCCTCGAGGAGCGCCTTGTAGCGGGGCCCCATCAGGATCTCGTGGTGCGCGATGTCCTCGTACTTGCGGTCGGTGCCGAAGTAGAGGACGAAGAGCGACATCGAGTAGTCGAGGCCGTCCACCCGGGCATCGGTCCACTTCCGCCGGAAGCGCTCAGCGATGAGGTGCTTGTACGTGAAGCCCACGTCGCCATTGGACACCACCGCGTCGGCGTGCAGCACCTCGCCGCCGGCGAGGCGGACACCGGTCGCACGGCCCGTGCGCTCGTCCACGACGATCTCCTCGACGCGCGTCGAGAGCCGCAGCGTCCCGCCGATGTCGGTGAGGCAGCGGGCGAAGCCCTCGACCAGCTTCCCCATCCCGCCCATCGCGAACCAGACGCCCCACTTCTGCTCGAGATGATGGATGAGCGTGTAGATGGACGTCGTCTTGAACGGGTTGCCGCCGACCAGCAGCGGGTGGAACGAGAAGACCTGGCGCAGCCGCTCGTCGCGGATGAAGGCGTTCGCCATGCCGGCCACCGAGCGGTCGGCGCGCAGGCGGATCAGGTCGGGGAGCATCCGCACCATCGAGCCGAGCTCGTGGAACGGCTTGTCGATGAGCGCCATCCCCGTCTCGAACACCTCCTCGGACTTCCGGAGGAAGCGCAGGTAGCCCTGCTCGTCGCGCGGCTCGAACGCGCGGATCTGGCGCAGCAGCGCCTCGCGATCGCCGTTGTACGTGAAGACCGAGCCGTCCTCGAAGCGGATCCGGTAGAACGGATCGATCGGGACGATGCGCACGTAGTCCGCGGTGCGCTTCCCGGCGACGGAGAAGACGTCGTCGATGAGCCAGGGCGCGGTGATGATCGTCGGGCCCGCGTCGAACGTGAAGCCGTCCTGCTCGTAGACGTACGCGCGTCCGCCCGGCTTGTCGCGCTGCTCGACGACCGTGACCTCGTGGCCCTGCGCCCGCAGGCGGATGGCCGCCGCGAGTCCCCCGAATCCGCTGCCGATGACGACGATCTTCATAATGTTGGGCGAACGCTCCGGCGCCCGTGTTGTGTTCCGACGGAGGGACCGCGCGGCATCACCAGAGTCCGGGGGAACCCTGTACCGAACGCCGTCCATCCTTCCTGCTTAGAGACTGCTCCGCCTGCGCCGCCGACGTGCGAGAGGTGGGACTCGAACCCACACGCCTCACGGCACAGGATCCTAAGTCCTGCGCGTCTACCAATTCCGCCACTCCCGCGACGGGACCGCGGTCCCACCCTCCCATAATACGACAGGGGGCCCTCCCGCGGAGGACCCCCCGGCGCGTCCAACCATTGTCCGGCCGGATCAGCGCGATTCGCCGACGCGGACGTTGACCACCGCCGTCACGCCCGCGCCATCCGCGGCCGGGCGGTAGACGAGCAGGCTCACGATGTCGCCCGTGCGCACCCCCTCGAGCGCGCGCTGCAGGTCCGCCGTGGAGCCGATCTTCGTCTTGGCCGGCAGGATCTGCACGATGATGTCATTCGGGAACAGCCGGTTCTCGGCCGGGCTCCCGGACTCGATCTCCGCGACACGCACGCCGCGGTAGTTCTCCGGGATGCGCGCGGCGCGGACCAGCTCCGCCGGGACCGGCTCGACCGAGATGCCGAGGCGGGAGCGCGTCGCGCTGGCGTCCGGCTTCTCCTCCCGCGCGGCGTCGGCGACCGTCTCCTCCTCGCGCGGCGCGGCGGTGAGACGGACGGTGAAGGTCTTCCGCGTCCCGTAGCGCCACGCCTCGAGCTCCACCGAGTCGCCGGGCTTCTTCGCGCGGATGATGCGCTGCAGCGCGCTGACGCGATCGACCGTGCGGCCGTCGATCCTCGTGATGATGTCCCCCGGTTCGATGCCGGCGCGGAGCGCCGGCGAGTCGGAGCCGGAGTAGGCCTGGACCTTCACGCCGGTGATCTCGCGCAGGCCGGCGACCTGCGCATCCTCCGGCTGCACCTCGCCGATCGAGACGCCGACCACCGCGCGGCGCACCTCCCCGTGCTGGATGAGGTCATCCATCACCAGCTTGGCGAGCGTGATCGGGATGGCGAAGCCGTAGCCGGAGTAGAACCCGGTCTGCGACGCGATCGCCGAGTTGATGCCGATGACCTCGCCGCGCGCATTGACGAGCGGTCCGCCCGAGTTGCCCGGGTTGATGGCGGCGTCCGTCTGGATGAAGTCCGAGATGTCGTAGTTCGAGCGCTGGAGCCCGGCGAGGCCGCGCCCCTTCGCGCTCACGATGCCGGCGGTGACGGTGAAGTCGAGCCCGAGCGGGTTGCCGACCGCGAGCACCCATTCGCCGATCTTGACCTTCTCGTCGTCGCCGAAGGCGACCGCGGTGAGGTTGCGGGCGTCGATCTTGAGGACCGCGACGTCGGTCGTCGGGTCGCGTCCGACGACGCGCGCGTCGAAGACGCGCCGGTCGAGGAGCTTCACGCGGACGCGGTCGGCGCCCTCGACGACGTGGTTGTTGGTGAGGATGTACCCGTCGCGCGAGACGATGAAGCCGGAGCCGCTCGACTCCTGCGTCCGGGGCTGCTGCGGCGCGTCGAACTGCCGGAAGAACTCCTCGAAGCCCGGCGGCACCTGCAGCTGCTGGCGCTTGTTGGAGCGCACGCGGGCGTCGCGCTCGGCCTCGATCGAGACCACGGCCGGCGTGATGTGCTCGGCGATCGAGACGAAGGCATTGCTCGCATCGGCGAGCGTCTGGACCTGCTCCTGGCGCGGGCGCGACGTCGCGGGCGAGCCCTGGGCGAAGAGACGGTCGGTCCAGTCCATCGAGGACGCGAAGAACACGCCGCCGGCGAAGGCGAGGATGCCGACGGCCAGGATCCGGGTGCGGGTCACGCGAAGCATGGGGACCATTGCTCCTGAGGTGGTGCTGGAAGGTAGCGGGTTCGGGGCCTGCTGGTGGTTGGTACCGGGACGTGCGGCGAAGGTTTCCGTCCCGGGTGCCGGGCGCGACCGTCAGCGGAACGCCGACGCCCGCCCCCGCGGGACGGACGCGGGGCAGCGGACCCGCGCGGTCCGCTGCCCCGGTCCTGCGCCTGCGCCGGGCGCCCCCGGCGCCCGGCGTCCCGCCGGCTCACTTCTTGTCGTCGACGATCTCGTAGTCCGCCTCGACGACGTCGTCCTTCTTCTCGCCGGCCGGCGCGTCGGCCGGGGCCTGCGGCTCCGCCGCCGGCGCCGACTGGGCGGCGTAGACGGCCTGGCCGGCCGCCTGGAACGCGGCGGTGAGTTCCTCGAGGGCGCCCTTCACCTCGCCCATGTCCTCGCCGCGGTGCGCCTTGCGGGCGCGCTCCACGGCGGCGTCGAGGCGCGCCTTCACGTCCGCCGGGACCTTGTCCGCCCACTCCTTCGACTCCTTCTCGACCTGGTAGGCGAGGGTGTCGAGCCGGTTGCGGGTGTCGATGTCCTCGCGCTTCCGCTTGTCCTCCGCCGCGTTCCGCTCGGCGTCCTTCACCATGCGGTCGATCTCGGCGTCCGACAGCCCGCTCGAGGCCTCGATGCGGATCTTCTGCTCCTTGCCGGTCGCCTTGTCGCGCGCCGTCACGTGCAGGATGCCGTTCGCGTCGATGTCGAAGGTGACCTCGACCTGCGGCATGCCGCGCGGGGCCGGCGGGATCCCGGTGAGCTGGAACTTGCCGATCGTCTTGTTGTGCACCGCGAGCTCGCGCTCGCCCTGCAGCACGTGGATCTCGACCGTCGTCTGGTTGTCGTCGGCGGTGGAGAAGGTCTCCGACTTCTTCGTCGGGATCGTCGTGTTGCGCGGGATGAGCACGGTCGTGACGCCGCCCAGCGTCTCGATGCCGAGCGAGAGCGGGGTGACGTCGAGCAGGAGGACGTCCTTCTGCTCGCCGGTCAGCACCGCGCCCTGGATGGCCGCGCCCACGGCGACGACCTCGTCCGGGTTCACGCCCTTGTTGGGCTCCTTCTTGAAGAACTCCTTGACGATCTCCTGGATCCTCGGGATGCGCGTCGAGCCGCCGACGAGGATCACCTCGTCGACCTCGCTCGGGTCCATGCCCGCGTCCTTGAGCGCCTTCTCCATCGGCGGGAGGGTGCGCTTGATGAGGTCGTCCACCAGCTGCTCGAACTTCGCGCGCGTCAGCTGGTAGTTCAGGTGCTTCGGGCCCGACTGGTCGGCCGTGATGAACGGCAGGTTGATGTCGGTGCTCATCGTGCCCGAGAGCTCGATCTTCGCCTTCTCCGCGGCCTCCTTGAGGCGCTGGAGCGCCATCGGGTCCTTGGAGAGGTCGATGCCCTGGTCCTTCTTGAACTCCGCGACGAGCCAGTCGATGACCTTCTGGTCGAAGTCATCGCCGCCGAGGTGCGTGTCGCCGTTCGTGGACTTCACCTCGAACTGGCGGGTGCCGTCCACCTCGTAGAGCTCGAGGACCGAGATGTCGTAGGTGCCGCCGCCGAGGTCGAAGACGGCGACCTTCTCGTCCTTCTTCTTGTTCTTGTCGAGGCCGTAGGCGAGCGCGGCGGCCGTCGGCTCGTTCACGATGCGGAGCACCTCGAGGCCGGCGATCCGCCCGGCGTCCTTGGTCGCCTGGCGCTGTGCGTCGTTGAAGTAGGCCGGCACCGTGATGACCGCCTTGGACACCGAGTGCCCGAGGTAGTCCTCGGCCGTCTGCTTCATCTTCTGCAGGATCATCGCCGAGATCTCGGGGGGCGTGTACGCCTTCCCCTGCACCTCGACCGCGGCGAGGTCGTTCTGGCCCCGCGCGACCTTGTACGGGACGCGCGCGATCTCCGCCTGCACCTCGGCCATCTTGTGGCCCATGAAGCGCTTGATGGAGAAGACCGTGTTCTGCGGGTTGGTCACGGCCTGGCGCTTGGCGATCTGCCCGACCAGCCGCTCGCCATCCTTGCTGAAGCCGACCACGGACGGGGTCGTCCGGCCGCCCTCGGCATTGGGGATGACGACCGGGTCGCCCGCCTCCATGACCGCGACGACGGAGTTCGTCGTCCCCAGGTCGATGCCGATCACCTTGTCTGCCATTCGTTCCTCGACGGAGTATCTTGGTGCGCGATAGAGGTCCGCCGCGCGTGGCGACGGGGGGAACTGCTGCTCCCCCGAACGGCAAGGGCGGGGCCAAAGATTCGCGCCGAAATGGCAGGTCGCGGCCCGGTCCCCTCTGAATCCCCCTGACATTCCGACGCGATGATCCCGCTGAGCGACGAGAATCCGACGGTCCGGCCGGCGGTGATGACGGGGCTGCTGCTGGCCGCGATCGGCGTGGTGTGGGTGGTCGTGGAGGGGGCGGGGACCGGGGACCGACTGGTGCGGGCCGTCTGCACCCTCGGCCTGGTGCCCGGCGAGCTGACCGGCCTCGCGCCGCTCGACTCGGGGGTGCCGATCGCGCCCGGCCTCTTCTGCGCGGTGGATGCGCAGCCGCTCAACTGGCTCACCCCCGTCCTCTCGATGTTCCTGCATGGGGGATGGATGCATCTCCTCGGGAACGCGCTCTTCCTCTGGGTCTTCGGGAACAACGTCGAGGACGTGATGGGCGCGGCGCGGTTCGTGGCCTTCTACCTGCTCTGCGGGCTGGCGGCGGCCGGGGCGCACGTCGCGGCCGCCCCGGCGTCCGTGGTGCCCACCGTCGGCGCGTCCGGGGCGATCTCGGGGGTGATGGGGGCGTACCTGCTCCTCTTCCCGCGGGTCCGGGTGCGCACGTTCGTGACCCTGCCGCCGATCTTCTTCCGGGTGGTGGTCCTGCCGGCCTGGGCGCTCCTCGTCTGGTGGTTCGTGATCCAGCTGTGGCTGGGGTTGCCCCAACTGGCCCGCACCGGCGAGCCGACCGGGGGCGTGGCGGTCTGGGCGCACGTGGGGGGCTTCGTGGCCGGGGTGCTGCTCGTGCGTGCCTTCACGCGGCCGGACCTCGTGGAGGCCCGGCGGCGCATGTTGTTGCAGCGCGGGCTCTTGCAGGGAGTCGACGGGGGCACGTAACGAACGTGCAACAGGCCGCCCGTCGGCCGCTCGGCATGTTTGCCACGGCTTCGGGGCGGGCGGTATCTTTGGACTGCTGGACCGGCTCGGTGCCGCCCTGCGGTGCCCCCACGCTCCTCCCTCCCCACCGAACGAGCACCCCGTGCGCTTCCTTCCGAAGGACGAAGGCTTCTTCGGCCTCTTCGACCAGCTCTCCGCGCGCCTGAAGTCGTCGGCCGCGCTCCTCAAGGACCTCTTCTCGCAGCCGCAGCGGCTCGAGGAACTCACGAAGGCGATCAAGGCGGAGGAGCACGCCGCCGACCAGCTGACGTACGAGATCATGCAGCGGATCGACCGCTCGTTCGTGACGCCGCTGGACCGCGAGGACATCCACCTGCTCGCGAACCGGCTCGACAACGTCGTCGACCTCATGGACGGCACGGCGCGCCGGGCGAAGATGTACCACATCGACCGCCAGCAGGCGGCGGCGATCGCGCTCACGGACGTGCTGGTGGAGTGCTCGGCGGTGCTGACCGCCGGCGTGAAGGACATCCGGAAGCCCGCCGAGGTGCACAAGGCGGCGCGCAAGGTGAAGGAGCTGGAGGAGAAGGCCGACGCGATCTACTCCGACGCGATCGAGTCGCTGTTCTCGGGCAAGCCGGACGCCCTCGAGGTGATCAAGTGGAAGGAGATCCTCGACAACCTCGAGCACGCGGTCGATGAGTGCGAGGACGTGGCCAACGTCCTCGAGAGCATCTCCCTCAAGAACTCCTGATCGTGGTCTGGTACATCCTCGCGATCGTCCTGGTCGCGTTCATCTTCGACTACATCAACGGCTTCCACGACTCGGCGAATTCGATCGCCACGATCGTGGGGACGCGGGTGCTCAGTCCGTTCACCGCGGTGGCGTGGGCGGCGACGTTCAACTTCATCGCGCTCTTCCTCTTCGACACCGGCGTCGCGAAGACGATCGGGAAGGGGATGATCGACATCGCGGTGGTGAACCCCGACGTGATCCTCGCCGGCCTCCTCGGCGCCATCGCGTGGAACCTCATCACGTGGTGGTACGGCATCCCGTCGAGCTCGTCGCACGCGCTGATCGGCGGGTATGCGGGCGCGGCGGTCACGAAGGCCGGGTTCGGCGCCATCATCGGGGCGGGGTGGACGAAGACCCTCATCTTCATCGTGCTCTCGCCGCTCATCGGCATGACGGCGGGCTGGCTGCTGATGGTGGGCACCACCTGGCTGTTCCGGAACTCGCGGCCGGCGAAGATGGAACCCGTCTTCCGCGGGATGCAGATCACGAGCTCGGCGCTCTTCTCGCTGTCGCACGGCGCGAACGACGCGCAGAAGACCATGGGGATCATCGTCTCGCTGCTCGTCTCGTCGCAGGCGTACTTCGCGAACGAGACCGGGTTCCTGCGCCACTTCTACATCACCAGCGGCGAGGAGATCCCGTTCTGGGTCAAGCTCGGCGCGCACTTCGCCATCGCCATGGGCACGCTCATGGGCGGGTGGCGCATCGTGCACACCCTCGGGTCCCGCGTGACCAAGCTGCGGCCGATCGGCGGGTTCTGCGCCGAGACGGGCGGGGCCTCGGCGATCTTCCTCGCGACCGCGATGGGGATCCCGGTGAGCACGACGCACACGATCTCGGGTGCCATCGTCGGCGTCGGCGCGACCCACCGCCTCTCGGCGGTGCGGTGGGGCGTGGCCAGCCGGATGATCTGGGCCTGGGTCATCACGATCCCCGCGTCGGCCGCCGTCGCGGCCGTGTCGTACCTGCTCGTCGAGATGTTCCGGGCCTGAGGCCCGCCCATGCACGCCCTCGCCTCGAAGAACCCGGCGTTCCTGAACCGCGAGCTCTCGTGGCTCGAGTTCAATGCGCGGGTGCTCCACGAGGCGGAGGATGAGCGGACCCCGCTGCTCGAGCGGGTGAAGTTCCTCGCGATCTTCGCGTCGAACCTCGATGAGTTCTACATGGTCCGCGTCGCGGGACTCCGGCGGCAGCTCGCCGCCGGCGTGCTGCAGACCGCGGCGGACGGCCTCTCGCCGGCGGAGCAGCTCGACCTGATCGACGCGCGCGTCCGCGCGCTCATCGCGCGGCAGCGGCACCTCCTGCACGCGGTGCTGCTGCCGCTGCTCCGGCGCGTGGGGGTGCGGCTCCTCGCGATGGACGAGCTCGCCGAGGACGAGCACGCGCGCATCGACCAGTTCTTCGAGGCGCAGGTGTATCCGGTGCTGACGCCGCTGGCGGTCGACCCGGGGCACCCGTTCCCCTACATCTCGAACCTCACGCTCTCGCTCGCGGTCGAGCTGCGCGATCCCGAGTCGGGGGAGGTCCGGTTCGCCCGGGTGAAGGTCCCGAAGTCGCTCCCGCGCTGGGTGCCGACCGGCCGGCCGAACAGCTTCGTGCCGCTGGAAGCGCTGATCGCGGCGCGCCTCGAGGCCCTCTTCCCGGGGATGGAGGTGCTCGGCTGCCACCTCTTCCGCCTCACGCGCTACTCCGACCTCGACATCCAGCATACCGAGGAGCCGGAGGACCTGCTCGCGATGATCGAGGAGCAGCTCTTCCAGCGGCGGTTCGGCGAGGTGGTGCGGCTGGAGGTGCAGGAGGGGATGCCGGAGCACCTCCGCGCGCTGCTGCTGGACGAGCTGCGGGCGAGCGAGGCCCCCGAGATGGCGCCGCTCTCCGAGCGCGAGGTGATCGCCCCGGGACCGCTGCTCGACGTGAGCGACCTGCTCGGGCTCGCCTCGGTGGACCTGCCGGAGCACCGCGACCCGCCGTTCATCGCCGTGGTCCCGTCGGAACTCCGCGACGCGTCGCGCTCGATCTTCGACGTCATCCGCGAGCGGGAGGTGCTGGTGCACCACCCGTTCGACTCGTTCGGCGCGTCGGTGGAGACGTTCATCGAGTCCGCGGCCCGCGACGAGCAGGTGCTGGCGATCAAGATGACGCTGTACCGGACCTCCGGCGACGGCGCGATCGTGCAGGCGCTGACGCAGGCAGCGCAGCGCGGCAAGCAGGTCGCGGTGCTCGTCGAGCTGCAGGCGCGGTTCGACGAGATCAACAACATCGCGTGGGCGCGGACGCTCGAGTCGTTCGGCGTGCATGTGGTCTACGGGCTCCCCGGCCTGAAGACGCACACGAAGACGGCGCTCGTGGTGCGGAAGGAGCACGACGGCATCCGGCGCTACGTGCACATCGGCACCGGGAACTACAACACCCGCACGGCGCGCATCTACACCGACATCGGCCTGCTGACCTGCGACGAGGCGATCGGCGCCGACATCAGCGACCTGTTCAACTCGCTCACCGGGTACTCGCGGCGAGCCGAGTACCGCCGGTTGCTGGTCGCCCCGGTGAACCTGCGGGCGCGGGTGCTGGGGTTGATCGACCGCGAGACGGCGCACGCGATGGCCGGGCGTCCCGGCCGGATCATCGCGAAGATGAACGCCCTCGTGGATCCCGAGTGCATCGAGGCCCTCTACCGCGCCTCCTCGGCGGGCGTGGAGGTGGACCTGGTCGTGCGCGGGATCTGCTGCCTCCGCCCGGGCGTCCAGGGCCTGAGCGACCGCATCCGGGTGCGCAGCATCATCGGCCGCTTCCTGGAGCATTCGCGGATCTGGATGTTCGGCAACGACGGCCAGCCGGAGTACTTCTTCGGCTCGGCCGACTGGATGCCCCGGAACTTCGATCGCCGCGTCGAGGTCGTGACGCCGGTGGCGAACCCCCACTTCCAGGAGCGGCTGCAGCAGGTGCTCGACGTCTGCCTCGAGGACAACCGGCAGGCGTGGACGCTGCAGCCCGACGGCAGCTACGTGCAGGTGCAGCCGGGGCCGGCGGGCGAACGGGCGACCCACCGGATCCTGCTCCGCGACTCGTGGGGCACGCACCGCGACACGGCGGCGTGGCCGCTGCCGGTGAGCCCGCTCGCGAATCCGAAGCCGGCCGGGCGGCCGCCGTCGTCGAGCATGGCGTTCCTGGCGATCCCCGAAGAGCCCTGACGGTCCCCCCGGGGCCGCTCGCCCGGTCGGCGGGGAGCGGTGCCGGTCGATGCACCACTCGGCGTGTTTACATCGCCGTTACAATCGGGAATGGCCCAACCTCAATGAATCGTGGAGATTCCGGGTCATGTCCATTTCCGTGACGTACTCGTTGCCGAACCGTTGCACCGCGCCCTGCGCGTCGCTGCTCCTCGGCCTGTTCCTCCCCGTGCTGGCGGTCGCGCAGGGCACGGCGCCGGCCGCGCCTGCCAAGCCCGCCGTCGAGTTCAATGACCGCGGGCTCACCTTCAATGCGGCGGACGGCTTCACCTACCTGACGCTCCGCTTCCGCGTGCAGCAGCTCGCCCAGCTCACCACCGTGAGCGACGACGACCTCGACATCGCGAGCGCGAACCTCGCGGTGCGGCGGATGCGGCTCCGGCTCGAGTCGGTGGTGTGGGACCCGCGCCTCAAGGTGAACGTGCAGCTCTCGTTCACCCGCGGCGACCAGGACTTCGAGAACTCGAACTTCCCGAACGTGCTGCGCGACGCGTACGTGACCTTCCAGGCGACCCGGCGCCTCGCCCTCGTCGGGGGCCAGGGCAAGCTGCCGGGGAACCGCCAGCGGGTGAACTCCTCCGGCGAACTGCAGTTCGCGGACCGCTCGATCGTCAACGGGGCGTTCACGATCGACCGTGACGTGGGCCTCTTCGCGCACTACGTACACACTGACGCCGGGCTGCCGTTCATCCTCCGCGGCGCCGTCACGAGCGGCGAGGGACGCAACCCGGCGGTGGGGAGCAACGGCCTCGCCTACACGGGACGGGTGGAGCTCCTCCCGTTCGGCGCCTTCACCGGCGGCGGCGACTACTTCGAGGGCGACCTGCGCCGCGAGCCGACCCCCAAGCTCTCGATCGCGGCCGGGATGCAGCACAACGACCGCGCGGTCCGCACCGGCGGCCAGCTCGGCCGCCCGCTCTTCGCGCCGCGGTCGATGAACACCTACGAGGCCGACCTGCTCTACAAGCACCGCGGTCTCGCCGTCGCGGCCGAGCTGCACCGCCGCACGGCGCCCGACCCGATCACGACCGATGGCACCTCGACCCGCTACGTCCTCACCGGCGACGGCGTGACGGCCCAGGCGTCGTACCTGCTCCACTCCGGCCTCGAGCCGGCGCTGCGTTTCTCGATGGTGACGCCCGACGGCGCGCTCGCCGGCCTCGCGGGCGCCGACCGGCAGCGGCAGGTCGGGTTCGGCCTCACCCGCTACCTGAAGGGGCACAAAGTGAAGGTGCAGGGCGAGCTCCTCCACGACGATTTCCGCAACCAGCTCACCGGGGCGACGCGCGGCGCCTGGGGCCTGCGCTCGTCGATCGAAGTCGGGATCTGAGGCGCGCCCCGCGCCTCGGCGCCGGCCTCAGCCCTGCACGACCTGCCCGTCGGGGGCCACGATCTCGACGGGCAGGCCGGCGACCGCCTCGAGCAGCTGCGCCTTGCGCGCCGCCCCCCACAGCTCGAGCCGCATCGGGTCATTGGCGCGCCGCGGCACCGGCGTGATGCGGATCGCGCGCTCGAGCCAGCGCACCTTCACGCGCTCGACCGCGCTCGCGTGCCCGCGGTCGAAGCCGTCCGCGACGCGCAGCAGCGCGGCGAGGCGCCGGACCTTCTCGCGGCCGTCGCGGTCGAGCTCCCACCACGCCAGGTGCTTGCGCTTCGGCTCGCCGCCGCGGTGGTAGCGGGCCACCTGCGCGATCACCACCTGCTCCTCCGGCCCGATGCCGAGCAGGTCGGCGTGGAGGATGAGGTGGTACGAGTGCTTGTGGTGCCCCTCGTAGTTGATGTGGTAGCCCACGTCATGCAGCAGGGCGGCGTCCGCCAGGGTCTGGCGCTCGGCGGGGGCGCAGCCGAGGCGCGCCCCGAGCGCATCGAAGAGCTGCAGGGCGAGCTGCTGCACCTGCTTCGAGTGCGGCGCCTCGTAGTGGCAGCGCTCGGCGAAGCCGAGCACGGAGCGCGCGCGCGCCTCGCCGGGATCGGCGATGACGGGCATCACCTGCGCGCTCTCCAGGAGCAGTCCCTCGCGGATCCCGAAGCCGGACGCCGCCAGCTCGCGCGGCTCGACGCGGTCGAGCACCTCGGCGGCGACGGCGAGGCCGGCCACGATGATGTCGGCGCGGCCGGCGTTGAGGCCCGGGACCTGCAGCCGCTCCTGCACCGTCATCGTCGCCAGCTGTTCGAGGATGTGCTCGACCTCGTGCCGCGGGATGCGCGTGCCGTGCACGCTCCGGACCTTGATGCCCTGCCGGGCGAGGTACATCCCGGCGAGGTTGGTGAAGGTCCCGCCGCTGCCGATCACCTCGGCGCCGCGCCAGTCGCGCACCGGGAGCACCTTCTTGATCGCGGCGCGTACGTGCTTCCGCAGCTTCCGCACGCCCTTGGGGCCCGCCTTGCCGGCCAGGAACTGCTCGGTGAGGCGGATCGCGCCGAAGGGGAAGGTGATGAGCCGCTCCACGAGTCCCTCGGCCGCGAGGGCGAGCTCGAGCGAGCCGCCGCCGATGTCCATCACGACCGAGCGGCCGGCCCCGAGCTCGAAGTGGGCGAGCGCGGACCGGAACGCGAGGCGCGCCTCCTCCTCGCCGACGAGCACGCGCGGTCGGAGGCCCGTCTCGCGACGCACGCGGGAGAGGAAGGTGGCGCCGTTGCGGGCGTCGCGCACGGCGCTCGTCGCGACGACCTCGATCCGCTTGCACCCCTGCTGGCGCGCGAGCGTCGCCATGCGGCTGAGCGCCTCGACGGCCTCGTCCATGTGCCGCTCGTCGAGCTGGCCGGTGGCACTCAGGCCGGCACCGAGGCGCGGGGCCGCCTTCATCTCGTCGACGATCCGGATCTGGCCGTCGGGGGAGACGTCGGCGACGATCTGGCGGATCGAGTTCGAGCCGATGTCGATGGCGGCGATGCGGCGGCCGGCGTCGTCGCGGGCTTGGCGGTAGGGGCCGTCGGGGGCGCGGAGGGCCATCAGTCGGTGCGGGGCGTCGGGCACCGCCCCGGGACGAGGGCGGCGAGCTGGGCGTGGGCGCGCCGGCGCACGGGTGCCGGCAACGGAACGTAGCCGAGTTGGGCGGCGCTCGCGCCCCCGTCGCGGAGGGCCCACGTGGCGAACGCGATGAAGTGGGCCGCGAGCGTCGAGTCGCCGAGGGCGCGGTCGACGACGAGGCGGGTCACGGCGCCGACCGGGTACGCGTCCGCGCCGCGCGCCCCCACGAGCGCCAGCAGGGTGTCGGCGCCGGCGGGCGCGAGCAGCTCCTCCGCGGCCCGCGCGAGGGCGAACGAGTCGGGGCGCACGAAGGCGCCGGCCGCGTTGCGCAAGGCGGCCGTCGCCAGGCGGTTCTGCTGCGCGTACGCGAGCTCGACGAATCCCAGCCCGCCCTCGTTGGCCTGCACGTGCGCGGCCACGCCTTCGTTCCCTTCGATGCGTTCGCCGACCGCCCACGGGGCGGCCGCCCCGCGCCGCGCGGCGCGCCACGCCGGACTGTCATCGAGGTACGCCGCCAGCACGGCCCCGGTGCCGCTCGTCGGGCCGCGGTGCGCCAGCCGGATCGGCATCGCCGGGAGGGCGAGCGCGGGGTTGAGCGCGCGCAGCGCCGGGTCGTCCCAGCGGGTGATCCCGCCGAGGTAGATCCCGGCGAGGACCTCGGGGTCCAGACGCACGGGGCTCGCGATCCGCGGGAGGTTCACGACGACGGCGACGGCCCCGACCGCGGTCGCGATCTCCACCGGCCCGCAGCGGGCGCGCGCGCGCTCTGCGGCGCTGAGCGGGCGGTCGGCCGCGCCGAAGTCCGCCTCGCCATCGAGCAGGAGACGGACGCCTTCCCCGGTGCCGACGGAGTAGTAGTTGATGCGCACGCCCGTCTCCGCCCGGTAGTCGGCGAACCAACGGCGGTAGAGCGGATACGGAAACGTGGCGCCGGCGCCGACGAGGTCGATGTGCCCGGAGGGCGGCGGCGGCGCGGGCGGGCGCGACCGGTACCACTCGATCCCGATGGCGAACCCGGCGAGCGACCCGATCCAGAGGAGCGCGGCGGCGCGGAGCCAGCCGAGGGATCGGGGAGCGGTCACGGCGCGTGGGTCAGAGGTCGTTGGCGAATGACAGGAACTTGTAGCGGCCGTCGCGGCGGAGCAACGCACCGAAGAGCGCGAGCTCACGCACGGCGGAATCGCCGGCGGCGAACCGCACGAGGCAACCACGGAGTACGGCGTTCGTCCCCTCCGTCTCGGCTGGCGCCGGGCAGCGCACGCCGTCGAGGCGCAGCGGACGGCCCCCGTAGCGCTGGAGGAGGCGGCCGGCGCCCTTCTCGTTCGCCGCGCTCGTGGTCAGCCACACCAGTTCCGGCCCGAGCTCGTAGGGCGGGCGCGTGTAGCGCGACTCGGGATAGTACAGCCAGGCGAACTCGGCGCGGCTGACGGTCAGGCCGCGGAGCGCAGCGGTGTCGTGGGCGCTGAGGGCGCTGAGCAGCGCCCGCGTGAGCCGCTCGGGGGAGGTCGCGCCGCCGGCGAGTGCCGCCGGCGTGTCGGCGACCGTCGCACGGAAGCGATCGAGCAGCAGGGGGATCGGCAGGGCGGAATCGACGACCCCGAGCGGGGGCGCCGGGGACTCGGAAGCCCGGCGCGCGGGTGCCGCCTCGCGGCAGGCGAGGCCGGTCACGAGGGCGATCAGGAGCGGGAGGACGGGAAGGCGCATCGGCGGATCCGGGGGGCGGGACGCTCGCGGGGCCGGGACCCGGTGTCCGGGCCCCGGCCCCGCGAGGAATCTAGGGGACTCAGTTCTTCGCGTAGCTGGTCCAGCCCGCCCACCACTTGGTGCCGTTGGGCGCAGCCGCGCCACGGTACCCGGTGCCGAGCACGAAGGTGCCCGCGGCGGTGGCGAGGTTCCCGCTGAACGTCTGCAGGCCGCCCGAGGCGAGCGTGGAGCCGGCGGGCGGTGTCCAGTCGAAGGAGGCGGCGGACGCGGCGGGCATCGTGAAGGTGGTGAAGAGCCCCGCGGTCGTCGCGGCGCCGTCGCGGGTGATGCCGCGCGCGACGGAGTCGGTGAGCACGAACCCGCCGGAGGCTGCCGTGAAGATCGAGGGCGCCTCGGCGACGAAGACGTTGCGGATGTCGAGCAGGCCGTCGTTCAACCGGACCTTCGTCGTGGTCGAGTCGCGCAGGCCGATCGCGCCCTTGGGCCAGCGGGCGAGCACGCCGTTGACGTAGTAGCCGCCGGTGCCGCGGCGGAGGATGGCGCCGTAGCCGCCGTTGGTGGCGTCCACGCCGGTGCCGGTGCCCGGGCCGATGAGCGTGAAGTTGGCGACGACGGGTGCGGTGAAGGGCGTCGAGTTCTGGCCGCCGGTGCAGCCGGTGCCGTTGCAGCCGTCGTTCTCGATGCCCTGCGGGTCGTTGGAGGTGTTGCCGGCGCCGGCGCGCGGCACGTTGAGCCCGCTCTGGTAGCCGAGCAGGAACTGGAGGCGGCCGACGTAGCCCTCGCTCATGTCGAAGTGGTCGTCGCCCGACTCGTACGACACCAGGTACTTGCCGTCCACCGCGCCGCCGAAGAACTCGAAGGAGTCGTCGAGGCCATAGAGCGACTCGAGGTACTCGAGCGTGGTGCCGCTGCCGACCGCGGCGAACGTGAAGCTGTTGAGCTCGGCGTCGGTCGCGGTGGCGTAGCCGGCGAACTCGACGCGGACGTAGCGCAGCGTGCCGGAGTTGTCGGCGTTGTTGTTTCCGCCGGAGTACTCCTGCTGCGGGTTGGTGGGCCCGGTGCCGGTGCCCTCGAGGATCACCGGCGCCGCGCGGTTGATCACGCCGTTGCCGATGATGACCAGGCCTCCCCAGTCGCCCGCCTGGCGCTGCCCGACCGGCCGCGACGAGGTGAACACGATGGGTTCCGCCGCGGTGCCGTTGGCCACGATCCGGGCGCCGCGCGTGATGAAGAGCGAGGAGCCGACGGTGGCGTAGTCGCCCTGGATCACGGTGCCGGGCTGGATGGTGAGCGTCGCGCCGTTGGTGACCTGGATGAAGCCCTGCAGGGTGTAGACGGTGTCCGCGTACAGCGTCCGGTTGGCGGTGATGTTGGCCGCGATCACCGCGGCGCCCGGTGCGATGGGGCCGGTGCCGCCATCGCCTTCGTTGTTGCAGGCGGACAGGGTCGCGGCGGCGAGGGCGGCGAGGAGGATGCGTCCGGTCGGTCGGAGCATTGGGGTATCCGAGTGGAGGGTCGTCACGTCACGTCGCGGCGCACCACGCGCACGCCGACGCCACGAAAGGGAACGCCGCCGTGTCTGCACACGGCGGCGTTCCGGTCACGGCTCTGTCACGCCGCGCGGGCGGCGTCCGGGGCGGCTCAGGGGCGGAACGTCAACCCCACCGTGTAGCTGCGGCCCACGCGATACGACTCGCGCACGACGCTGCCCTGCGTCCACTGGTACGGCGCGTCGAGCAGGTTGCGCGCGTCCACGCGCGCCGAGAGGCGCTCACCGAGCGGGAACCGCACGGACAGGTCGACGATGTGCCGCTCGCGCTCGGTGACGTCGGGAAGCGGGAGCTCGCCGGCCTCGGTGATCCGCGCGCCGACGACGTTGTAGAGGAGCGTCGCGCTCGAGGCGCCGGTGTTGCTCGTCCACGTGAGGCCGGTGTTGAGCATGTACGGGGCCTGGCCGACCATCGCCCGCGAGCTGTTCGTGACGGCGATCGACTGCCCGTCGAGGCGGATCCGCGAGTCCATCAGCGTCGCGTTGGCCGAGAGCGAGAAGTTGGCGAGCGCATCGCCGAGGAAGTCGAGCGACTTCCGCCCCTCGAGCTCGACGCCGTAGTTGTCGGCGCCGGCGGCATTCACGAAGGTGATGATGCGGGTGCCCGACGAGCCGCGGTAGACGCGCTCGATGGGGTTCGTGAAGCGCTTGGCGAAGAGCGCGACGCTCACCACCTCGCCGGCGCCCGGGTACCACTCCCATCGCAGGTCGTAGTTCTGGATCAGCGCGCGCTGCAGGTCGGGATTGCCGATGACGTTGTCGAACCCGATCACCTCGCGGTACTGGATCGGGGCGAGTTCGCGGTACTCGGGGCGCGAGACCGTCTGCGACGCCGAGGCGCGGAGGTTCATCGTCGGCGTCGGGCGGAAGGTGAGCGCGATCGCGGGCAGCACGTCGGTGAACACCGGGTTCGTGCTGGTCGTCGCGCCGACCGTCGGCTGCGCCTGGACGAGCACATCGGAGTACTCGACGCGGGCTCCCGTGATGAGCTGCCAGCGGGTGCCGAAGTCCTTCTCGACCATCGCGAAGCCGGCCGAGAGCCAGTCGCTCGCGGTGTACGAACCGCCGACGCCGATCGGCGTCACGCGCCAGACCGCGTCGCCGGTGCCGGTGTAGCGGCCGTCGAAGATGCGCTCGGCGGCCAGTTCGCGCTCGGCCTGGCTCAGCGACGGGGCGTTGATGCTGTACGACGCGCTGAAGGCGTCACGGTCGGCGTGGCGGGTGAGCCCGCCGACCTTGACCGCGAGCGTCCGGCCGGCCGGGCCGAACTCCAGCCGGTAGGAGCCGCGGGCCTCGTAGGCATCCTCGCCGAGGTCGGCGAAGCTGCGCACCGCGCCCTCGTTCGAGGAGGAGAACCACTGCGGGGCCATCGTCGCGCCGGTCGTCGGGTCGGTGAAGATCGCGCGCACGAACTCGCTCCGGTCCGGCTCCTTGCGCGTCACGCCCGACGCCGAGAGCGAGAGCTCGAGCTTCTGACGGGCCGTGAGGTCGGACTGCACCAGGAGCTGCGACGAGCGCACCGAGCGCTCGACGTAGCGCTGGCGCGCGATGGTGAAGGGGATGCCGAGGTTCTCCGAGAGGCCGCTCTCGCTCCGCGCCTCGGAGTCCATCGTGCGGTTGTAGGTGTTGTTGAGCGCGACGCGGGTGCGCGTGCCGACGAGCGTGCTGACGTTGGCGAGGCCGCCCCAGAGGACGCTCGAGCGGCCCGACTCGCCCTCGTAGCGGTCCACCTCGGTCGGTGCGGCGCCGGTCTGCGCGATGGCGAGGGCGCGGCGCTGGTCGAGGCGCGCCTCCTGCGAGTACGAATAGGTCCCCGAGACGAGGTAGCCGATCCGGCGGCCGAGCACCGGGTCGTTGCCGCCCACCGAGAGCGACGTGGAGCCGTTCACGAGCCCTTCCTGCGCGCGCGGGGTCCACGAGTTCCGGAACTCCGACACCATCCGGTTGAAGTCCGACTGGAGCGGGGACGCGGTCGCGAAGTTGCCGAACCGCTGGATGAACGACGGGAGCGCGCGGGCGGCCGCGCCCGCGGCGACCAGGTCGCCGTTCACGAGCGCCGGCATGAGGACCCGTCGCCCGATGACGGCGTCGCTGCCGCCGGTGCTGGTGCTCATCACCCAGGTCCGCTGCGCGGGGAACTCGCGCGTCTGGATGTCCACCGTCGCGCCGGAGAAGTCGCCCGGCTGGTCGGGGGTGAAGGTCTTGATGGTGGTGATCGTCTGGAGCAGGCCCGTCGGGAACAGGTCGAGCGGCACCACCTTCTTCTCGGGCTCGGGGCTCGGGATGCGGGCGCCGTTGAGCGAGGTCTGCGTGTAGCGGTCGCCGAGGCCGCGGACGAACACGTACTTGCCGTCCTGCACGCTGACGCCCGCCACGCGGCCGACGGCCTGCGCGGCGTCGCCGTCCGGGCTCTTCGCGATCTGCTCCGCGGTGATGCTGGAGACGACGTTGACGGAGTTCTTCTGCGCGTCGAGCGCGGCGTTGACCGACCCGCGCTCGCTCTCCGCGGTGACGACCGTCGCCGACAGCTGCACGGTCGCGGCCGAGAGCGAGACGTCCTGCTGGAGGGTCTTGCCGGCCTCGAGGAACAGGCCGGTGACGGTCTTCGGCGCATACCCGATGCGGCGAACGATGATCGTCACCGTGCCGGCGGGGACGTTCCCGAGGGTGAACCGCCCTTCGACGCCGGACATCGTGCCGAGGGTGGTGCCGACCACCTGGATGCCGGCATCCGCCAGCCCGGCGCCGTTGGCGGCGTCGAGCACGCGGCCGACGATCCGGCCGGTGGTCGGGGCCTGCGCGGCGCCGGACGACGGCAGCGCGAGGCAGAGGAGGAGCAACGCGAGGGACTGCAGGACACGGCGCATGGGCGTCTCGTGAGGATTTGATGGGTCAGGCCCCATGCGGCGGGCCGCAGGGGACGCCTCAAACCTCCGACGGTCCGGTACCGGACAACGCACGGCACCGCAACGGATTTGTAACGGCGGGGCGTCCGGCGGTGCCGCCCGAAGGCGTAGCCCGGGAGCGGCGCCGGGGGGGCGGGCACGGACGGGCCCGGGGGGCTCGCCCCTCAGCGCGCCGCGGGAGGGGCGTCCGGGAAGCGCGCCGTGATGGTCGTGCCGCGCCCGGGCTCGCTCTCGGCCCGGACCCGGCCGCCGTGGGCCTCGACCAGGTGCTTCACGATCGCGAGGCCGAGTCCGGTGCCTCCCTGCTCGCGCGACCGCCCGGGGTCCACGCGATAGAAGCGCTCGAAGATGCGGGGCAGGTGCTCGGGGGCGATCCCGACGCCGGTGTCCTCGACCCCGACCACCACGCCGCGCTCGTGCCGCCGCGAGAGCAGCGTCACCCGGCCGCTGGGCGTGTGGCGGACGGCGTTGTCCACGAGGTTCCCGAGCACCTGGCGGAGGGCGGTCGGGTCCGCATGCACCGTGGTCGCGTCCGGCGCGATCGCGGTCTCGAGCGCCAGCCCCTTCTGTGCCGCGGCATCGCGGGCCGCGCTCAGCACGTCGCTCGCAACGGTCGCCAGCGGGATCGTGACCGGATTCGGCACCCAGCCCCCTGACTCGATGCGCGACAGGTCGAGGAGGTCGTCCACGATGCGCTGCATCCGCCGCGTGTTGCCGAGGATGCGCTCGGCGAACCCGCGCCGCACCTCCAGCGGCACGTCGTCGCCGGCGAGCGTCTCGGCGAAGCCGCCCACGATCGTCAGCGGCGTGCGGAGCTCGTGGGAGACGTTGGCCACGAAGTCGCGCCGGACGGCCTCGAGCCGCCGGACCCGCGTGAGGTCGAAGAGCGCCAGCACCGCGCCGCCCTCGGCGAGCGGCCGTGCGGTGACGTTCAGCGTGCGGCCGGCGATCACCACCTCGGCGCCCTCGGTCGTCTCCCCGGCGAAGGCCGCGAGCAGCGCGTCGCGCAGCGCGACCTCGCGCGGCAGCTGGTCGAGCGGGAAGGGGAGCGGCGCGCGTGCGCCGAGCAGTCGGCGCGCGGTCTCATTGATGCGGACCACCCGCTGCCGCGTGTCCACCGCGATGACGCCCTCGTTCAGCGATTCCGTGAGCTGGAGCAGCAGCTGTTCATCGGCCTCGAGCAGCCGGAGGCGCGCCGAGAGCTGCTCGGCGAGCGACCGGAGGGCGAGGCCGAGCTCGCCCACCTCGCCGGCGCCGCGCAGGGTGGGACGCCGCGCGAGGTCGCCGTCGGCGATGGCCTGCGCGACGTCGCGGAGCTCCTCGACCGGCCGCGAGACCGACCGCGAGAAGAGGAAGGCGATGAGCAGCGCCCCGAACAGCGCGAGGCCGACCGCGGTGCCGACGTCCCGCCGCGCCTGCCGGATGACCGCGGCGAGACTCGCGGTCGGCAACGAGACGCGGGCGACCCCGCGCCCCTCGACCGGCACCGCGACGTAGAGCTCCTCGTCTCCCGTGCTGGGCGACGGGCGCCGCGAGGTCCCGGTCTCGCCGGCGAGCGCGCGCGCGACCTCCGGTCGCGTCGCGTGGTTCTGCAGGCCGCGGAGGCCGGCGTCGTCGAACTCCGAGTCCCCGATGACCACGCCGTCCGGGCGGATGAGGGTGACTCGGCGGCCGAGCGCGCGGCCGCTGCGGTCCGCGAGCGAGTCGGCGAAGGCGGAGTCGCGCTGCCAGAGCTCGCCGACGAGGCGCGCCTCGCGGGCGAGGAAGGTCGTCGCGTCGTCGCTCAGGCGGTCGCCGAGCTGCCGGTCCACGACCGCGATGATCGCGACGGCCAGGAAGCCGACGACGAGGAAGGCGCCGAGGAGGAGGCGTTGGGTCAGGCGCACGGGGCCCTCAGGCCTCGCGCACGCCCGGCGCCTTCAGGCGGTAGCCGAAGCCGCGCACCGTCTCGATGAGGTCGCCGGCCGGGTGGAGCTTGGTGCGCAGCCGCTGGACGTGCATGTCCACGGTCCGCGTCTGGATGTCGGGCGCGGCGTCCCAGACGGTCTCGAGCAGCTGGGCGCGGCCCTGCACGCGGCCGCGCCGCTCGGCGAGCGTGAGCAGCAGCTTGTACTCGAGCGGCGTCAGTTCCACCTCATGGCCGTTCACCGTCACCCGGTGCGCGGCGCGGTCCACGCGGATGGGGCCGATGGTGAGGACGTCGGCCACCTCGCCACTCGAGGCGACGCGGCGCAGGATCGCGGCCACGCGAAGCACGAGCTCCTGCGGCGAGAAGGGCTTGGTGAGGTAGTCGTCCGCGCCGAGCTCGAGCCCGCGGATGCGGTCCGGCTCCTCCTTCCGCGCCGTGAGCATCAGCACCGCGATGCCGGCGGTGGATTCGTCCTCGCGCAGCCGGGCGAGCACGTCGAACCCCGACATCCCGGGCAGCATCAGGTCCAGCACGACGAGCGCGGGGCGCTCGCGCTTGGCGAGGGTGAGCGCGTCGGTGCCCGTCGAGGCCGAGGAGACCTTGTAGCCGGCCCGCGCGAGATGGTAGACGACGAGCGCGACGATGTCGGGCTCGTCGTCCACGACGAGGATGCGGTCGGAGCCGGTGGCCGCGGTCACGCGGGGGAACCGGCGAGGCGCCGGGCGATGGAGGCGATGAGGAGCTCGATCGCGACGGTGTTCTCGCCGCCGCGCGGGATGATGAGGTCGGCGTAGCGCTTGGACGGCTCGACGAACTGCAGGTGCATCGGCTGCACGGTGTGCTGGTACTGGTCGAGGATCTCCTCGAGTGGCCGGCCCCGCACCGCCATGTCGCGGCGGATGCGGCGCACGAGCCGGATGTCGGCATCGGTGTCCACGAAGACCTTGATGTCGCACACGCGGCGCACGCGCTCGTCCACCAGCAGCAGGATGCCGTCGATCACGATCACGTCGGCCGGCTCGATCCGCACCGTCTGCGGGGCACGCGCGTGCTGCGTGAAGTCGTAGACCGGCTTGTCGATCGCCTCGCCGCGGCCGAGCGCCTCGAGGTGCTCGGCCAGGAGGGCCGTGTCGAACGCGTCGGGATGGTCCCAGTTCACGCGCCGCCGCTCTTCCATCGAGAGGTGGCGGTGGTCGCGGTAGTAGGCGTCCATGTCGATGAACGCCGCCTGCGTGCCGGCGAGGGACTCGGCGACGCGATGGGCGACGGTGGACTTGCCGGAGCCGGTGCCACCGGCGATCCCGATGATGAGCGGTTTCGGCGACACGGCGAAGGAGGAGCCTGGCACGCGGGGAAGATGCCGGTCGCCCGCCGGCGCGTGCAGGCCGGACGGGTCACGGTTCGGTATCGGCGGACCTCTGCAAACTGGGGGCGGACGGGTGGGAGCGTCAACGTGGCGCCCCTGCCCGTAAGGCCTTGCCCCGACTAGCTTTCGGCATGTCGCCGCTGTCGTGTCTCCGCCGGGGCGCCGCGTGCGCGTCCTGGCTCCTGGTCGCCGCCGCGCTCCCCGCCCAGTCGCGGGTCGAGCTCGTCCTCGCCTCGACCACCGACGTGCACGGGCGCCTCCGCGCCTGGGACTACTATCAGGATGCCGAGGATCCGGCCCGCGGCCTCAGCCGGATCGCGACGATCGTCGACTCGGTGCGCCGGGCGAACCCGGGACGCGTGCTCCTCGTGGACACGGGCGACCTGCTCCAGGGGAACCCCCTCGCCTATGTCGCCGCGCGGCGCGACACCACCGGTCCGCACCCGGTGATCGCCGCGATGAACGCGATGCGCTACGACGCGTCGGCGATCGGCAACCACGAGTTCAACTACGGCCTCCCCGTGCTCGATCGCGCACTCGGCCAGGCGCGCTTCCCGTTCCTCTCGGCCAACCTCGAGCGCCTCGACGGCGGGCGCGCGTACGCGCCGATGACCCTCGTCAGGCGCGCCGGCGTGACGGTCGCGCTGATCGGCGTCACGACGCCCGGCGCGATGGTCTGGGACCGCGCGCACCTCGAGGGGCGCGTGCGCCTCCACGACATCGTCGCGACGCTCCCGGCGGTCGTGCGGGACGCGCGGGCACAGGGCGCCGACCTCGTCGTGGTGATGGGACACTCCGGCCTCGGCGGCGAGACCTCGTACGACACGGTGGCGACCGGCCTCGGCAGCGAGAACGTTCTCGCCCGCGTCGCGCGGGAGGTGCCGGGGATCGACGCCATCGTCATCGGCCACTCGCACCGCGAGGTGGCGGACACGACCATCAACGGCGTGTTGCTGGTGCAGCCGCGCAACCACGCGACCAGCCTCTCGCTGGCCACGTTCGCGCTCGAGCGCGACGGGGCGCGGTGGCGCATCGCGTCGAAGCGCGGCCAGCTCGTGCCGGCGCGCGGGCATGCCGAGTCGCCGGCGGTGCTGCGGGCGGTCGCGCGGGGCCACGAGGCGGCGCTCCGGTACGCCCGTGAGACGATCGGCCGCACGACGGCCTCCTGGCGCACCGACTCGGCGCGGGTGCAGGACGTCCCGCTCATCGACCTCATCCAGGCGGTGCAGCTCCGAGCGACGGGGGCGCAGCTCTCGCTCGCGGCGGCGTTCACGCTCGACGCGCGGCTCGAGCCCGGGCCGATCACCGTCGCGCAGATCGCGCAGCTCTACCCGTACGAGAACACACTGCGCGCCATCAAGTTGAGCGGGGCGCAGGTGCGCGCCTTCCTCGAGCACAGCGCCCGCTTCTGGCTCGTCGAGCCGGACGGCCAGGGCGGCCTCCGCGCACGCCCGGACCCGCGCATCCCCGGCTACAACTTCGACCTGCTCGCTGGCGCCGAGTACGAGATGGACCTCTCGCGTCCGGCGGGGCGGCGCATCACGTCCCTCACGTACCAGGGACGTCCTGTCGCGGCGACCGACACCTTCACGGTAGCGATCAACAGCTACCGCGCCGGCGGCGCGGGCGGCTATGCGATGGTCGTCGGCGCCCCGGTGGTGTTCGACTCGCAGGAGGAGATCCGCGAGCTGATGATCGGCGAGGTGCGCCGGCGGGGGACGATCGAGCCGGCCGACGTCGGGACGGTGAACTGGCGCCTGCTGCCGCCGCGCCGGAGCCTGCGCGTCATCGCGTACAACGACTTCCATGGGGCGTTCGAGAAGCGACCCGACGGCACGGCCGGGAACCGGGGCGGCGCGGCGGAGCTCGCCGCGCTCATCGCCCGCGCGCGTGCGGAGTGCGCGCCCGGCTGCGTGCCCGTCGTGCTCCACGGGGGGGACCTCTTCCAGGGGACGCCCGCCTCGAACCTCGCGTTCGGCCGCACGGTGGTGCCGCTGCTCGAGGCGTTCGGCACGGTCGCCGGTGCCCTCGGCAACCACGAGTTCGACTGGGGGCAGGACACGCTCCGCGCCCGCATGCGCGAGCTGCGCGCCCCCATCCTCGGCGCGAACGTGACCGATGCCGCCGGTCGCGACGTCCCCTGGATCCCCGACGACACGCTCCTCGAGGTGGAGGGCCTGCGGCTCGGCGTGATCGGCATCGCCGACCCGGCGACGCCGCAGACCACCATGCCCCGGCACGTGGCCGACCTCCGGTTCGCGGATCCCGTGCCGGTCATCACGGCGCGCGCCGCCGCGCTCCGCGCGCGCGGGGCGTCCGCGGTCGTCGTGGTGGCGCACATCGGCGGCTTCTGCGACCTGAACGACCCCGACCGCTGCCGCGGGGAGATCATCGAGATCGCCCGCCGCCTCGCGCCCGGCGCGGTGGATGCGATCGTGAGCGGGCACACGCACTCGGCCGTGAGCACCGTCGTGAACGGCATCCCGATCGTGCAGGCGCGGTCGAGCGGCCGTGCCCTCGGGATCATCGACCTTCCGGCCAGCGGCGGCGGGCCGGCGCGGCCGCAGGTGTGGAGCGTCACGAGCGACAGCATCACGCCGGACCCGGCGGTGGCGGCGCTCGTGCGCGCCGCCGAGGCGGCGGTCGCGCCGCTCGTCGGGCAGGCCGTGGTGACCGTCGCCGAGCGGTTGCCGCGTGAGGGCGGCCAGTACGCCCTCGGCAACCTGATCGCCGACGCGCAACGGCTGGCCGGCCGCGGCGACGTCGCCGTGATGAACAACGGCGGCATCCGCGCCGAGCTGCGGGCCGGGACCGCGACCTGGGGCGACGTGTTCGAGATCGCCCCGTTCGGCAACCGGCTCGTCGCGGTCTCCATCCGCGGCGATGCACTGCGCGCCTACCTCGAGGCGCTGGTCGCCGGGAACGGGGTGCGCTACCACGTGAGCGGCCTGCGGATCGAGTTCGATCCCGCTGCGCCCGCGGGGGCCCGCCTGCGGCGGGTCACGATGGGCGATGGCAGCCGTCTCGACGACCGCCGGCGCTACCGCGTCATCATGTCGGACTTCATGGCCGCCGGCGGCGACGGCGCGCGCCTCGCCCAGGGGGCGACGGTCGAGGACCTGAACACGGTCGATCTCGACGCGCTCCTCGCGTACCTGCGCGGTCAGCCCGGGGGGCGGCTCGTCCCGACCCCGGCGCTCACGGCCGTGCGCATCCTCCCCATCCAGCAATGACCGAACCCCTGCGGGTCTTCGTGAACGGGAAGGGCGTCAGCGTGGCGCCCGGCAGCACGGTGCTCGACGCCATCCACGCCGCGGACCCGGCGGCGGCCGACGCCGTGCGGGCGGGCACGCGGGCCGTGGCCGACAGCCGCGGCATCGCCGTCCCCGCCGACACGCCACTCTCCGGCGGCTACGTGATGCGCCTCATCTCGGCGCGCGGCGCCGGAGCCGCCGGCAGCGACGAATGAGCCGGATCCCGTCCGACCTGCTGCGCCGTCTCCCGAAGGCGGAGCTGCACTGCCACCTCGACGGCTCGGTCCGCCCCGCGACGCTCCTCGAGCTCGCGCGCGACCAGCGCAAGCGCATGCCGCGCGACGACGCCGAGGCGCTGCGCGACTACATGCGGGTGGACGACGCCCGGAACCTGGAGGACTACCTCGAGCGCTTCAGCATCACGCTCTCCGTGATGCAGCAGGCCGAGGCGGTCGAGCGGATCGCCTACGAGCTCGCCGAGGATGCGGCGCGCGAGGGGGTGCGCTACCTCGAGGCGCGGTACGCGCCGATCCTGAACGTGCGGGAGGGGCTCACCGGTCCGCAGGTGGTCGAGGCCTCGTTGCGCGGGCTGCGCCGCGCCGAGCGCGAGCATGGCATCGTCGCGCGCGTGGTGATCTGCGCGATCCGGAACATGCCGCCCACGACGTCGCTCGAGCTCGCGTGGCTGGCGGTCGACTTCAAGGATGCCGGCGTCGTCGGGTTCGACCTCGCCGGCGGCGAGGCCGGGCATCCGGCCGCGGTCCACGCCGCCGCGTTCGAGCACTGCGCCGCGCACGGCCTCGCCTGCACCTGCCATGCCGGCGAAGGGGACGGGGCCGGCTCGGTCGCGCAGGCGATGCACGCCTGCCACGCGCACCGCATCGGCCACGGGACGCGCCTGATCGAGGACCCGGCGCTGCTCGCCGAGGCGAAGGCGGCGGGCGTCGCCGTCGAGTGCTGCCTGACCAGCAACCTGCAGACGCGGGCGGTCACGTCGCTCGACGCGCATCCGCTGCGGGCCTACTTCGACGCCGGGCTGCAGGTCTCGCTGAACACCGACAACCGCCTGATGAGCGGGACCGACCTCGTCACCGAGTACGGGCTCGCGGCGGCGCACCTCGGCTTCACCATGGACGAACTCGCCCGCCTCGCGCGGATGGGCTTCGAGAACGCGTTCCTTCCCGAGGCGGAGAAGCGCGTGCTGCTCGCGCGCGTGGACGCCGAGATCGCCGCGCTGCGGCAGGAGGTCCGATGAGCGGGACGCATCCCCACGGCGCGGTCGCGGCGCAGGCGGCGGCGGAGGCGGTCCGGGCGCGGCTCGGCGTGCGCCAGCCGGCGGCCGCGATCGTGCTCGGCTCCGGGCTCGGGGCCCTCGCCGACCGTGTCACCGGCGCGACGCGCGTGCCGTACGCCGAGGTGCCGGGCTTCCACGCCCCCAAGGTCGAGGGCCACCGCGGCGAACTGATCCGCGGGGCGCTCGGCGGCCGCGAGGTCCTGCTGCTGGCCGGCCGGTTCCACATGTACGAGGGCCACTCGGCACAGGAGGCCGCCTTCCCCGTGCGCGTCGTGCACGCGCTCGGGGCGCGGGTGCTCTTCGTGTCGAACGCGGCGGGCGGGATCCGCCGCACATTCAAGCCGGGCGACCTGATGCTGATCGCCGACCACCTCAACCTGATGTTCCGCAATCCGCTGATCGGCGCGGCGGAGCCGGGCGAGCCGCGCTTCCCGGACATGAGCGCGCCGTACAGCCCGCGGCTCGCGGCGCTGCTGGACACCGTCGCGCGGGACGCCGGCGTCGCGCTGCAGCGCGGCGTCTATGCCGGCCTGCTCGGGCCGACGTACGAGACCCCGGCGGAGATCCGCATGCTCGACCGGATGGGTGCCGACGCCGTCGGCATGAGCACGGTCCCCGAGGTCGTCGTGGCGCGCGCGCTCGGCATGGAAGTCGCCGGCATCTCCTTGATCACGAACCCGGCGGCAGGCATCAGCCCGGCGCCGCTCGACCACGCCGAGGTCGTCGAGGTCGGCCGGCAGGCATCGCAGGCGTTCTGCGGGCTCGTCGAGCGCTTCGTCGCGTCGCTCTAGGCGGCGGGGCGGCGCGGGCGGCCCCATCCGCCGGTCCGGCCCGCGGTCAGCGCGACGGCGGCGAGGGCGGCAGCGCGGCGAGGCGCGCCTTGAATGCCTGGAAGTTCCGGGAGTCCTTGGTGAGGCCGCGCAAGGCATCGGGCGCGTAGCGCGCGATCCGCGCCCGCGCCGCCGCGATGCGCGACTCCTCGAGCGGATGCGAACGGAACCAGCTCTCGAGCGCGTCCGGCTTCGTCTTCCGCTCGTTGAGCAGGATCTCGAACATCTCGGGGATGCCGGCGGGGTCGATGCCGGCGGCGATCACGTAGCGCACGCCCTCCGCGTCGGCCTCGTCCTCGTCCTGCCGCGAGAAGTTGGCGAAGGCGGCGTTCGCGCCGATGCTGATCGCGGCGTTCGCGGCCTGGCTCTCGCAGATGCTCGTGAGCACGCAGACGGCGGTGAGCCCCACATTGGTGCCCTGCGCCTTCTGCATCTGCCGCACCGAGTGGCGCATGGTCACGTGGCCGATCTCGTGCCCGAGCACGCCGGCCACCTGCGCCATGTTCGTCGCCCGCTCGATCAGCCCGCGGTTGACGTAGATGAAGCCGCCCGGCACCGCGAACGCGTTCACGTCGCGGCTGTCCACGATGAAGAACTGCCAGTCGAGGTTCCGGGTGTCGGCGATGCGGGCGATCGAGTCGCCGAGTACGTTGAGGTACCGATTGAGCTCCGCGTCCTGGACCAGGGGGAGCTCCTTCGCGATCTGCTGGGCATAGCCGGCGCCCATCGCCACCTCCTGCTGGGTGGAGACGGCGCAGCCGGAGACGGCGGCCACGAGGGCGAGGATCTTCAGGGAGCGCATGCGGATACTGACCCTAGCGAGGGACCTGACACGCCGCAAGGCGAGGGAACGGAGCGGCCTCTTCGTCGCCGAAGGGGTGCGCACGGTGGAGGAACTGCTGGCCTCGCCGCTGCGGATCGTCGGCGCGCTGACCTGCGACCTCGTGGACCGCACGCCCCGCGGCGCGGCGCTCGCCGCGCAGCTGCACGCCCGCGACCTCGAGGTCGTCCGGGTGAGCGAGCGCGAGTTCCTCTCCGCCACCGACACCGAGCAGCCGCAGGGCGTGCTCGCGATCGCCGAGCAGCCGCAGGCGACGCTCGACGGCCTCGGGGTCGGCCCCACCGCACGGCTGCTCGTGCTGGACGGCATCCAGGACCCCGGGAACGTCGGGACGCTGCTGCGGACGGCGGCGGCGCTCGGCGTGGACGCGACGCTCGTACTCCCCGGGACCGTGGACCCGTGGAACGCGAAGGTGGTGCGCAGTGCGGTGGGCATCCAGTTCCGGCATCGGACGATCAGTTGTACCGAGGAGGCGCTCGGCGCGTTCCTCGGCGCCGCCGGCGTGCCGCTGTGGGGCGCGGCGGCCGAGGGGACGCCGGTGGAGACCCTGGTGCCGCCGGCGCGCCTGGCGCTGGCGGTCGGCAACGAGGGTGCGGGGCTCAAGCCCTCGGTGCGTGACGCGTGCGCCGGGCTGGTCGCCCTACCGATGGCACCGGGCGTCGAGTCGCTCAACGTCGCGGTCGCCGCCGGCATCGCCCTCTACGCCCTGAGACCGCGCGCGTGATCCCCCTGTTCTACGTCCTGACCTTCCTGGTCGGCGCCAGCATCGGCTCGTTCCTCAATGTCTGCATCGCCCGCTGGCCGGCCGAGCTCTCGGTGGTGCGGCCGCGGTCGCGGTGCCCGCGCTGCGAGCGGCCGATCGCCTGGTACGACAACATCCCGATCGCGTCGTGGCTCGTGCTGCGCGCGAAGTGCCGGCATTGCGGCCTGCCGATCAGCGCGCAGTACCCGCTGGTGGAGGCGGTGGTCGGCGCGGCATGGCTCTGGAGCCTCTGGGAGTTCGGCTACGGCCTCAACGGCGTGCGCGTGGCGGTGGCGGCGACCGTGCTCCTCGGCATCGCGATCACCGACGCGAAGCACTACCTGATCCCCGACGGCTTCACGGTCTTCGGCTTCCTCTTCGCGCTCGTGATGCCGGTCGTCGGGCTGTTCGTACTCGACGACCCGTGGCCGTTCGCCGGACCGTGGGACGCGCTCATCGGCGCCTGCGTCGGCGCGGGCCTCATCCGCATCATCGGCTGGCTCGGCGAGGCCGCGCTCGGGAAGGAGGCGATGGGACAGGGGGACGAGACGCTGATGGCCTTCGTCGGCGCGATGGTCGGCCCCGGGCGCACCCTCCTCACCACGTTCTTCGCCGCATTCCTCGCGGTCCTCGCCTTCGGGCTCCTCGTCGCCCCGGTGGGATGGCTCCGCAGCCGGCGCGCCGGCACCGCGTTCGAGCTCCCGCACGTCCCGTTCGGCGTCTTCCTTGCCCCCGCCGGGATGCTCGCGTTGCTTTTCGGGGACCAGGCGCTCGCCTGGTATCTCTCCACGCTGGGCTGACGCGCCCGGCCTGCCCCTCCGGCGGCCGCCGCGCGGCCGCGCCCCCGCCCCCCGACCGTCGTCGCCGATGCCGACCGCCCGCCGCCTCGCCTCCCTCGCGCTCCTCGCCCTCCTCGCCGCCGCCTGCGCGAAGGAGCCGCCGGGATACGAGGGGCCGTACAAGCGCCAGGTCCGCGAGGCGATCCCCGCGCTCGAGGAATCGTCCGGGCTCGCGTTCCGCGCGCTGCCGGTGCTGCAGGAGCGCTCGCGCGACGAGATCCGCACCTTCGTCGAGCAGCAGTTCAACGAGCAGATGACACCGCTGGAGTTCGCCGGCGCGCAGCAGGCGTACCGCCTCTTCGGCCTCCTCCCCGACACGCTCGACCTCCGGAAGTTCTTCATCGACCTGCTCACCGAGCAGGTCGCCGG
This sequence comes from Gemmatimonadaceae bacterium, assembly GCA_019694735.1. Lineage (GTDB taxonomy): Bacteria > Gemmatimonadota > Gemmatimonadetes > Gemmatimonadales > Gemmatimonadaceae > Pseudogemmatithrix. Next base: position 10,645 of record JAIBBJ010000115.1, on the reverse strand, counting down.
CTACTACGACCCGGCGACGAAGGTGCTCTACGTGAACCGCGATGCCTCGCCCGAGATCCGCGAGGTGACGATCACCCACGAGCTGATGCACGCGCTCCAGGACCAGCACACCCGCCTCGACTCGGTGCAGACCCTGAAGGGGGACAACGACCGCATGGTCGCGATGCAGGCGGTGATCGAGGGGCAGGCGACCTACGAGCAGATCATCGTGATGACGGACGGCAACGACCTGTCGATGCGCATCCCGGGCGGCTGGGACCGCGTGCGCGAGACGATCCGCTCGGCGCAGGCCTCGATGCCGCGCTTCGCGAACGCTCCCATGCTCATCCAGGAGACGCTGCTCTTCCCGTACCTGAGCGGGGCCGAGTTCATCCGGCAGTTCAAGCGCGCGCGGTCCGGGCAGACGCCCTTCACGCCGTTCGCGGCGAGCACCGAGCAGATCCTCCATCCCGACAAGTACCTCTCGGACACGCCGGACCTCCCCACGCGCGTCACGCTCGCGCCGCCGCGCCTCGGCGCGCTGCTGCACGAGGACGGCCTCGGCGAGTTCGAGGTGCGGCTCCTCGTGTTCGAGCACCTCAAGCACGAGGGGACCGCCGTCGCGGCGGGGATGGGCTGGGACGGCGACCGGTATCAGGTCATCGAGACGCCGGCCGGGCCCGCGCTCGGCTGGGTGACCGTCTGGGACTCGCCGGTCGAGGCCGCGGAGTTCCGCGACATCATGGGCCGCGTGGTCGCCCGGCGGCTCGGGCTCGAGGCCGCGGGCGCCGGCCCGGCCCCCGGCCCTGGCGGGACGCAGCAGTGGACGGGCCGCGGTCGCCGGGTGACGCTCGAGGCCCGCACGATCGACGGGCGTCCGGTGGTGGTCATGGAGGACGCGCCCGCCGGGGTCGCCGGCCGGCTCCTGGCCGTGGACCGGGTGCACCTCCAGGAGCCGTAGGTGATCGGCGACCGGATCGAGGTCGAGACCCCCGAGCTCGTCGTCGTCTCGTACGACCTCGCGGGCGTCGGATCGCGCGTGGCGGCGGCGATCCTCGACCTCCTGGTCTGCCTGGTCGTGATCATCGGCATCTACGTCGTCGCGATGTCGATGCTGCGCGGCCGGCTCGGCGAGGGCGCGAGCGCCGACGCGGTCTTCGGCTGGGCGCTCGCGCTGCTGGTGCTCGCGCAGTTCGCGGTCACCTGGCTCTACTATGTGCTGTTCGAGGCGCTCGCGGACGGCCGCACGATCGGCAAGCGCGCGATGCGGCTCCGGGTGGTGCGCGACGGTGGGCTCTCGGTCACGTTCGCGTCGTCGGCGGTCCGGAACCTCATGCGCATCGTGGACATGCAGCCGGGCTTCAGCTACGGCGTCGGGCTGATCACGATGATCCTCAACCCGCGCGCGAAACGGCTCGGCGACATCGCGGGCGGGACGCTGGTCGTGCGCGAGGCCCTCCTGCCGTCGCTGCCGGCCGCCGCGCGCCCCGCGTCCCCCGCCGCGGTGGCCGCGCCGCGCCTCACCGCGGAGCTCACCGAGCCGGAGTTCGCGCTGCTGGCGCGCTTCGTCGAACGGCGAGGGGAGCTCGACCCGTCGCGCCGCGCCGCGTTCGTCGCGCAGCTCGCCGCACGCTTCGCCGAGGCGCTCAAGCCCTACGAGGGCCAGTCGCCGCTCGCGCGGCTCGTCGCGCTGCATGCCGCCGAGGGTGAGGCGCGCCGGCAGGGCGCGGCGGTGCGCCGCGACACCGGCGCGGCGCGCGAGCGGCACGCGATCGTCGCCGCGAACGCGCCGCGCTGGGCGGCGTTCGCCGGGCGGCTCCAGGCGGCGCAGGGCGGCGGCTTGCGCAGCCTCGGGGAACGCGGGGTGCGCGAGTTCGTCGCCGAGTACCGCGAGCTGACCGCCGACCTCGCGCGCCTGCGCACGGCCACGCGCGGCGGGGAGAGCGCCGAGGTCTTCTACCTGAACCGGCTCGTCGCCGGCGCGCACAACCTGCTCTACCGGCGGCGCGCGGTCGCGCCGGCCGAGGTCGTGCGCTTCCTGTTCTTCACCGTGCCGCAGGAGATCCGGCGTTCCTCCCGCGCGGTCGCGCTGGCGGCGCTGCTGCTCTTCGTCCCGATGGCCGTCACGGCCTTCGCCGTGCGGCGCGACCCCGAAGCCGCCGCCGCGTTCCTCCCGCCGGCGATGTTCGACCGCGCGGAGGACGGCGTCCGCGCCGCGCGCGAGGGTGGCGGCTACATCGACGTCCCCGAGATCCACCGCCCGGTGATGGCCACCGGCATCATCTCGAACAACGTCCAGGTCGCGTTCCTCGCCTTCGCGAGCGGCATCACCGCCGGCATCCTCACGCTCTGGGTGCTCGTGAGCAACGGGTTCAGCATCGGGGCGATCTTCGGGCTCTACGCCGCGAAGGGGATCTTCCCGCTGATCCTCGCATTCGTTGCGCCGCACGGGGTGCTCGAGCTGACGGCGATCTGCCTCGCCGGTGCCGGCGGGCTGCTGATGGGCGAGGCGGTCTTCCTGCCGGGGCCGCGCACCCGCCGCCGCGCGCTGGTGGAGAATGCGCGGCGCGCGGCGACGCTCGTCGCGGGCGCGACCTTCCTGCTGCTCTTCGCCGGCCTGCTCGAGGGGTTCGTCTCGCCGATCCCGTGGTGGCCGCTGGAGCTCAAGCTCGCGGTCTCCGGCGTGACGGCCGCGCTGCTCTGGCTGTACCTGCGGCAGGGGACCGCGCCTACAGCGCGCCCCGCGCCTTCAGCTCCAGGTAGCGATTGACGACGCTCGCGGTCATCACGCTCGGGCTCACGTCGAGCACGATGGCCCCCGCCCGCCGCATCCGTTCCAGCGCCTCCTCCCGCGACTCCAGCAGCTCGGCCGCCGCCGCGTGCGCGAAGAGCCCGGACGCGCTCGTCACCGCGCCGGGGACGGCGAGCGCGTGGAGCGGGTCGTTGCGGAGTGCCACCACGAGGGCGAGGTGCCGCTCCGCGCTGCGCGCCACGTGGGCCAGCAGCGCCTTCGAGGCGCGCACGCCGAGGACGTCCGTGAAGAGCACGACGAGCGCGCGCTTCCGCTGGTGCGCGGCCAGGAAGCGGAACGCCGACGCGTAGTCGGGCTCGCGCGGCGAGGCCGTGACCGGGACCACCGCCTCGCGGATCGCCTGCAGCGCGCCGTGGCTCCGTTGCGCGGGGACGAAGGCGCGGATCCCGTCGTCGAAGACGAGCGTGCCCACCCGGTCGCCCGCCGCGGCCGCGATGTCGGTGAGGATCATCGCCGACGAGAGCGCGTGCTCGAACCGGGGGAACTCGCCGGCCAGCTGCGTCATCCCGCGCCCGGCGTCGATGAGCGTGAGGACGGTCTGCGACCGCTCGATCGTGAACTCGCGGGTGATGAGCTTCGCGCGCTTGGCGCTCGCCTTCCAGTCGATGTGCCGCGGATCGTCCCCCACCGCGTACTCGCGGAGCCCGGCGAACCCCTGGCCCTCGCCGCGCCGGCGCAGCGTGCGGACGCCGGCGGCGTCGAGGCGGTGCTGGAGTGCCAGCAGCCGGAAGCGCCGGACGCCGCTCATGGAGGGGACGACGCGGATCGTGTCCGGCGGGGCGACGCGCACCCGCGCACCGAGGAGCCCGAGCGCGGTCGTGAGGCGCGCGCCCACCGGGCCGAGTGGCGCCTCGGCGCGCGTGAGCCCGCGGAGCGGCACCGGGAGCGTCAGCACGCCGCGCGCCGGGACCTGCACCGTACGTTCCCCGAGACCGCCCTCCACGCAGGCCGGGAGCAGGTCCCGCAGGCGTGCCGAGACCGGCGTGCCGGTGGGGTTGGTGACGCGGTAGGTGAGCTCGACCGTGTCGCCGAGGCCGACGGAGGCCGGTGCCTCGCGCGCGACGGTGAGCGTGCGGCCCGTGGGGAGGCGCACGAACTCCGCCGCGAGCAGGAGCGCGAGGACCCCGAGCGCTGCGGCCCCGGCCGCGGGCCCCACCGGGGCCGGCAGCAGCCAGAGCGCCGCGGCGGCCGCGACGGCCGCCGCGAGCCGGCGCTCGGGGACGAAGGGGAACCAGCGCGTCACTTCGGGGCGTCGACCCGCTGCAGGATCCCGTCGAGCACGTCGTCGGCGTTCCGTCCCTCGACCTCGAGTTCCGGGGCCACGACGACGCGGTGCCGGAGGACGGCCGGCGCCCGCTCCTTCACGTCGTCCGGCAGCACGAACCCGCGCCCCGCGAGCACCGCCGCCGCGCGCGCCGCGCGCATCAGCGCCACCGTCGCGCGCGGGCTCGCCCCGAGCGAGAGGGCCGCCTCGTCGCGCGTCGCGCGGGTGATGTTCGCGATGTACTCGCGGACCTCCGGGGCCACGCGCACGCCGTCCACGAGCCCACGCAGCGCGACGGCCTCGTCCCGTGCCAGCACCGCCTCCACGAGCGCGGTGCCCCCGGCGCGCTCGGGGTCGAACCCCGCCTCGTGCGCCTCCAGCATCGCGAGCTCCGCCTCCTTCGCCGGGTAGCGCACCACGGTCTTCAGCAGGAAGCGGTCGAGCTGCGCCTCCGGCAGCGGGTAGGTGCCCTCGTGTTCGACCGGGTTCTGCGTCGCGTACACCGTGAAGAGCGGGTCGAGCGCGCGCGTGACGCCGTCGGTCGTCACCTGGCGCTCCGCCATCGCCTCGAGCAGCGCGGACTGGGTCTTCGCGGGGGCGCGGTTGATCTCGTCGCCGAGGAGCAGGTCGGTGAACACCGGGCCCGGCTGGAACTCGAACCCGCGGGTCGGGTCCCGCATCACCGAGACGCCGGTGAGGTCGCTCGGCATCAGGTCGGGAGTGAACTGCACGCGCGTGAAGCGGAGCCCGAGTGCGCCCGCGAGGGCGCGGACGAGGAGCGTCTTCGCGGTGCCGGGCACGCCCTCGATGAGCAGGTGCCCGCGGGCGAGGAAGGTGACCAGGGCGTCGTCGATCGCGCCCTCCTGCCCGACGATGCGCGTGGCGATGGCGGCGCGCAGCCGCTGGAGGCGCTCGGCGCCCTGCTCGATGGTGACGGTCATGACGGGGATCGCGTGAGGGTGGTCTCGATGCGGTGCAGGGCGGGGCCCAGCGTCGCGAACTGGCGGGGCGTGAGCTCGGCGGCGAGGGCCTGCCGCGCGAGGTCGATCGGCTCGGCGAGCACCGGATGCCGCTCGGCGAGCCGGGCGAGCCAGGCGTCATCCGACAGGGCCCGGCGGTCGCGGACCGGCCCGCGCTCGGTCCGGCGCCGCAGGCCGCGCACGAGCCGCTCGGCGGCCGTCCGCGTCGCGCGCACCTGGTCGTAGGCGCGGGCGAGCGCGTCCACCTGCTCGAGCGGTGACCGGCGCTCGAGGCGCCCGTCGGGCGGCGGCGGCACCAGCCGCGGGGCCAGGGCGAGCAGCAGGAGGACGCCGGCGAGCGCCAGCTGCGCGAGCAACCGTCCCGACGGCGACGTGCCGAGGTAGAGGAGCACGGCGCGGATGGTGCCCGGCCGTGCGCCGTGTCCCTGGTGGTACTCGTCGAACACCACGAGCGTGCGGGGCCGCGGCCCGCCGTCGCGGGCGTACTCGAAGGCCCGCACGGCGGCGACGTCGAACGCCGGTGCGCAGTCGCGCATCGCATCGTTGCGGAAGACGTCCCCGTCCACGGCGAGGACCACGCGGCCCGCGCCGAGCGGCATGCCGACGAGCACCGGCTGCACGACGCTGTCCTTGCCGGCGCGCTCGACCGTCGCCTCGAGGAATCGGGTGACCTCCCCCGCCGTGGGCGCGGTGAACCGCAGGACCCGCATGATCGGCGTGCCGAACCAGAGCGGCCGGTAGGAGAGGATGGACTCCTTCGCGCAGTAGCGCGCCGCGGCCACCGGCACGGCGCGTCCTGCGTCGCCGACGGTCACGTGGAGCGAGTCGAGGAGCGCGCCCGTGCCCGCGCCCGCGACGAGGACGGCCGCCCCGCCCGCGCGCACATGGGTGAGGATCGCATGGACCTCGGTGGCGCGCAGCGGCACGCGCGGATCCAGCACGGCGACGATCGCGTCAGGGGCGTCCGTCGGCAGGCCCTGGCGCAGCCGGCGCTCGGTGCGCCACCCGAGCCGCTGCAGGAGGTCGTGCAGGAGGCGCGCCCCGAGCGGGCCCGTGGACAGCGACGAGAGCCGCGGGTCCCCGCCGCGCGGGTCGCCCTGGATCGGCGTGAAGAGCGCCGTGGCGAACGCCAGGCCCGCGACGAGCGGGAGCATCACGCCGGGCCGCGCCCACCACGGCGTCGGCCGGCGCGCGCCGCGCGGAGGTGTCGTCGGGCTCACGCGGCCCGGCCGAGCGGCTGGCGCTCGTCGCGCAGCAGGGGCCGCGCGTCCTGCAGCAGCGCGGCGAACTCGTCGGCGCTGCACGCCTGCCGGTCGTACACGACCCGGTCGTACCGCGCGCGGAACCGCTGGAAGTCGCCCGCGCCGCGCGCGCCCCGGCGCCGGAGCTCGCGCGCGTAGTCGCCGGTGGTCTTGGAGGGATGCAGCGTCACCTCCCCGCGCCGCATGAGCTGCACGAGCACGGCCGCGCAGAGCTGATGGGCGGCCTCGAGGTGCTCGCCGAGCGCGGCGAGCCGCTCGGCCTCGCGCCACGGGTCGGCGCGCCCGCCGGTCCGCGCGTCCCCGCGCTCGCCGGCCCAGAACTCGCGCTGCGCCCGCGCGTGCAGGACGATCCGCGCCACCACCAGGGCGGCCACTGCGACGCCGAGGGCGACGACGAGCCAGCGGCTGCCCGGGATCGGCGGGAGCAGGTCGAGCAGCCACTGGAACAGGCGGCCGACCCGCTCCAGGATCGCCTGCCACAGCGACTGCCGCACGCTGCGGTCGTACGCCGGGTCCTGCGCCAGCGACGTGAGGGTGTCGCGGACCGCCTGGGCCGGCCACGCCGCCACGGGGCCCTGCACGAGCGCCGGCCCCACGGCCGCGCTCAGCGGGCCGGGGCCGGCACGGCGTCGCCGAGCGTGCGCGCCAGGTGCTCCACGTCGAAGCCCTCCTTGCGGATGCGGCAGTCGTAGTAGAGCAGCATCGTCATCAGCCCCACGATCGGGTACGAGACGATGGTGATGAGCGTCTGCACGAAGAGCAGCACGACCTGCCCGCCCATCTCGGACCCGAGGGCGCCCGCGACCGCCCCGACGATGCCGAGCGCGAACCCCACGATGATGTAGATCCCGTACATCAGCAGCAGCGCCCCGAGGATGTGCCACTTGCGTCCGTCGGCGAGCTCCGCCGACCGGCTCATCGCCGCCGCCGCGCCCCGGCCCTCGAGCACCACCGCAGCCTCGGGGCCGAAGTACTTCGCGAAGGCGATGAACATCGGGAAGAACAGCAGCAGGAAGTAGAGCATCAGGGCGAGCGTCTTCAGGATCGCGGTGCCGATCAGGCTGGGGACCTTCGGCATGACGCTGCGGACCGCCTCGGCGACGTCGGCCTCGCCCCCGAGGTAGACGTCGGAGCCCATGCGGATGACCACGCCGTTCATGAGCGCGTAGCTCACCATCGAGATCGGGAAGATGATGAACGCCGCCAGCGTCTGGCCGAGGCTCGCCGAGCCGCCCAGCAGCAGGAGCTGGAACAGCAGCGTCGGCACCACCGCGATCGCCGTCACCATGATGTACGCCGGGGCGTGCCGCCGGTACAGCGAGAAGGTCGCGTCCAGGAGTTCCGAGGTCGTGCGCGGGCGCAGGGTCTGTTCGGACACGGCGGGCTCCATCGTGGGGGAGGATCGGGCGACGCAAGTATGTCAGGCGTGCACGCCGGGGGCCAGCCCGTGGCGGCCACGCCCCGCGCCCGGGTAGCTTTGCCCGATGCGTCGCGCGCGCCCATGCCCTCCCGGCCTCGTCCTCCCGCTCGCCGCGCTGCTGGCGCTCCTGCCGGCGTCCCCGCGCGCGGCCGCGGCGCAGGACGAGCCGCGCGAGGCCACCAGCACCGTCTTCGCCCGCTACAGCGAACGCATCCTCAAGGTCCAGGTCATCGAGACGTCCTCGGATGCCAAGGGCACCATCGGCACCGGGTTCCTCGTGTCCGCGGACGGCCTGATGATGACCAACTACCACGTCATCTCCGATCGGGTCCAGGAGCCGGCGAAGCACCGCGTCGAGGTCGTCGAGGCGGATGGCCGTGCGCGACCGGTCGAGGTGCTCGCGGTGGACGTGGTCCACGACCTCGCCGTGCTGCGCATCGGCCGGCCCGCCACGAGCTGGTTCACGCTCGCGCCGGTGCCGGTGCGCCAGGGCGACCGGCTCTACTCGCTCGGCCATCCCAATGACCTCGGCCTCAGCATCGTCGAGGGGACCTACAACGGGAACCTGAAGCACACGCTCTATCCCAAGATCCACTTCACCGGCTCGATCAACCCCGGGATGAGCGGCGGCCCGACGATCACCGGCGACGGCCGCGTGGTCGGCGTGAACGTCTCGACGATGGGCGAGCAGCGCTCCTTCCTCGTGCCCGAGACGCAGGCCACCGCGCTCCTCGCCCGCGTGCAGGCCGCGGGCTTCCGTCCCGCCGCCGACCTCACGGTCGAGATCGCGCAGCAGCTGACCGCGTACCAGGAGGCGTATCTCGGCACCCTGCTCGAGGGGGCGCCCCGCCTCGCCGAGGTCGGCCCGTTCCGCGTCCTCACCGAACCCGCCCCCGTCTTCCGGTGCTGGGGCGGCTCGGAGCGCAGCGACGAGGCGGAGGCCGAGCCGACCTACACCGAGATCTGGCACCGCTGCGGCACCGACGACGAGGTCTTCATCGCCGACGACCAGTCGTCCGGGACGATCGAGATCGTGCACCGCGTGCTCACGACGCAGAAGCTCAATGCCGCCCAGTTCGGCGCGCTCTATTCGCAGCGGTTCCGCTTCGCCGGCTTCGTGGACGGCAGCGAGAAGCACGTCACCGAGTGGCGCTGCGCCGTGCGCAACGTGCGCGCGCCGCACACCCCGGTGCGCGCCGTGCTCTGCCTCCGCGCGCTCAAGCGGATGCCCGGGCTCTACGATGCGCAGTTCCACGTCGCGCTGCTCGGGCGCCGCAACGCCGGCCTCATCTCGACCCTCACGCTCACCGGCGCGAGCTGGGCGAACATCGACCGCCTCGCCGACCGCTACCTCGAGGGGCTCGCGTGGCGCTGATCCTCGAGGTCCTCCCGCCCGGCCGCCACGCCGAGGTGCGCGAGCGGCACCGCCTGGGGGACGCGCCGCTCACCATCGGCCGCGCACTCGACAACGTGCTCGTGCTCGATGACCTGCACGCGGATGCGCACCACGCCCGGGTGGAGCCGCAGCCGGACGGCACCTGGGTCCTCGTGGACCTCGGTTCGGTGAACGGCCTCGGGGTCGGGCGCGACGAGCGGGTGACGCGCGTGGTGCTGCGCCCCGGCGCCGCCGTGACGGTCGGCCGCACGACGCTCCGCGTGCAGGACGCCGGCGCGCCGCTGCCGCCGGCGCTCCGCCTGCCGCGCGCCGGTACCGCGGGGCGCTCGCTCGCGCACGCGAGCCTGCCGGTGCTGCTCGGCGTGCTCGTGGTCGCCCCGCTCGTGGTGGCGTCCGACGGCTGGCTCGAGGCGACGGCGCGCGGGGCGGGGACGGAGATCTTCGGGACCGTCCTCGCCTTCGGTGTCCTCGTCCTCCTCTGGGCGGGCGTCTGGGCGCTGGCCGCGCGCGTCGTCCTCGGCCGCTTCCATTTCGTGGCGCATGCCGCGATCGGCGCGGCCGCCGTCGCCGTGCTGACCGTGCTCGGCGAGCTGCACGGGCTCCTGGCCTTCCTCGCGCCGGCGATGCCCGGGGCGTCGCAGCTGACCACGGCGACCGCGCTCGCCGCGGTCGCCGTCGTCGTGCCCCTGCACCTGCAGGTCGCGACGCACCTCGGGACGGCGGCCCGCTGGCGCGTCGGCGCGATCGCCGCCGGCATCGTGCTCGCGCTGCTCCTCGTCTCGCATGCGGTCGCGACCGACGAGTTCTCGCCGATGGCCGAGTTCGACGCCACGATCCGCACCGTGTCGCCCGCGCTGGTGCCGCAGGAGGGACTCGACGGTTTCCGCGCGACCCGCGCCGACCTCAAGGCGGACGTGGACCGCCTGCTGGAGTCGGCCGCGCGCTAGCGGCCCGGGCCGTAGCGCCGGATCGCGCGGCGCACGAGCGGATGCAGCGGCTGGCGCTTCGGCTTGAGGATCGAGCCGCGGCAGCGCCGCGCGCCGCAGGCGCACGGGAAGCGCCGCTTGCGGGCGGGCGTGTGCGGCTCATCGAGCTCGATCGCGTAGTCGTACGCGAGCTCCTCCCCCGGGCGGATGGCGCGCACCGCGACGATCCACATGTGGTCGCCGAAGGCGATCGGCTCGCAGTTCGGCTCGCAGGAGTGGTTGATGAAGCGCGCGGCGTTGCCGCCGACGTTCGCGTCGATGACGCGCGTCGCGTCGAGGGTGAGCAGGTAGGTGTGCTCGGGCTCCTCGTGCCCGTCCGGGGGCGTCGGGTAGCGCCGCTCCCCCTCCGCCTCGCTGATGAGCTCGCCGGTGTACTCGATGATCCGCGTCCCGGCGGGGATCGTCGCGACGGCGAAGACGCCGCGGCCGTGGCGCGGTGAGCGCCGGACCACCCAGGGGCGCCGCGGCATCGGGACGCGGGCCTCAGCGCGCGGGCTTGGCCGCGCGGTCGGCCGGCGCCGGCCCGGGTCCCGTGGCCGGCGCCGT